>JBOHIU010000202.1:0-3498 GCA_050725855.1 Xanthobacteraceae bacterium | reverse complement strand
CAAAATCGCCTCGCGCAGGAGACGAGTCCCTATTTGCTTCAGCACAAGAACAATCCGGTCGAGTGGTGGGCATGGGGACCGGACGCCCTGGCGGAGGCCACACGCACCAACAAGCCGATCCTGCTCTCGGTCGGCTATGCGGCCTGCCACTGGTGCCATGTGATGGCCCACGAAAGCTTCGAGGATGACGACACCGCGGCCGCGATGAACGAGCTGTTCGTCAACATCAAAGTCGATCGCGAAGAGCGGCCCGATATCGATCAGATCTACATGGCGGCGCTGCACCATCTCGGCGAACATGGCGGCTGGCCGCTTACCATGTTTCTCACCCCCGCCGGCGAACCGATCTGGGGCGGCACTTATTTTCCGTACACGTCGCGCTACGGCAAGCCGGCCTTTGTCGACGTGTTGCGCGAGATCGCGCGCATCTTCCGCGAAGAGCCGGACAAGATCGAGCGCAACCGCGCGGCGCTGATGGAGCGGCTCGCCGCCGCGGCGCAGCAAGCCGGCGGCGTCACCATCGGCGCCGCCGAGCTCGACAATGCCGCGCGCCAGCTTGGCGGACTGATCGATCCAGTCAACGGCGGCACCCGCGGCGCACCGAAATTTCCGCAAGCGGCGTTGTTCGAATTGCTGTGGCGCGCCGGGCTGCGGACAGGAGAGGCGCGCTACTTCGCCGGGGTCGAAATCACCCTCGATCATATCTGCGAAGGCGGCATCTACGATCACCTCGGCGGCGGTTTCTCCCGCTATTCGGTCGACGAGCGCTGGCTGGTGCCGCACTTCGAAAAGATGCTTTACGACAACGCGCAGCTTCTTGAACTTCTCGCCATCGCGCATCAACGCAGCGCCAAGCCGCTTTATCGCCAGCGCGCGCTCGAGACTGTCGCATGGCTCAAGCGCGAAATGATCACCGGGCAGGGCGCATTCTCGGCTTCGCTCGACGCCGATTCGGAGGGCGAAGAGGGGAAGTTCTATGTCTGGTCCTATGACGAGGTCCTGCGCACGCTCGGCATCGAGGACGGTGAATTTCTTGCGCGGCACTACGATGTCACGCCGGACGGAAATTTCGAAGGTCACAATATTCTCAATCGGCTCACGCCGCTGCCGCGCAACGAAGAGGACGAAGCGCGGCTAGAGGGCTTGCGCGCGAAGCTGCTCACCGCGCGCGAGACGCGCGTTCGGCCCGGCCTCGATGACAAGGTGCTGGCCGATTGGAACGGGCTGATGATCGCGGCGCTCGCCAATGCCGGCCTGATGTTTGGCGAGGCGTCATGGATCGCGCTCGCCGCGCGCGCCTTTGCATTCATCGCCAACGAGATGACGCGCGGCGACCGGCTGGGGCATTCGTGGCGGGCGGCCCAACTCAAGTTTCCCGGTCTTGCCTCCGACTTCGCCGCGATGATCCGCGCCGGCCTGGCGCTTTACGAGGCGACCGGACAGCGCCATTACCTCGCTCAGGCGCTGGCCTGGCAGCGGGCGCTCGACCGCGATTACGCCAATGCCGAGACCGGCACCTACTATCTCACCGCCGCCGATGCCGAAGGACTTGTCGTGCGGCCGGCGGCAACCACCGACGAAGCAACGCCCAACCACAACGCCGTCGCGGCAGCCAATCTGATCCGTTTGGCGGTCTTGGCCGGAGACGACCGTTGGCGCGACAAGGCCGATCGCCTCATTGCCGCCATTGCGCCAGCCGCGGTCGAAAACCTCTACGCGCACATGGCGCTTCTCAATGCCGTCGACCTGCGGCTTCGTGGCGCCGAGATCGTCGTGACCGGGCAGGGCGAGCGCGCCGACGCACTCCTTGCCGCCGCGCGGAAATTGCCGCCGCTCGACCGCATCGTGCTGCATGCGGCATCGGCGGAAGCATTGCCGCCGAGCCATCCAGCGCGGGAAAAGCTTAAGGCGGCGAACGAGGCCGCGGCCTTCATCTGCGTCGGCGAGACCTGCTCGCTGCCGGTCACAGATCCGGCCGGCCTCATTGGCGCCATGGATGCGGTGCGATAGACTGACCCGGCGCTTCAATCGCCGACGAATCGCGGCTATTAAGCTAACCATTGGGACAGAGCGAGGAGACCACCACGATGCGACGCGGGATCATTTTTGCGGCCGCACTGCTCGCTGTACCGGCATCGGCAGCCCTGGCCACACCCACCGCCACCGCGGCACCAAGCTCTCAGTCTGAACAATATTGCGGCTTCGACCCAAAACCGGGCTCTCTGGTCGAATGCGGCTATTCGAGCCGCGAAAGCTGCGAGACCGCCATCGGCAAGGGCGCGATGTGCTTCGTCAATCCCTACGTGGTGCTCAATACGCGGCGGCCCATGCCGGTTTCCCGTCACTCTGAGGGATGACTGAGCAAGGCCGCATCGCCTAAGCGCTGCCGCTGATCCGCCCTACGCGTTCCGGCTGCATCGGCCGGGCAATTGCGGTAAGAATGGTGGCATTCGCGCGCGTAACAGCCTTTGGGAGCACGCACATCCATCGGGAGATTTCCATGCGCTACACGGTCGTCTTGGAGCTGGAAGGGGATGGCGGCTACGTCGCCAGCGCGCCGGCATTACCGGGATGCGTGAGCCAGGGCGACACCCGCGCCGAAGCGCTTAAAAACATCCAGGAAGCCATCGCGCTTTATGTCGAGGACTGTCGCGACGCTGGCGATCCGGTACCCACCGAGGCGGGCAAGGAGTTTGTCGAGGTCGAGGCGGCCTGAGGGAGCAATTGTCCGGGCTCGCCGTGGCCACGCTTCCCACCGATTTGTCCGGACGGGATGTTCGCTCCGCTCTAGAGCGCGTTGGATTCGTGTTTCGTCGCCAAGCCGGCAGCCATATGATGCTTGTCGCGAACAACCTTACGCCAGGGTCGTGGTCCCCGACCACAAGCAGATCCGCGCCGGCACGCTCCGCCGCATCATCGCCGACGCCAGCCTCACTGTTGAGCAATTCGTCGCCCTGCTTCACCGCTGACTGGCAATCGGCGCAGACGCTATTTGTGAGGGTGGGCGGCATGTCACCCTGACGACCACCGTCGATGGCGAGCCGCACGAACTTCGACCCGGCGACTCGCTTTTTATCCCCAGTGGCCGTGTTCATCATCATGCCAATCACCATGCAAAGACGGTCCGGGCGCTTGTCGTCATGAATAAGGGAACAATTGGACGGGGCTATTTCGAGGCCATGGCCGAAGCGATCAACGTGCCCGGCAAACCCGACATGGCCAAGGTGAAGGAGATCATGCTGCGGCACGGCCTCGTGCCCGCCTGACCTTTCCGGTTTATTGATCCCCCGCGGCGGCGACGCAGCGTCTCAAAAAAACCAAAAGCCTCGGACTAGGAACTCCAGATCCATTGTTCGTAGGATGCTACCTGGCTACGTATTCATCGAGTCGAAGAACTCGCCGTTGTTCTTGGTGTTGCGCAGCTTGTCGAGCAAAAAGTCGATGGCGTCCATGGTGCCCATCGGATTGAGGATCCTCCGCAGCACGTACATCTTCTTG
>JBOHIU010000201.1:0-14773 GCA_050725855.1 Xanthobacteraceae bacterium | reverse complement strand
GATGATCTGCTGAAACATTATTCCCTTCTTGAGCGCGCGCACCTCGCACCTTTCGGCATCGCCGACAGCGTTGCGGAATCTCACTCGCGCTTCTTCGAGACCGCGCGCCTGGCCGGCGGCGTCGGCGGCGGCGACGTCGGGGTTGAGCATGTTTTTGAAAGCCGGATTCTGTGCGTCCATCGTCAATATGCGAATTTCGCAGCCGGACGCTGCCGTTGCGGGCACAAACGATCGCCGTTCGGATGCGAAGCGGGCCTGGTGATTTTATGCGTCCGCGCCCAGCGTTCACACCGACGCGTGGGCGACGCCGGCGTCCGCCTTGAGCGCGTCGCCGGCGGCGTCGTAAAAGTTGGCGCTTTCCGGCAGCACGATCGAGGCTGAGCGCACCGCGTGCGTCGCCGGATCGAGCCCGTCGGGATCCGCGCCCTTGGCCACCGCGAGCGCGGCCTTGCGCAGGCGAACCCGCGCCATGATCACGCCGTTGTCGGTCGAGACGAGGTTTTCCTTGGCTCGGTCCTGGATCGGCCCGCAGCTTTCCTGGATCGCGGCGTCCTGCATGGCGATGCCTTTGACCCCGCAATACGACTTGTGGTGCTGCTGCGCTACGCGGTCGATCATGTAGTCGTTGTCCTTGTTGACCACCGGGCGAAACGAGCCGGGAATGAGATCGACGTGGATGCCGCCGCCATGGCTCATGACGTCAAGCTCGTGCGCCGAAAGCGGCCGCGCCGGGTGGTGCGTGAAACACCATGACATGCAGTTCTCATCGTCGACCGGCACGAAGGCGTGGCCGTTTAGCGCGTTGTCGCCGTAGGGCGGGATAATGGTGTGGAACGGCATCACCCATTGGGTGATCCGCCAATACAGATTGCCCGGCGTGGCGGGCCGGCGCACGCCGATCACCATGCCGCCCTTGTTCTCGATCACCTCGAAACGCGCCGCGGTCTCGCGGGTGAATTCGGCGCCCTGGCCGGCATGCAGCGGATCGCTGCGCAGGTCGTGGCGGTGCAGGAACGAGACATGCACCGAATCGATGCCGCCCTCAAGCGCCTGCAGCCAGTTGCATTCCTGCGTGCGCTTGCTGACGAAGCGATGCGTGCCCGGCACCGTGGCCCATTCGAAATTCGGCAGCGGCGGCTTCTTTTCCGGCGTCCCCATATAGACCCAGATCACGTCGCCCATTTCGACGCACGCATACGAGGCGAGCTTGATCTTGTTGCAGAAGCCGCTCTCGGCCGGCTCGGAGGGCACTTCGACGCATTGTCCGCTGACGTCGTATTTCCAGCCGTGATACGGGCAGCGCAGGCCATGCTGTTCGTTGCGGCCGAACCACAGCGAGACGCCGCGGTGGGCGCAGAACTCGTCCATCACGCCGACCCGGCCCGCGGTGTCGCGGAAGGCGAGCAGCCGTTCGCCCAGAAGCTTCAGCCGCACCGGCGGGCAATCCGGTTCGGGAATTTCCGACGACAGCAAGGCCGGAATCCAGTAGCGCCGCATCAGCGCGCCCATCGGCGTGCCGGGGCCGGTCAGGGTGAGAAAATCGTTCTGCTCGCGTGTGGTCATGGCATGGCTCCGTCAGCCAAACATATCAATTGAGCGTCTTGCGCAACAGGCTTCCTCCCTGTCATCCGTCCTCTCGACGGAACCGTCCGAACTGGCCGTCCCGATCACAGGCTCCGGCGGACGATCCAGGAAATCAGCGGCGGCGATGGGATGCTGGATGCTCCGCCGTCGCGGAGCATAACAGTTAATCCAACGCCCGCACCGGCTTGCCGTCGAGGAAGCCGCGGATGTCCTCCACCACGCCCGCAAAATACTGTCGGTAATTCTGCTCGGAGACGTAGCCGAGATGCGGGGTGAGCACGACGTTGTCCATCTTGCGCAACGGATGGTCGAGCGGCAGCGGCTCGATGTCGAACACGTCGAGACCGGCGCCGGCGATTTTCTTCTCGCGCAAGGCCGCGAGCAGCGCCGCCTGGTCGACGATCGGTCCGCGCGAAGTATTGATGAGAAAGGCCGACGGCTTCATCAGGCCGATCTCGCGCGCGCCGACCAGGCCGCGCGACCGTGCCGACAGCACGACGTGGATGGTGATGAAGTCGGCCTGGCGGAACAGGTCATCCTTGCCGACATAGCCGACGCCGACCTGCGCGCATTTCTCCGGCGTCAGGTTCTGGCTCCAGGCAACGACCTTCATGCCGAACGCCTTGGCGATGGCGGCGGTGCGGGTGCCGAGCTTGCCCAGTCCCAAAATTCCGAGCGTCATGCCTTCGAGATCGGCGCCGATGGTCGATTGCCAGACCGCGCCCGCGTGCAGGCGGGCGTTCTCGTAGCCGATGTGGCGGGTCAGTTCGAGCATCAGGCCGATGACGATGCCCGACGTCGGACTGCCGAACGAGCCGGTGCCGCACACGGCAACGCCGCGCGCCTTCGCCGCCTCGGTGTCGATCGAGGCGTTGCGGGCGCCGGTGGTGATCAGGAGCTTGAGTTTCGGCAGCGCCTCGATCACGGCCTTGGCAAAGCCGGTGCGCTCGCGCATCGCGACCACGATCTCGAAGTCCTGCAGCGCGGCGATGACCCGGTCGGCGCCGTCGAGATGCTCATTGAAGACGTTGAATTCGACATCGCCTTTGAGTTTGGCGAGATCGGCGATCTTGAGGAACACGGTTTGATAATCGTCGAGAATTGCGCAGCGCAGCGCCATGATGGTTCCACCCTATGAAATCCGCGGGTGGTTCTAGAACATGACGGGGCCGAAAAGAAGCTGTCCGCCGGTCACCCTTCAGGCGCTCGGCAAGGCCGAGCCGCGAATGACGGCGGTTCCGCCCTTATGGACGGTGTGCGGCGGCATGATGCAGCGCCCGGATGGTGCGCGCGGTGGGCATCGCCTTCGGCGCGAGATTGCCGTACTTGGCGTGCCATTTCGGGCCCGGGCCGCGCATGTAGTGCAGATCCGGACGGTAGCTGCCGCTGCCTTCGGCGAACGTGCGCTGCAGGTCGCGGACCGCTTTCGTAAAATTGCGCCACATCAAACGCTCCCTTGGCCTTTCGCTAAAGGCCCTTCTCGGGATGCCACCACCCTTTGGTCTCGCGAGCTTTATTTTCAAACGCTCGTTTGACTTCAATTGTCAGCCTGAAACCATTAAAATTTGGTGCGATTTAGGCAGCGCAAAGTTCCAGTATTGATTCGCCGTTGAAGAAACGTAAACGCCGCCCCCGCCACGGCGCCCGCCTTCCTGTGGGACGGCGGCGCAAGACTTTCGGCAGACTTTCGGCAGACTTTCGGCGAAGGCGATGAGGCTCTGCGTCAGGCTCTCTTGCCGCGACGCCATGGGCTCGCTACATCAGCCGCAGATTTTCCCCAAAGTGCGCCTTTGTGGTCACGCCCAACGCCGGGCGCGTGGGCTTGAACGGGCGCCAAGAAAGAGGCAGGGCGCCGAATGGCCCGTCAATTCATCTATCATATGCAAGATTTGTCAAAGACCTACCCGGGCAACCGCAAGGTCTTGGAGAACGTCAATCTGTCGTTCTATCCGGACGCCAAGATCGGCGTGCTCGGCGTCAACGGCGCCGGCAAGTCGACGCTGCTGCGCATCATGGGGGGACTGGACAAAGAGTTTACCGGCGAGGCCCGGGCGGCCGAGGGAGCCCGCGTCGGCTACCTGGCGCAGGAGCCGCAGCTCGATCCGAACAAGTCGGTGCGCGACAACGTTATGGACGGCGTGGCGCCGCAGAAGGCGATCCTCGACCGCTACAACGAACTCGCGGTCAATTACTCGGACGAGGCCGCCGACGAGATGACCAAGCTGCAAGACGAGATCGAGGCCAAGGGTCTGTGGGAACTCGATTCCAAGGTCGATCAGGCGATGGACGCGTTGCGCTGCCCGCCCGATACCGCCGATGTGGCATCGCTCTCGGGCGGTGAGCGGCGCCGCGTCGCTCTGTGCCGGCTGCTCTTGGAACAGCCCGAGCTTCTGCTGCTCGACGAGCCCACCAACCACCTCGACGCCGAATCGGTACTGTGGCTGGAAGGCCATCTGCGCAGCTATCCGGGCGCCATCCTCATCGTCACCCACGACCGCTATTTCCTCGACAACGTCACCGGTTGGATTCTCGAACTCGACCGCGGCCGCGGCATTCCCTACGAGGGCAATTACTCGTCCTGGCTTGTGCAGAAGCAGAAGCGGCTCGCGCAGGAAGGCCGCGAGGAGGAGGCGCGCCAGCGTACGCTTGCCCGCGAGCAGGAATGGATCTCAGCCTCGCCGCGCGCCCGCCAGGCCAAGTCCAAGGCGCGCTACGAGCGCTACGAGGACCTCCTGAAAAAAGCCGGCGACAAGCAGACCCAGACCGCGCAGATCGTCATTCCGGTGGCGGAGCGGCTCGGCCAGAACGTCATCGACTTCGAGCATCTGCGCAAAGGCTTCGGCAACAATCTCCTGATCGACGACCTCGCCTTAAAGCTGCCGCCCGGCGGCATCGTCGGCGTGATCGGCCCGAACGGCGCCGGCAAGACGACGCTGTTCCGCATGATCACCAAGCAGGAAACCCCGGACGCCGGCACGATCAAGGTCGGCGAGTCGGTCCATCTCGGCTATGTCGACCAGTCGCGCGATTCGCTCGACGGCAAGAAGTCCGTATGGGAGGAAATCTCGGGCGGCCTCGACCAGCTCATGCTCGGCAAGCGCGAAGTCAATTCGCGTGCCTATTGCTCGGCCTTCAACTTCAAGGGCGCCGACCAGCAAAAGAAGGTCGGTCAGCTCTCCGGCGGCGAACGAAACCGTGTGCACCTCGCCAAGATGCTCAAGTCCGGCGCCAACGTGCTCCTCCTCGATGAGCCGACCAACGATCTCGACGTCGACACCTTGCGCGCGCTGGAAGAGGCGCTGGAGGATTTCGCCGGCTGCGCCGTGATCATTTCCCACGATCGCTGGTTTCTCGACCGCATCGCCACCCACATCCTCGCCTTCGAAGGCGACAGCCACGTCGAATGGTTCGAGGGCAATTTCCAGGACTACGAAAAAGACAAGATGCGCCGGCTTGGCACCGACACGGTGATCCCGCAGCGGATCAAGTATAAGAAGTTTAGCCGGTAAAGCTTGGCCTTTTACCGTTCTATTCTGCTAACCTTTTGAGAATGTCTGAATCGCGCGCCTCGAAGATCGAACGGTGCCGTATGGATTTTACCTTTGAGGTGCTCCATGCCGACGATCAGACGCGGACATTACAGATTCTTGCGAAACCTGATCCGCGGCGATACGATCTTGTAGAAATCGACGGTGAAAGTTTTTATCGGGACAAATACTTTAAACACCTATTACCGATGAAGGAAATGGTCAAACAGATGGCCGGCCTTCCAATTTATAGCCTAAACCCTTCAATTGACTCCGCGCCATCATATGCAACTCTTCGAAAGAAGGCGCTTGAGCATCAATCCTCGGGGGCGACGAAAATCAATCTTAGAGTCGGTGCCGATTACGGTAGTGCTGAATTCAGATCAATTCAAATTCATACAATGGGGTTTTCGGAGATCGAAGTCGCTAGCGACGCGCTGAATAGGGTTGTGAAGATCCAGGAATCGTGCGAGCAAAATGAGTTTCGCATTGGTCGCTGCCTGTATGAGCTGTTGCATGTTAATTGGTTGGAGCGTGCATCGCTAACGGTTTTTGACGGGGAATCTGTCGGCATCGGGGGCGACAGCCATCGGCAATCGCTGCGTTGCCGTCAGCCATTTGTTGCGCATGACGGCCGCATGGATTGCTGGGTCGAGCCAGCAATGACGTTCCGTTGTTATTCCGCCGCCGCCAACGCCGCATTGTCGCGGCCGGCACGGACCAGCCGGCCGGGCAGGGCGCCGGTGTGCTCGCCCTTCTCGAAGATCGGCGTGCCGGCGGCGATGGTCATCTGGTAGCCATCGACCTTTTGCACGAAGCGGCGGCCGTTTGCCGGCATGTCGTGGATCAGAATCGGCTTCTGCACCTGCAGCCGGTTGTAGTCGATGATGTTGACGTCGGCGCGCAGCCCAGGCGCGAGCCGGCCCCGGTCGGCAAGGCCAAAGAAATCGGCGGTCTCGCTGGTCTGCCGCTTGATCAGCATTTCGACCGGCAGCTTCGGGCCGCGGCTCCGGTCGCGGCTCCAGTGGGTGAGCATGTAGGTCGGTACGCCGGAATCGACGATCGAGGTGCAGTGCGCGCCGCCGTCGCTCAAGCCGAGCAAAAACGCCGGATCGTTGAGCATCTCGCGGATCGGCTCGTGATCGCCGGTGACGTAATTCACCACCGGAAAATACAGATACTGGCCGTCTTCGAGGATGTAGTCGTAGGCGACTTCCTCCGGCGTGCGGCCTTCGCGCCTGGCGATCGCCGCTACGCTTTTTTCCGGACCGGGTTCGTAGTCCGGCGGATTGCCCATGATGAAAAACTTGTCGAATGCCTTGGCGACCACCTGGCGGAATTGCGCAAGCCTTGCGATCGCGGCCTCCGACGGCGTCTCGGACAAAATCTGCCGGCGCACGGCGGGATCGCGCAGTCGCCGCCGTTGCTCCTCGATCGGCAGGCCTTCGAGCTTCTTATAGGTCGGCCGCACCGTGAACGGGTTGAGCGCGGTGCCGATTCCCATCATCACGCCGATCGGCCGGCCGGCCATCTGCGCCGTCACCGGCAGGCCTTCGGCGCGCATCGCGTGAACCTGTTTGATAATACGGCGCCAGCGCTGCGGATCGTTGTAGCGGTCGGTCAGCAGAAACCACACCGGCCGGCCGGTTTCGCGCGCCTGCTTGCGGATCCAGCGCAGCTCGAATTCCTCGTCGTCGAAGTCCGAGTTCATGCCGAACGCGCCGGTGCCGGTGACGCCGAGCGCCGAACCGATGCCGAGCAACTCATGATCGTCGGCGTCGCGCGACGGCACGAGTTCGCCGTCAGGAGTCTTGTGCGAATCGGTGCGCGAGGTGGTGAAGCCGAACGCGCCGGCGCGCAGCGCCTCGATAGTCAGCCGGCGCATCTCGGCGATGTCGTCGGCAGTCGCCGGTTCGCGGCGGACGGCGCGGTCGCCCATGACATACACGCGGGTCGGCAGATGCGCGGCCTGCGCGCAGATATCGATGGCGCGCGGCCGCCGTTCCAGTTCGTCCATGAATTGCGGAAACGTCTCCCATTCCCAGGACAGGCCGGCGGCGAGCACCGGATTGGGAATCTCCTCGACGCCTTCCATCAAATCCATCAGCGCGCCGCGGTGCTCCTTCTTCACCGGCGCGAAGCCGACGCCGCAGTTGCCGAACACCACGGTGGTGACGCCGTGCCAGCACGACGGCGAAATCAGCGGGTCCCACATCGCCTGGCCGTCGTAATGGGTGTGCACGTCGACCCAGCCGGGCGTGACCAGCAAACCGCCCGCGTCGATCTCGCGCTTTCCCGGCGGCTGCTTGCCGCCGACGCCGGCGATGCGTCCGCCGTCGATCGCCACATCCCCGGTGACCGCCGCCTTGCCGGTGCCGTCGATGATCGTGCCGCCGCGAATGACGATGTCGTGCATGGGAGCCGCTCCCTGGTTCTGACACGGCATTATAGCGTATTGGTTGAGGGCGCGCGCGGGGTGGGGACGCAATTTTCGAGGGGGGGACCGGCTCAAGCGGCAACGATCCCGACCCGACGCGACCGCAGGCCGCCCCCACTAGGCAGCCTTCAATCAGGACTGATCAATTCGACAGCCGGAAAATAAGTCCGATAGCGCCGCGCGTCGCGCGTGAGTATCGGGCGACCGAGCACCTGCGCGTGCGCACCGATGAAAAAATCGGCAAGGACATTTAATCGAGGGCCGCCAAGACGCCGATATCTCACAAAGGTATGCCCGGCGATCAACAGTGCTTGTCTCGGGATTCGCTGAAGAACAACGCCCAAAACTGCTATTGCCGCATCGAGAGATCGTACACTCTGGAATTGCGGTGATAACTCGGAGTAGGTGATATCGCTAATGATTATAGTGCCGAGATTGGACCGCTGTGCCAGCGCACTGGTCGACCACGTCCGCCAAACCGGATCATGAGCTCATTGGCGAGAATGTCGATGAGCACATTGGTGATCATGGAAGCCTCGGTATTGCGTTCTCTTGAAATGTAATACCGCGGCCGGCTGCCGCCAATTGGTGAGGGCGCTATTTAAGATTTTGCCAACAGCCCGTTGAGCACCAGATCGAGGTGGGCGTTGAAATAGGCTTTGAGGTCGAGCGGCTGGCGGTCTTCGAACAGCATCATCCACAAATCCACCAGCGCGATCGGGGCGATGACGACCTGCGGCGAGTCGACGATCGACGAATTGCGGATCTCGCCGCGGTCGATGCCGCGCTGGATGGCGTGTTTGAGCCGATCGAGGCACGGCCTCAGGATCTCGTCAAAATAGCGGTCGGCAAGCTTGGGGAAGCGGCCAGCTTCCGCGATCAGCATGCGCACCACTTCGCGCCGGCGCTTGTCTTCGACGATGTGCTGATAGATGTAGCTGAATTGCGCGCGCAGGAGGTCGGCGGTCGAACCCTCGTAGGTCTGGTACATTTCGTCGAGGGTTTCTTGCGGCGGCTTGGTGAACTCCTGCACCATGGAAATGAACAGGTGTTCCTTGTTCTCGAAGTAGACGTAGATCGTGCCTTTGGTGACGCCGGCGCGCTCGGCGATGCGGTCGAGCGTCGTGGTGGTATAACCGTTGCGTGAGAATTCGACGAACGCCGCCTCGACAATCTCCTGCGGGCGTTCGGCTTTGCGCCGCCGCCGTGTCTCCGGGCGCGTTTCCAGCACGTCGGTCATCTGCCCAACCTAGGCATCCACAGCTTAAAAAGTCAAGTTATTGACTAACCGGATAGTAAATAACTAGTCTCGCCCTTGAGAGGGTGGGTAGGTGGTTCGGTTCGATCGGTTCAGCGCGCGCCGCGGCCTATTGCGTGGCGCCCGAAGTTGCGCCGCCCTGCGCGGGCGGAGCCTATTGGGGCTGCCGGCCATCGCCGGCGCACTTACTTTGTCTTTATTATCAGCCTGCGCCGTGGGACCCGACTTCAAGGTGCCGCTGGCGCCGGCCGGGGCGGGCTACACGCCCGAAGATCACGCTGCCGGGACGGCGGCCATCGACGTGACCGGCGGCGCCTCGCAGAAGTTCGAGCCGGGGCGCGACATTCCGGGGGAGTGGTGGACGCTGTTCCATTCGAGGGAACTCGACGGCCTGATCGCGGCGGCGCTGCGTAACAATCCGAGTCTCCAAGCCGCGCAGGCCGCGCTCTGGCAGGCGAAGGAGAATCTGTACGCGCAACGCGGCAAACTCTTTCCGACCGTGAGCGCCAACGGCTCGGGCACGCGCGAGCAATTCTCGCCGGCCGAGTTCGGCGAAACCGGAGCGCCTTTCATCTTCAATCTGTTCCAGGCGACGGTGAATGTTTCCTACGCGCCGGACGTGTTCGGGGGTCAGCGCCGCCAAATCGAAGCCCAGGCGGCGCTCGCCGATTATCAGCGCTTCGAGCTTGAGGCGACCTATCTGACATTGACTGCGAACGTGGTGACGGCGGCGGTCGCGGAAGCTTCGCTGCGCGGCCAGATCGCGGCGACGCGCGACATCATCAAGACCGAGACCGATCAGCTCAACGTGGTGCAGCAGCAATTCAACGTCGGCGCCGCCAACAAGACCGACGTGCTGACGCAGCAATCCGAAGTGGCGACGACGCAAGCCACCTTGCCGCCGCTGGAGAAGCAGTTGGAGCAGCAGCGTCACGTGCTGCTGGCGCTGACCGGCCGCTTCCCCAACGCGCGGCCGCGCGATCACCTGACGCTGGCCGTGCTCCGGCTGCCGACGCATCTGCCGCTCAGCCTGCCGTCGCAACTGGTCGAGCAGCGTCCCGACGTGCGCGCCGCCGAAGCGCAGCTTCATCAAGCCAGCGCCCAGATCGGCGTCGCCATCGCCAACAGGCTGCCGCAATTCACTCTCACGGGGGACTATGGGGCGGCCGGTTCGAAAATCGCGACCTTGTTTTCGCCGAGCACGATCATCTGGAGCGCCGCGGCGAGCGGCACGCAATCCTTGTTCGACGGCTTCACCCTGTTGCATCAGGAGCGCGCCGCCAAGGCGGCCTACGCCGAGGCGCAAGCGCAATATCGCAACACGGTGCTGGGCGCGTTTCAGAACGTGGCCGATGCCTTGCGCGCGCTGCAATTGGACGCCGCCACCCTGAAGGCGCAGGCCGCGGCGCTGCGCGCCGCGTCGGCGACGCTCGATCTCGCCCACGGACAATACCGTCTCGGCGCCATCGCCTATGTCACTCTGCTCAATTCCGAACGCAGCTACACCCAGGCGCGGCTTGCCCTGGTGCAGGCGCAAGCCGCGCGTCTTGCCGACACCGCCGCTCTGTTCCAGGCGCTTGGCGGCGGCTGGTGGAATCGAATCGACGTGAAGACCAATCCGCTGAGCCCGGAGGCGCCGGGCGCGGCGACCACGACCGATCTGGTGGCCGGCGCGCGCGGCATCAAGACGGAGCCCAGGCAATGATCAAACGCATGGCGATCATGCTGATCGCGGTCGCCATCGTGCTCGGCGGGATTTTCGGATTCCAGGCGTTCAAGGCGATGATGATCAAGAAGTTCATGAGCGCCATGAAAGCGCCGCCGCAAACCGTATCGACGACCACCGCGGCGTATAGCGAGTGGCAACCGCAAATCGAGGCGGTCGGCAGCTTGCGTGCGGTGAAGGGCGCCGACCTTTCGCTCGAAGTCGCCGGCGTGGTCGATTCGATCTCGTTCAACTCCGGCGACGACGTCAAGCAGGGCGCCGTGTTGTTGAAGCTGCGCGCCGACGACGACGCGGCCAAGCTCACCTCGCTGCAGGCGACCGCGGAACTGAGCCAGCTGACCTATCAGCGCGACCTCAAACAGTTCAAGATCCAGGCCGTCAGCCAGGCGACCTTGGACACCGACGTGGCAAATCTGAAGAACGCCAAGGCGCAGGTCGCCGAACAGCAGGCGGTGCTCGACAAGAAGACGTTGCGCGCGCCGTTCGCCGGCCATCTCGGCATTCGCGCCGTCGATCTCGGCCAATATCTTGGCGCCGGCACCACCATCGTAACGCTGCAGGAGCTCGATCCGGTGTTCCTGGATTTCTTCGTGCCGCAGCAATCGGTCGACCGCATTCGGATCGGCGACAAGGTGACCGTGAAGGTCGACGCGTTCAAGGACCGGACTTTTCCAGGCGCGATTTCCGCGATCAATCCGAAGGTCGATTCCAGCACCCGCAACGTTCAGGTTCGGGCGACGCTGCAGAATCCGGACCATAAGCTGCTGCCCGGCATGTACGCGACCATCGATACCGCCACCGGCGCGCCGCAGAATCTGATCACGCTGCCGCAGACGGCCATCACCTACAACCCCTACGGCGACACGGTTTACGTGGTCGATAAGAAAGTCGAGACCGGCGACAAGCCGCAACTGATCGCGCGACAGACTTTCGTCACCACCGGGTCGACGCGCGGCGATCAGGTCGCCGTGCTCAAGGGCGTCAAGGCGGGCGACGTGGTCGTCACCGCCGGGCAGATCAAGCTGCACAACGGCTCGGTGGTGCTGATCAACAATTCGATCACGCCGAGTGCGGATGCGTCGCCCAACGTTCCGCTCGATCGCTAGGCGGCCGCACGTGAAGTACTTCACCGACATTTTCATTCGCCGGCCGGTGCTGGCTTCGGTCGTGAGCCTGTTCATTCTCGTGCTGGGATTGCGCGCCTACACGGTCCTGCCGATCCTGCAGTTTCCGCGCACCGAAAACGCGGTCGTCACCGTGACCACGATCTATTACGGCGCCGATCCCGACGTCGTCGCCGGCTTCATCACCACGCCGCTGGAAAACGCCATCGCGCAGGCCAACGGCATCGATTACATGAACTCGGTCAGCCAGAGCGGCGTAAGCACGATCACCGTCAATCTGCGGCTCAACTACGATCCCGACAAGGCGCTCACCGAGATCAGCACCAAAATCGATTCCGTTCTCAATCAGCTGCCCACCGGCACGCTGCAACCGCAGCTCACCGTGACGGTCGGTCAGACCATCGATGCCATGTATATCGGGTTTAACAGCGACACCTTGGCGCCGAACCAGATTACCGATTACCTGGTGCGCGTGGTGCAGCCCAAGCTGCAGGCGGTGCCCGGCGTGCAGACCGCGGAACTGCTCGGGCAAAAGGTCTTTGCGCTGCGCGCCTGGCTCGATCCGAAAAAGCTCGCGGCTTACGGGCTCACCGCCGCCGACGTCAGCGCGGCGCTCACCGCCAACGATTACATATCCGGCATCGGCACCACCAAGGGCCAGATGGTGCAGGTCAATCTGACCGCATCGACCAGCCTGCACTCGGCCGCGCAGTTCCGCAATCTCGTGCTCAAGCAGAGCGGCGGCGCCATCGTGCGGCTCAAGGACGTCGCCAACGTCACGCTCGGCGCCGAGGATTACGAATCCGAGGTCGGCTTCGATGGCAAGCAGGCGGTCTATATCGGCATCCAGGTCGCGCCGGAGGCCAATCTGCTCGACGTGATCGCCGGCGTCCACAAGGTCTTTCCTCAGATCCAGGCGCTCTTGCCGCACGGACTGCACGGCGAGATCATCTATGACTCCACCGAATTCGTGAACAGCTCGATCCACGAAGTGATCCGCAGCCTGGTCGAGGCGCT
The DNA here is from genome assembly GCA_050725855.1 of Xanthobacteraceae bacterium. Classification (GTDB taxonomy): domain Bacteria; phylum Pseudomonadota; class Alphaproteobacteria; order Rhizobiales; family Xanthobacteraceae; genus BOG-931. The sequence goes on along the minus strand of JBOHIU010000201.1, from coordinate 2,100 downwards.
GCTGATCGTGACCGCGGTGGTCTTCCTGTTCCTGGGCTCGCTGCGGTCGTCGATCATTCCGACCGTCGCCATTCCGCTGTCGCTGATCGGCACGTTCATCATTCTTTTGGCGCTCGGCTATTCGATCAATCTGCTCACGCTGTTGGCGCTGGTGCTGGCCATCGGGCTGGTCGTCGACGACGCCATCATCGTGGTGGAAAACGTCAATCGCCATCTCGAAGACGGATTGCCGCCGCTCGACGCCGCGCTCATCGCGGCACGCGAACTCGGCGGCCCGATCATCGCCATGACGGCGGTCCTGGTGGCGGTCTATGTGCCGATCGCCTTCCAGAGCGGACTGACCGGCGCATTGTTTTCCGAATTCGCCTTCGCGCTGGTCGGCGCCGTCACGGTTTCGGGAATCATCGCGCTGACGCTGTCGCCGATGCTGTGCTCCAAACTCCTCAGGGCGCCGGCGGCCGGGCATCGCGGCTGGGAGGCGACATTCACCTCTTTCATCGATCGCAGGTTTTCGCGCTTGCGTGGCGGCTATGAACGGCGGCTGCACAACAGCCTGAATTACCTGCCGGTGACGCTGGTGTTCGCCGCGATCGTGCTCGGCAGCATCTATTTTCTGTTCACCTCCGCCAAGACCGAGCTGGCGCCGACCGAGGATCAGGGCATCATCATCACATCATCCACCGCGGCGCCGGACTCGACGTTGCAGCAGCGTCAGCTCTATTCGCGGCAGGTGTACAAAATCTTCGCCAGCCATCCGGAGACCGAACACGTCTTTCAGCTCGACGTTCCCGGCCAATCGATCGCCGGCATGGTGTTCAAGCCCTGGGATCAGCGGAAAGAGACCACCAACCAAGTTCAACCAGTGTTGCAACAAGAGTTGAACAAGGTTGCCGGCGTTCGCGTCGCCGCCTTTCAGCCGCCGGCGCTGCCGGGCAGCTTCGGGTTGCCCGTACAGTTCGTGATCGTGACCACCGATCCGTTCGCGCGCTTGAATAATGTCGCGCAACAGTTTCTGCAGCAGGCCCAGGCGAGCGGCATGTTCATCTTTCTCGATACTGACCTGAAGTTCGACGACCCGCAATCGGAGATCGTCATCGATCGGGACAAGGCGGCGCAGCTCGGCCTGAAAATGAGCGATGTCGGCAGCGCGCTGGCCGCCATGCTCGGCGGCGGTTACGTCAACTATTTCAGCATCAGCGGACGCTCCTACAAGGTGATTCCGCAGGTGCAGCAGCGTTACCGGCTGAACGCGCAGCAGCTGCTTAACTACTACATCCGCACCAGCGACGGGTCGTTGGTGCCGCTGTCGACGATCGCCAGCATCAAGACGACGACGGTGCCGGAATCGCTCAACCATTTTCAGCAGCTCAACAGCGCCACCATCCAGGGCGTCGCCATGCCCGGTGTGGCGCAGGGCGACGCGCTGTCGTTTCTGCAGGACCTCGCAAAGCGCACGCTGCCGGCGGGTTATTCGGTCGATTACGGCGGCTTGAGCCGCCAGTACATTCAGGAAAGCAGCGGCTTTGTCGCCACCTTCGGCTTCGCGCTGATCATCATCTTCCTGGCGCTGGGCGCCTTGTTCGAAAGCTTCCGCGATCCGATCATCATCCTGGTGTCGGTGCCGATGTCGATCGCCGGCGCGCTGGTCTTCGTCAGCCTCGGCTTCGGCGGCATGTCGCTCAACATCTACACCGAGGTCGGCCTGGTGACGCTGATGGGTCTGATCAGCAAGCACGGCATCCTGATCGTGCAGTTCGCCAATCACCTGCAACAGGAAGGCCGGTCGAAGCGCGAAGCCATCGAGCAGGCGGCCGCGATCCGGCTGCGGCCGATCCTGATGACCACCGCCGCCATGGTGCTCGGCGTCGTGCCGCTGATCACCGCGAGCGGGGCCGGCGCGGTGTCACGCTTCCAGATGGGCGTCGTGATCGCCTCCGGTTTGTCGATCGGCACGCTGTTTACTTTGTTCGTGGTGCCGGCGGTCTATATGCTGATCGCGGCCAATCACCACGCCGCGGGCGCCACATCAGGCGCCGCCACCATTGCCGAGCCGCACGCGCCTGCGGCGAGACCTTGAGCGGAATGCGTCTTGTTTGATTC
>JBOHIU010000200.1:0-39925 GCA_050725855.1 Xanthobacteraceae bacterium | reverse complement strand
GCATCGCCAAAAAGCTCGCACAGCGGCGCATCCAGCCCGCTCGCATCATCGCATGGTCGCTCTGGCGGCGGGCTCACCAAGCCGAAGCGCGGCGCGCTCACCTCAAAAAGAGAAAACAACTGTAATGTTTAGGGCAGGCGCAAGCCCATTTGCCGGAGCGCCGCGCGGCCGAGCAGGCCCAAGGGATTGGCGAGCGTCTCTAGGATTTCGAAATGGTTGTAGGCCCGGCCGACGAGGAGCTCGACCGGCTTGGCCGCCGCCTTCAGCGCAGCGGCGAAATCGCGGCTCTGGCGCTGGAACTCCGGCGTCTCGCGGGTACCGTATGCAACAATTAGAGGCGTGTGGAGTTGGTTGATATGGCGTTGCACGCTCAACGCATCTTCCGTCGCATCGTCAAGGTGCACGTAGCGGCTCCGCGCTGAGAGGCGCACCGGCTTGAGGTCGTACATGCCACTGCAGCAGAGAGCGCCCTTGACGACGTCGTCCGGCAGGCCGAACGTCCGATCCCACTCGGTAGTCAGCACAACGCCTGTGAGATGGGCTCCCGAGGAATGGCCGCTGAGATAGAGTCGCCGTGGATCGCCGCCGAAACGGGCCGCGTTGCCGTAGACCCAGGCGACTGCGCGCCGGACCTGGTCGACCATCGGGACTAGGCTGCCGCCGGCATCATCCACCGAGAGAAAATCCAGCACGACGTAATGTGCCCCCGCCGCGACGAACATCTCGGCTGGAAATGCGAAGCTTGCGCCCTTGCCGTTGCGCCAAGCGCCACCATGGACGAAGACGAAGATGGGCGCCTCGGCTGCATCGGCCCTGTAGACATCGAGCTGCTCAATCGGGCTCTCCCCGTATGCGAAGCGCAGCGGGGGCCCAAGCCGGGCGCGCGCCTCTTCGCTCAGGAGGTCGCGGCGCTCGCGCAGCTGGTCGCGATTGGCGGCATAGACAGCCTGATCGTATGCTGCGTCTAACGCCGCCTGATCATAGTCGAGGTAGACGGGCGTCGACACCGTGCCGCTATCCCTTTGCTTGGGCCGGTGCGGCAAGCTTGATCCGCAGCGGCGCCAGTTGGTCGGATTACTTCCGGACCTGATCTGTGCCGACCCAGCCATTGTGCGAGATATCGAAATGGACGGCGTCCGGGTAGAGGAATTTCTGCTCGAAATAGAGTGAGTCCCGGGACATCGGCAGGTTCATGTATAGACAGCCGCCATTCTCCTCGATCCGTTTGCGGGCCTCGTCGAGGTCGTCGACAACGAAACCGAAATGATGCGCGCCGACGAGGCCCTCAAGCCAGTCGGCGCCGCCGGCGACATCCTCCTCCTCTTCAACTTGATGAGTGCCAGATTGATCAACCCGTCCGACACGTAGACACCACGACCCATGGGCTGGTCCCACTGGTCGATCCGGTGCATGCCGAAGGCGTTGATATAGAGCTGGGAGGACCGTTCGGGATCGCGGACCGCAATGGCGAAAATGTCTCAGCTTGGCCATGTTCTCCTCCATAGTTGTACGTTTGATCCCGTGCTTCGATCTGCTCCTCGCTACTCAACTCCTCATCATTGCTCGCGTAGCTGCCTCCGCAATCGCTTCCGCATCTTGATCGTCGTTCTTCTGCGACTTGACATACGGTCGGACATAACACGATCCTCGTCGTTAAATCAATCGAGGCTTGCACCCCAAGATCCGCGATGGAAATTTGAACGGCACGAAACCGCTTGGCTGAAGGGGGATTTTCGGCCCGTGTTCTGCTGCACGGCAGCCGACCTGAGCGGCGCCGAGCCTCGGGAGATGATTGCATCGCCTGCGCCGGCGATTTCATGCCGGTTCGGACGCGGCTCCGCGGTGGGGTGTCCTCGAACAAATCCTGTTGGCGCCCAACGGCAAGAAGATTACCGCGGTGCGCGCCGACAGCGCGGCGTATCAGGCAGAGATCTTCAACTGGTGCGAGGCAACCGGCAAGGTCTTTGCGATCGGCGCGGATCAGGACGCCGTGGTGAAGGTGGCATCGGGACGATGGGTGCCACCTTCTTCAAAAGATGAGTCTTTTTCGAGCCGCGACTTTCCTCACCGCGGTTTTGGGTTGCATAAAACGCAATTATACTTAGAAATGATTGCACTGGAATCATTTGCACGATTCTCATTATATGGGTGCGTGCTCGCACGCACCCATATGCTCGGGATACAAGGAGAATAGATCATGGATGAGAAACGCTATGATCGGGCGGACGAGGATCTGGGAAACATAACGAATCTCGGCCACGTCAATGTCTCCATCGCCGACCAACGCCTCTCGACTGCCTATTACGTGTCGGCATTGGGGCTCACGCGCGATCCGTATCTCAACACCGGTACGGACAATATGTGGATCAATGTCGGGATGAGCCAGTTCCATATGCCGACCGGCGAACCGCAAGTGCTGCGCGGCGTCACGGGGCTAGTCATTCCCGATCGCGAGGCGCTCTTGGCGCGCCTCGCGAAGGCGAGGAAGGAGTTGTCGGGAACCCGCTTCGCCTTCCGCGAGAGTAACGATTGCGTGGAGACCACTTGCCCCTGGGGCAACCACATCAACTGCCACGCCCCCGATCGGGAGGGTTTCGGCGCCATCGTCCTCGGCATGCCCTACATCAGTTGGGACGTGGGACCGGGCACAGCACCGGGCATCGCCAGCTTCTACCGCGAGATCCTGGGCGTCCGGGCCGAGGTCGTCGAGAACGGCAAGGGGCGTTGCGCGCACGTCCAGGTCGGCGATCGGCAGTTCTTCGTTTTCCGCGAAACCGACGCGCCCGAGAAGCCCTATGACGGGCACCACATTCAGATTTACGTTGCCGATTTTTCCGGCCCCTACCGCAAGCTGAAGGAGCGCGGCCTCGTCTTCCAGGAGAGCAATCAGCACCAATATCGCTTCAAGGACATCGTGGACATCGACAACGGGAAGGTACTGTTTACGGTCGACCACGAGGTGCGCAGCCAAACCCATCCTCTTTTCGGTCGTCCGCTCATCAACCGTAATCCCTCCCAGGACAACCAGCACTACCACCCGGGACATGATGGGCTGGCGTGGGGGATGTGGTCGTGAGCGTCACGGCCGCTCTTAACACACGATTTGCATACGGAAGTCCCTGTTGATCCGGCTATGGAGAAAATCTTTGGAGAAAATAATGAGCAGGGACGACGGATTGAAGACGGAAACATTCCGCGCCCAGTCGCCGAGGACACTGCGGTCGTTTATGGAGGAGGTGAAATCCAGTCTTCCTGAGGACTATCTGCTCTATCCGGACGAGGTCGATCCCCGATATGAAGTATCCGCAATCGTTGAAGATCTCATTCGCAGGAATCGTTATCCGCTGATTGCATTCCCTCGCGTGAAGGGCTCGTCCTGTCCCATCACGGTCGGCGCCACAGCCAGCCGCAAGCTCATGGCCTTCGCGATGGGCGTACCCACCGCCGAGCTAGTCTCGAGCTTTCGAACCCGGGAGCAACGCCTGATCGCCCCGGAGATCGTCTCGTCGGCTCCCGTGCAAGAGATCGTCAAGCAAGGGCGCGACCTCGACATCAGGGAGCTGCCGCACATCACGGCGCACGAGAGCGACCCCGCTCCGTACATCACTGCGGGTCTGATGATTGCCAAGGATCCGGAAAGCGGGATCCGGAATGCCGCCTTTATTCGTTGTCAGATTGTCGATCGGGAAACCGCCTATGTGCATATTCATCCGGGCAAGCACCTGGATGTCTATCACAAGAAGGCGGAGAGGATGAATAAGCCGTTGCCAGTTGCCGTCATCTTGGGAAATCACCCGTTGTGGATGCTCGGTTCGCTCTCATTGGCACCGATCGATGTCGATGAGTATGCGGTCATCGGCGGATTGATGCAGCAGCCTCTGCGGATTGCGCGATGTGCAACGAACGAGGTGGAAGGCATCGCCGACGCCGAGATGGTTCTTGAAGGCGAGATTCTGCCCCACGTGCGTGAGAACGAGGGGCCGTTCGGCGAATTTACGGGTTATGCCATGGGTGTGAGGCCGCGTGAGGTCGTCAAGTTCAAGGCGCTGACGCACCGGAGGAACCCGATCTACCAGACCATTTCCTCCGCCGCGACCGAGCACTGCTTGATGCCGGCGGTGGCGAAGGAGTCCTATGTTTTTGGCATCGCAAAGGGAGCCTGTCCGACCATCCAGAACATTCACTGTGCCTATACTGGTCGTGGCCGCTTTCACTATTTCGTCGCCATCGACAAGCAGGCCCAGGGGCAGCCGAGAAATGTGGCGATGGCCATTTTCGGCGCGGACCTTCTCGCCAAACACGTCATCGTGGTCGATTCCGACGTCGACATTTTCGACGAGAAAGAGGTGCTTTGGGCCGTTGCCACCCGCCTGCAAGGCGACACCGACATCATCAACATACCCGGCAGTCTGGGATCGGACCTCGATCCATCCAACCATGGCCCAGGCATCCAGTGCAAGACCATCTTTGATGCGACCGCCAAACCTTACCTGAAGGATTTCGCAATCAGGAACAGTATTCCAAAGGATATGGTGACGGCTACCCGTCGCAAGCTCGACCGCCTATTCGGCGAAGGGTGATCACGGTTGAAGCCCGCTCCGTTCACCTATCACGATCCGACCACGCTTGAAGAGACGCTCGAACTCCTCGCGACGTTGGACAACGCGAAGATCCTCGCTGGCGGACAGTCTCTGATGCCGATGATGAATTTTCGATATGTGATGCCCGACCACATTGTGGATGTGAACCGCCTAATTGCGCTTCGTTTCATAAAAATAGTGGGGCGAAATCTCGAGATCGGCGCGGGTACGCGCCAGCGCGATTTGGAGTTTTCCGACGATGTCGCGTCGTGCTGTCCCCTCATGGCCGAGGCGCTGGCACATGTCGGGCATCGGCAAACGCGCAATCGCGGGACAATCGGCGGGAGCCTATGCCATCTCGATCCGTCGGCAGAGTTGCCCACTGTCGCGATGGCTACCGACGCGACGTTGCACATCGCCGGAAAGCGGGGCGTCCGGGCGGTGGCGATGGCATCCTTTCCGCAGGGCTATATGGCGACGTGCCTGGAGCCCAGCGAGCTTCTCACCGGCATTACCCTGCCGACCTGGCCGAAGGGCCATGGCTATTCCTTTGTCGAATTTGCGCGCCGTCGCGGCGATTTCGCTATTGTCGCGGTTGGCGCGCTTCTCGCCTTGGACGACAACGGGAGCGTAAGCCGGGCATCGATAACACTGGCCGGCATCGGCTCCGCTCCAATCCGGTTACCGCGCGCCGAAAGTATCCTATTGGGGCAAACACCATCCGACTCCCTCTTCAAGGAGGCGGCCAAGATTGCACAGGGGATCAAAGCGGGCGCTGATATCCACGCCAGCTCCGATTATCGACAGCATCTGGCCGGGATTCTTACTTCTCGGGCGCTGAGGCAAGCCTCCTCACGAGCGGTACCGTCTGCGACTTTGCCATGACCGATAAGCGTTCAATCCACATCGTCGTTAATGGAACGACCTTTGACCGCGAAGTGGAGACTAGGCTGTCGCTCGGCGACTTTCTGCGCCACGAACTATTCCTGACGGGCACGCATATTGGCTGCGAGCATGGGGTATGCGGAGCATGCACGGTGATGGTGGATGGAATCAGCGCCCGCTCGTGCCTGCTGTTGGCGGTCCAGGCCCACGACCATGCCGTCACGACAGTGGAAGGATTGGCCAATGAGGATGGCTCCCTCAACCCATTGCAGCAGGCGTTCATCGACAATCACGGACTGCAATGTGGGTTTTGCACGCCCGGCATACTGATCACGCTGACCGAGCTCATGAGAGACAATCCAAACCCAAGCGAAGAGCTTATCCGCGACACATTGTCGGGCAATCTTTGCCGCTGTACGGGTTATGCCGGCATCATTGCGGCTGCTCTCGACGCAGCGGCGCGCATCGATAGAAGAAAGCAAGAGTAGTGGCCGAATGGAAAGCCAAAAAGTCGGCGCCCGTGTCAAACGCATAGAGGATGCGAGGCTGGTTTGCGGGAAAGGCCAATTCGTTGATGACATCCATTTCCCGGGGATGCTCCACGCGGCATTCGTCCGCTCAAGCCACGCACACGCGAAGATTCGCGCGATCGATTCGACACGGGCAAAGGGCGCCGCGGGCGTGCACGCCATTTTCACGGCTGCGGATATGCCGCCCAACATGCGCGAGCGGCGAATGCCCCTCCGGGTATTCAATCCGTCCTCGTCCGAATTGCTGACTCAATATTGCCTGGCCCGCGACGAAGTTTGCTTTGTCGGCGAACCGATTGCCATCGTGATTGCCGATAGTCGCCCTCTCGCCGAGGACGCGGCGGCGTTGGTAGAAATCGATTTCGATGTGTTGCCGGCGATCGTCGATTTTCGTGGAGCTGTTGCCGCGAATGCACCGAGATCGCGCCTGTCCGGTGAGAATTTGGCGCATTTCGTCGTGGGTTACGGGAATCCCAAGAGCGTCTTTCAAACCGCGCCGCATGTCTTTCGCGAGTCGCTGTGGCAGCACCGAGGTGGCGGCCATGCCATCGAATGCCGCGCCGTTTTGGCATGGCATGAGCCGATCAGCGACATGTTGACCGTGTGGTCTTCGACGCAAATGCCTCATTCGGCGCGGCAGTCACTGTCGGAGCTTCTTGGTCGTGGCGAAGAAACGATTAGAGTGATCGCACCTGATGTCGGCGGCGGCTTTGGGCCCAAACAAGTATTTTATGCGGAGGAGGCGGTGGTTCCGGCCGCCGCTCTGAAGCTCCAGCGGCCGATCAAATGGGTGGAGGATCGCCGCGAACATTTCATGACGGCTGTCCAGGAGCGCGATCAACAATGGGACATAAAAGTTGCCACGGACCGGCAAGGGAAGCTCTTGGCGGTCTGCGGAGCGGTGACGGTCGATGGCGGGGCGTATGCGCCATGGGGCATCGTCACGCCCTTTATCACAGCGGCGACCGTGCCCGGACCTTACGTCCTTCCGGCCTACGAGCTGAAAGTCGCCGTCTGCTTCACGAACAAGGTTCCGACGGCGCCAGTGCGAGGCGCGGGACGGCCGCAAGCCGTCTTTGCCATGGAGCGGCTAATGGATCGGGTGGCGCGGGAGCTGGCAATCGACCGCGCCGAAGTCCGTCGGCTGAACCTGATCCGGCCGGATCAGATGCCATATCCGGTTGGCCTGGTCTTTCGAGACGGGAAACCTATGGTCTATGACAGCGGCGACTATCCCGCGGTTCAAGCCCAAGCGCTGGAGATCGCTAAATATCGCGATTTCGAGGAGCGAAGAATAAGCGCGCGCAGCGAGGGTCGCTTCATCGGGATCGGCGTCGCCAGTTATGTGGAAGGAACCGGATTAGGGCCATTCGAGGGGACTACGGTCCGCATCCTGCGTGATGGCAAGATCATCGTCCGCTCCGGAGCTGCCAGCCAGGGTCAAGGCCACAAGACTATGCTTGCTCAAATATGCGCTGAACAATTTGGCGTCGCGATTGAGGATATCGACGTTTCGATCGGCGATACCGCCGTGGTTCCGATGGGCGTAGGCACATTCGCCAGCCGGATGGCTGTCACCGCAGGTTCGTCCGCTCATGTCGCGGCCAACGCGGTGCGGATGAAGGTTTTAAGGCTTGCCGCTCGGATCCTGAAAGTCGAGCCATCCGAGCTGCTACTCGACAATGGCCGCGTGGAAATCAAGACCGGCAACCGGCGTGGCATCGACTTTGGTGAGCTGGCGCAGCTGTCCCGGGGCATGCCGGGTTCCGCGTTAGAACCCGGTGAAGATCCCGGCCTCGAAAACACGGCGTACTTCGCACCAAGTCAAGCAACTTACTGCAATGGCACCCACGTCGCCGAGGTCGAGGTCGATATCGGCACCGGGCAAGTGCATATCCTCAACTATGTCGTTGCACATGATAGCGGCGTTCTCATAAATCCGCTGATCGTTGACGGACAAATCCAGGGTGGCGTCGCCCACGGCATCGGGAATGCGCTCTTTGAATGGATGACATTTGATGAAAGCGCGCAACCAGTGACCATCAATCTCGGCGATTATCTGCTTCCTATATGCACCGACGTCCCAACGGTGAAAATCGCCCACGAGCAAACCCCGTCACCGTTGAATCCACTCGGTGTCAAGGGGGCGGGAGAGGGAGGAACGATACCGGCAGCCGCCGCAATCATTTCTGCCATAGAAGATGCGTTATGCTCATTTGGCGTTCATGTCACGTCCACTCCGATCATGCCGGAGCATATTGTTCAATTGCTCAAAGAGCGTCGCGCCTATGAGGAATGAGCCGGCGGCATGCTTGGCATTTGGTGCGTCAAAACCTGGGAGGATCCTCCAACATCGGGACGGCTTCTGCTCACTTCGTGTCAACGCCGGAGCAAAAATGCATCGGCGGGCCGGAGCCAAGATACATCAGCGATGCTGGCAAGAAGGCCCCCGAACTGGGAGCCGTTTCGGTCAGGCATCAAGCCTGCGTGGGATTATCCGCCGCGGTATCGGAGGCGGCAGGGCGTGAGCGTCGCTTGCTTTGATTGAGCCTGTAGCTGTCGCCGTTCATTTCCAGGAATGGACTGATGGGTTAGCCGGTCGAGCAGCGCACCGGTGAGCCGCTCGGAGCCGAAGCTTTCATGATGCCTCCTTTTTCGAACGCCTGGTGCGTCGCACATAGGCGCGAAGTTGGCTAATTTGTTCGTCGGAGAGTTCGATTTGCCAGGGCTGGCCTTTGGTCTATTGATAGCAGCCAAGAGGCCGCGAGCCGAATAATGGAACATCAGCAGCGGTCGCCCCGATGGGCGAGAACCTGCTGCGGATTTGGCACGCCCACCTGGGAAGAGAAGTTGCGCGCGGGCGCTCCGGAGCTCGCGGTCGAACCGCATCGGCGCGGGCCGAGATCGATCGGTCGCCCCGACGGGGCGGCGCTGTTGGCGGCGGCGGGCGCAGCGAGCTACCGGGTCATCGATCAACGCGGCCAAATTTCGCAGCCCTGACATGGGGGCGCCTGGCTTCTCTCGCGCCGGGCGCCGCTCTGAACGATCGGCGCAATCGGGCCGCGTTACTCTTAATTGTTGCCTTTACGCGCGCGCGAGGCGGGAGAGGCAACGGCCCAGTCCGCGATCGCCACCGTTTGCCGCCGACTGATCGCCGCTCTCGTCAGGAAATTGCCGCGATGCCCGTGTTGCTCAGTACCGATGAAAAACCAACAGATTTTCTGATCGCGGTAGGGACACACATCACTGAGTGCCCCCCGCACAGATCCGAGCGGGCCCAATTCGGGCACTCGGCTCCCACCTCGGGTGCTTGACGGCCAAGCGCACATTTGGCCAGGGGTGAAGAACGCGGGGGTTGGGGAGAAAATCGTCGACGAGTTGCGTAATCCGTTCCCACGTGGTGCGGTCCTTTTGACTGCGCTGCCGGAGCGAGCGTCGCCACAGGTCCGTGACGTGGTAGCGGACCGCGCAGTGTGCACGACTGTTTGTCGGTACCGCATGATATGCGAAGAAACCGGTGACGACTTGCCTCAGCCACTTTCCCTGTTCGGGGATCGACCGGTGCATCCGCCATCGCAGCTCCATCTTGATCTCCTTGAGCTTTGCCCGCATGCGGTCGCCTCGGCTCTTGCGCTTCAGCAGGAAACGGCCTCGCCGCGATTTTCCGCAGATGAAGATGAAGCCCAGGAACTTGAAGGTTTCCGGTTTACCGAGCCCGCGCTGCTTTCGATTGGTCGCCGCATGGCGGCCAAATTCAAACAGTCGGGTCTTCTCCGGATGCAGCGACAGCGAGAACTCCTGCACACGTTCGCGCATCGCATCCCAGAAGCGCTGGGCGTCGTCCTCGTGCTCAAAGCCCACGACCAGGTCGTCGGCATACCTCACGATGATCATGTCGCCCGCGGCTTCCCGATGCGGACCGGTGCGCGAGCGCAAGCGGTCGCGCGTGAGATCTCCCGGTTCCCGTGCAAGGAGTGTCCGCACATGCCAGGGTCTCCGACCGCGCCGGGTCATCCGGGCACTCGCGCTCGCGTGCCCGTCCGTGTCGCCTTCCGCGCTGAATAACGCGTCGGCACCCGGGACATATCTTCTTTCGCGGCTCAATGGCTGGCCGCGCTCCCTACCGACGCTTCGCCCACCGCCTCGCGACTGCTGACCCACGGCTTGGGGGCGATGTGGACCGCTACTCCTTCATCGCAGAGGACTTGCACCCCTCTACTCCTTGCCGGTCTGCCGGCGCACACGCAGTAAGACTAACGGTCCGCGGGTCGAGCCCGAACCGCCGTGCCGCCGCACGCTCGCTCAGGCCCTTGATCCGGACCGCATAGCGAACCCGTCCATATAGCTCCACGTTCTTCATCCCTCGCCCTTCGCCGATTCGAGGCAAAGGGCCATCCGCCGCCGGATTTTTACTCTGGCGCAACCGCAATACCCGGTCGCTTCAGTGAGGGATTATTGCTCCGGCGCTTACAGATGGCTTCTGCACACCTCGCGAACTTTTGTACGAAGCCATTGGTGCGCGGCATCGGCGTCCAGCCGCGGGTGCCAGGCTTGGCCGATGGCAATGGCCCCGGTGCCGAAAGGCAATTCGAACGTTTTCATTGCCAGCTCCACGATCACCCCACGCCTGACCAAGCTACTCGGAACAGAAGCAATGAGATCGGAACCAGCAGCGACAAGCAACGCCGCGGTGTGGCTAGGAACGACGAGAGCGATGGTGCGTGTAAGGCCAAGCGGTACGAGTGCGTCATCGATTGGACCCTGCGCCCGACCGCGGCGCGATGCGACGACGTGAGGGTACGCCACGAAACGCTTCGGATTAATCTTTCCCCTGGTTAGACTGTGGCCAGCCCGTACCGCGCCGATGAAGCGGTCCCGAAACAAGGTCTGAATTTTCACCTCCGGACCGCTTTTACCGATTATGCCTATATCGAGATCGATCCGGCCTTCGCGCAGGGCATCGACGTCTTCGTCGCCCTCCGGCGCAAAGCACAGGGCGACACCGGGAGCCTCTCCGTGGAGGAGGGCGGCAAGCTGCGATGCGAACGCGCTGATAAACGCGTCGTTTGCGCGGATGGTGAATGTGCGCTCGAGCGAGCCTAAGCTGACGCGGCTAGGCCGCAAGACGGCGCCAGCCTCTTCCACGAGCTGGCGCACACGTGAACGTAGCGCTTCGGCGCGAGGCGTAAGGACGAGACGCCCGCCGCCGCGCACGAGGATGGGATCCCCCACCGAGCGACGAATGCGGGCCAGCGTGCGGCTCATGGCCGATACGCTCCGGTTCATTCTGGCAGCGGCACCGGTTACGCTCCCTTCCGCCAATAGCGCATCGAGAGAGGTAAGCAGGCCGAGACTAGACTGTTGCATAATTTGCAATATGTCTCCTTTAAGATTGCAAGGATAGAGATTTACCCAAGATCCGCGATGGAAATTTGAACGGCACGAAACCGCTTGGCTGAAGGGGGATTTTCGGCCCGTGTTCTGCTGCACGGCAGCCGACCCGAGCGGCGCCGAGCCTCGGGAGATGATTGCATCGCCTGCGCCGGCGATTTCGTGCCGGTTCGGACGCGGCTCCGCGGTGGGCGGTCTGCTCCGCTCGACCTCGACGCGAAAATGCCGTGCCCGGTGTCAGGACGTGTCGGGAATCGCACCTCCTTGCTGCATGAGGCGCGCACAACGCTGGCGGATCGCGCTGAACATGTCCAGCATGGCCGCGCTGATCTTCAAGACCATCTTCCGGCCATGGACGATCTTGCCGGCCGTTTGAAACAGCCGCCAGCGTACGCTCTGCACTTGCAAACGCTCCCATCCGTTGCCGAGCGCCTCGGAGCGAAAGCCGAGATACAGATTGTAAGCCAAGACGCCGATGGCGAAAAACCCGGCGTTGGCCTGGAACGAGCCACAAGGCATGTATTCCATGCCGAAGCCGATCTTCATATCCTTGATGCGGTTTTCGCTTCCGTCGCCGCGTTTGCAATACCATTCCATAGTCGCCGCCGCTTCTTCGTTCGTGCGGTTGCTGGCGATGGCGTGATAACCCCCATCGCACCCTCCAGTGAATCGCCGACATCGGGACGATGGGTGGCCACCTTCTTCAAAAGATGAGTCTTTTTCGAGCCGCGACTTTCTTCACCGCGGATTTTGGGGACATGGTGCTCCTTGCGTATATCTATATACCGATATATCGTTGATCTCCAATCTAACTAAAGGGGCACTTTGGCGGAAGGAGCGCCGCAAGGTGAAGGCTCGTACACGATGATTGGAATATCGATTGACAGCGTCGAGGAACTCGGAACCCCGCTCGGACATACCGCCACGTCACCAGGGTCACAGCGCAGGAATTTTCTTTTCGATTCTCATCCGGACGAAGTTCTGGACATAATCCCGTGTCGCAATACGGAGCGCCTGTCCAAATTTTCATTCACGGCGGTGCCTGGCGGAATTTCACAAAGGATGATTACTTCTTTGTCGCCGACTCTTTGGTGCCCTACGGCGTCCACACAGTTTTGGTAAACTTTTCCAAGCTGCCGGCTGCTCGTCTACCGGATGTGGCGGATCAGGTGCGGCGGGCAATCAAGTGGGTGCATCGCAATGCAATCGGCTTCGGCAGCGATTCTGGCAGGTTGTTCGTCTGCGCTCAGTCCTCGGCGCTCATCTTGCCGCGTCGAAAAGGGGTTGGCTCGGCGCCACAAACTGATCCGCTTGCCACGACACGCCGCAGGTAGCTAGAATAAAGAGCGGCGGAAAAGCATGGCTCGTTATCTGCTGCTCGCGAGAAATTCATGATCGAAGTCCAGACGGTGGTCGCGCCGCGAGGCACGGCGGATAACGCGACGACAGCAAAGGGAGGAGAAGAATGATTCGACATCTGCTGCGCGCAACGGTGGCGCTTGCCTGCCTCGCCGTTTGCCTGCCCGGCGCCGGGGCGGCGCTGGCGGCGGGCACATCCCACATCACGCTGCGGCTCGACTGGACCCCCCTCGGCGTTCACGCCCCCTTTTATTACGGCGTCGCCAAAGGGATCTACGCCAAGGCAGGCTTCGACGTTGAGGTGGAACCCGGCAACGGATCGGCAAGCACGGCGGAGCTTGTCGGAGCCGGCGCCGACGATTTCGGCTTCGCCGACGCCGCAACGACGGCGCGCCTCATCGGCCAAGGCTTGCCGGACAAGCTCGTGATGGGGATTCTTCGGCGCACGACGCTAGCGCTGTTCTTCCCGGAAGGAAGGGGTATCGCGAAGCCCTCCGACCTTAACGGAAAGCGGATTTCGATGTGCTCGGGCGACGGCATATCGGTCTATATGCCGGCCTATCTCGCTTCGCTGGGTGTCAAGGTGCAGGACGTCAAGCTGGAGACGGTCAATTGCGGCGTCAAATACACGGTGGTCGCGCAGGGGCGGGCCGATGCCGTCATGAGCTACGCGACCGTCGGTGGGCCGCTGCTGGAGCGCGTGGGCATCATGCACTCAGGCCACTTCGACGCCGGCCCCGGATTCTACCTACCGGCGCACGGGATCGTGGTGTCCACGAAGTTCATCAAGGCGCATCCGGATGTCGTTCGCCGCTTCGTGCAGGCGACGGCGCAGGCGTGGCTCGCGACTGAGCGTCACCAGAACGCCGCCATCGCCGCGATGATCGCGGCCAACCCGCTGCTCAAGAACCAGGAACCGACCCTCAAACAGACGCTCGCAGACTCTCTGCAGTACGTGAACACGCCCGAGACCAAGGGTAAGCCCTTCGGTTGGCAATCGCCGAAGGACTGGAAAATGGCCCTTCAGTTGCTCAAGAAAAACGCGGGGATGAACAAGGACGTCGCACCGGACATGGTGTACACCAACGCCTTCGTCGGGTCTTGAGCGGGAGCGACGATGGTTTCGTGGCATCGGGTCGTTAGGTGGTTGCCGATGAGGGGGGGGCGGTCCTCGTGACCGTCTGCTCCCACATCGAGATCAAGGGGGTCGAGAAGGAGTATGGGCGCACGGGACGCGCGCTCGACCGGATAGATCTCAGCGTCGCGCCGGGGGAATTCGTGTCGCTCTTAGGGCCGAGCGGCTGCGGCAAGAGCACACTGCTCATGATCATCGCGGGGCTCGAGCCACCCTCCGTCGGCGAGGTTCTGGTGAAAGGCGAGCCGGTGACGCGGCCCTTGACCGATCTCGGCATCGTGTTCCAGCAGGACCTTCTGTTCGATTGGCGCACTGTTCTGGGAAACGTCCTGCTTCAGGCCGAGGTGCGCGGGCTGAATCGCAAGGCGGCGAGGGCCCGCGCGCAGGAACTCCTGGCGCAGGTCGGCCTTGCCGGCTTCGAGGCCCGGCGGCCGTGGGAGCTGTCGGGCGGGATGCGACAGCGGGTCGCGATTTGCCGCGCTCTGCTACATGATGCCTTCCTCCTGTTGCTGGACGAGCCGTTTGGTGCGCTCGATGCGCTGACGCGGGACAAGATGAACCTCGATCTGCAGACGATCTGGACGACCGATCGGCGCACGGCGATCCTCGTGACGCACAGCATTTCGGAAGCGGTGTTCCTGTCGGACCGAGTCGCCGTCCTGTCGCCGCGCCCGGGCCGGATCATCCTGGATATTGCCATTGATTTGCCCCGCCCGCGCACAATGGACATGCGCGATTCGGCACCCTTCGTCTCGTACCAGAAAAGGCTCAGGGAAGCGATCGGGCATGACTGAGGAGGCGGCCCGCACGCGGTCGGAGGCACGCGCCGTTCAGCCGCAACGCGAGCGGGGCGCTCTCGACTGCCGGGGCGCGCTCTTGTCGGCGGCCTATTTCATCGTCGGCTTTGTCCTGATCGTCGTCGTCTGGGAGGCCGGCGCCCGCCTCGGCCTCTACCCGCCCTACCTCCTTCCGGCGCCCAGCACCATTGCACGGCGATTCGTCGACACGTTCGGAACGATGGTGCCGCAAATGGTCGTCACCGCCATAGAGATTGCCATCGGGTTTGTCATTGCTCTGGTTGGCGGCGTGTTGATGGCGGGCCTTACGTCCTTTTTCAAGTTCGTCGAACGCGCGCTTTATCCCTGGCTGGTGATCACCCAGGTCATACCCAAAATAGCTCTCGGCCCCCTGTTCATCGTGTGGTTGGGATTCGGGCTTCTGCCCAAAGTGCTGATCGCATTCCTGCTTGCCTTTTTCCCGATCATGATAGGAACGATGATCGGGCTTCGTTCGGTCGAGCGGAACTCAATCTTTCTGCTGCGCACGATGGGCGCCGGGCGCATGGGAATTTTCTGGTATGTGCAATTGCCCAACGCTCTGCCGCATCTCTTCGGCTCGCTTAAGGTCGCGATCACGTTAGCGGCGGTTGGCGCTATCGTCGGCGAGTTCATCGGCGCGAACAACGGCCTCGGTTATGTGCTCGTGCTATCGAACGGTACTCTCGACACGAGCCTGATGTTCGTCTCGCTCGTTTGGATTTCTGTTCTTGCCTTGGCTTTTTACGGCGTCGTGGTCGTGGCGGAACGGCTGTTGCTCCATTGGCACGTCTCGCAGAGAGGGCAGTTCGGCGGTCTCAATACATGAGGGGCGCGGTCGCTGATGCCGGATCAGGCGGCGCTGGGCGCTCCGCCCGCAACGGTGATCACTCGATAGGAGAGAATCATGGCCCGGCTTCGTCACTTCGCCATCGTGCTGCGCTTGAGCGATATGCCGTCTGCCAGTTCACGCGACGGTCTCCCGCAAGATAGGTAGCGGCCGAAAATAATACCGGTGCGATGAAGATTAGAAGAAAACCGCGACGATTGCGCTTTGCGCCGCATCGAAGTTCGGCCGGTATTTTAGCCGGTCTCCCGATCGTTTAAGCCTGGAAGATGTCCACGCCTTCCAGGTTCACGCGGCGTTTTTGTGCATTCTCGCCATCAGACCGCGCAGCCATCCTCCCAACGGAGTCGGCTTCTAAAGCAGCGTTGGCGAGGCGGCTCGGGCACCATGGATCAAAAGCTCGCGAAGATACTTCTTGCCCGCTTGCTGATCCCGAGCAAACGCGGTTTGCCCCCGGTCGTGACTTGCCGCGGGACCTGGAAACACCTCAAAGCCGACACCGTTGGACGCATGGCGATCATCGACAAAGTTGATTTCAAAACCAAAGTTCGTTCATCGATGCGCCAACTTCAAAGCGACCCAGAAAAAATCCGCTCCTTCTATCAAAAGCCATCCCTCAAATACGCCGCTTGAGCATGATCTTACTTATGGACGGATTAATACGCATCGGTCGTGGTTCCTTGAGTGGTAAGCCGCTAGGGCAAAAAATAGGACGCCGCGCAGGCATCTTGGCGAGCGCGGGTGATTGAGATTTCGATTGTCGGTGATGGAGCGCAGGCAAAAAAAAACCCAGGCCTAAACCGGGGTCGCGCACGCGCGTAATTCGACGTTCTTTTCGGGTAGCACATTTATTGGCGATTCGTCAAGCACTCCGGGCGAAGAAAATAAAAAATCAAATCATGTTGTCGTGAATAGACGCGGCAGACTGCCGCGGACGGGGAACGGCGACGGCGCTTGGCTGCGAGTTGGGATTTCAAATATCAATCCGTCGCAACTGATGTTGTAAGGGATAGATCGAAAACATAAACAACTGAAAAGACTGGCTGATCTTTCTACAGTAGGCGGACACTCCCTCCGCCATACAAGGCGAGTGGAAGTAGGGCGCAAACCCTCCTCATCGGCCCCGGCCGGAGTGCTCCAGTGCCTTGATCGTTTTCGGAGATTACTCCTAGGCATCGCATCCCATCGTTATCGGCAAGGGCAAGCTGTCGCGCGATTCGGCGCAGGCCGATTCGATTCCTGGCGATGCATGAACATAGAAAATCGGATCGAACGCCCAAGCGACATACGCGCAACCGCGTGATGCGCGGACCGGGATCTCAAGCTTCCGCGCCAACCCAAAACACTCGGGATGCACACATCGCGGGCCGGTCGCCACTCCGGCTGGCCACGTTTGTCGCTACCTACGCACCGTGAGGTAGTGGCCGCTGCGTTTCGGATTTCCGCTTTAGGCGCCCCTCTCCAAGATGCCCCCGGCTCCCGTGCGTACTGTGCTGCGTGTCTGCGATTCCACGCCGCCGCGACTATGCGAATCAAATATTTACTCATCCGCAATGTGGTTCGCAAGCTACATCGCGGGCGAGGCTTTGTTTTTCACAACGAGCGAATCAAACACTTTCCGCTGCAGTGCAAAATTGCCGGTCGAATTTGTGCGGCAACAGCAGCGCAACCGGCAACGCGGAAAGACTCTGGCCCACGTCCAGGCAGCCGTCGCGGGCCCGGGCTTCCTTCCCCGTTATGACGTCGGTGAAGTCCTTCTCGGGAAGATCGCGCGGCAGGACGATGCGCGTGTCCTTCCAGCGCTCCCTCGCAATTGTCAGAGCGTATTCATTGCCCAAGAGCCGCACCGGATGCCGGCAAAACAGCGCGATGGCGACCGCGCCGCCCAGGAGGCGGGCAAAGCCGATGACGTGAGCGGCCAGAGAGCCTTCGATTTCCAGCGGCACATAATCTCCGGCGGCGAAAAGCCTGGAGAATTTCTTTCGCGCCGCGAGAACGCGGGCGATGACCAATTGTTTGATGCGACCATTGGTCCAATCGCGATCCATATTCACCGATGACGCGGTAGCCAGGGATTGCTGCCGTGCAGCAAAATCGACCGGCGCACGATTGTCGGGATCAACCAGGCTCAAGTCCCAAAACTCCGTTCCCTGATAAAAGTCGGGCACGCCCGGCGCCGCAAGCTTCGCCAAGACCTGCGCCAAGCCGTTCACCGCGCCGGCCGCCGAAATGCGCCGCGCCAAGTCGGCGATTTCCGCCAACAGAGATGAAGGCTCGCGCATGAGCCGGGAGGTCGATTCGGCGGCGGCGCTTTCGTAGGCGCCGTCAGGCTCCGACCAATCGGTGTGCAGTTTCGCCTCCCGCAAGGACTTCTGCTGCCAGGCGACGATGCGCTTAGCAAAGCGGTCCATTCCATCTCTGTCGTCGATCGACAAATCCATGGGCCACGCGCCGACCAAGGTTTGAAACAGCATGGTTCTATCCGCTGCATCGATCGACAGGCCGGGCTGCTGGAATTGCGTGGCGCTAAGCGTTAGCCAGTGCTCGATCGTGGCGCTCCATTCGTCGGCGATTTCGCTGAACGCGGCGAGACGCGCGCGAACGTCCTCACCGCGCTTGTGATCGTGCGTCGCGGTGGCGAGCAGTGCATCGGGGAAGCTTTGCTTTCGCATTTGCATCCGCTGGTGAAATTCCGCCGCGGAGCAGGCGAAGCGGCCAGGATCAAAGCCGACGTCGTTGCGCGAAAGCAGCCGGCCATAGCGGTAGAATGCCGTGTCCTCGACCGCCTTGGCGGATAATGGCGCGGTCAATTGCTCAAAGCGGGTCAGCGCGACGGTCTGCAAGGTGTCGGCGTCCGAGCGTATGCGTTCGCCAACGAGCCACTTGCCCAGCAAGTGCACCAGCCATCTGTCGCTCGGCAGACAGGATTGGGCGGCGCGGGCAACGGCGTGCGACAAGAACGCCGCATCGGCGGCTGTGCTGTTCCCGACCTGGGCGTAGATCCGATAAACCGGGAACTGAACTAGGATTTCAATCAGGCAGCGGCGCAACGCGGAGCGCGAAATATCCCTGGTGACGAGGGCGCCCTGCGCAATGGCGGAAAGGACATCGAGCGTAGCCTCGAGCTGGGACGAAAAGCTGCGTTGCAGGATCTGGCGGCGCGCCTTTTGCTCTTCGGTCTTGAAGTCGCCCGGCCGGACGCTGAGCCGTTGCCACAGTACGGTCAACGCTTGCTCGCCGGCCCCGTCGTGTTGCAGGGCGCTGATTTCATCCATGAAATCGTAGCCCGTGGTCCCGTCGGTCTCCCAATCCGACCGGAGCTGTTCGTCGTATGCCAGGATCTTTTCGACCACGACATAAGCCGGGCCCGACGGGCACGCGGGCGGCCGCTGCTTTTCCAGCTGGCGCAACCGCGCGCGCAATCGCCGGCAATACTCGCCCGGTCGCGAAAGCCCGTCGACATGATCCACGCGCAAACCGTCCACCAGGCCTTCGGCATAAAGGCGAAAGACGGTGTCATGGACGGCTTCGAAGACCTCCTCGTCTTCGACCCGAATCGCCGCCAGCTCGTTGATGTCGAAAAACCGGCGCCAGTTGATCGTGTCGTTTGCGCACCGCCACCAGGCCAGCCGATAGTGTTGCCGCTCAAGGACGTGGTGCAGCCGCTCGCATCCGGCGCGCGTGTCCGCGTCAAAGCCGGCAAGCGTTTCTTCCGTGATCAGATCGGTGCACTCGACCGCCAGGGGAAATGCGTGGTCGAAATAGCGGACCAAGGGGCGCCGGCCCGCGGAAATGCGCAGGGTGATCTCTCCGGCGGCTAAGGCCTCGCCGTAGGGACGGCCGAGGATCGGCAGCAGCACTTTGCCTTGCAGTTGCGGATCGCCGGGTGTCCAATCGATATCGAAATATGTCGCGTAACGGCTGCCGCGGCCGCGCGCCAGCACGTCCGTCCACCATGCATTGCCACTGCCGATCGCCATATGGTTGGGAACGATATCGACGATCAGGCCGAGGTCGCAGCGCCGCAATTCGTGCACGAGCCGCCGCAATTCTTCTTCGCCGCCAAGCTCCGGATTGACCTGCGTGGCATCGATCGTGTCATAGCCGTGCAGCGAGCCCGGCCGCGCCGTCATGATGGGCGACGAATAAATGTGACTGATGCCGAGTGACGCGAAGTAGGGCACGAGCGAGGCGGCGTTCGCGAATGTAAAGCCGGCGTGGAATTGCAGCCGCATGGTGGCGCGCGGCGCGTTCATTTTCCACCTCGCCGCGTGAGCGGCGCAAGTCGCCGTCGGATTTCGGGCGGATCGAGCAGTTCATGCGCGTCGCCGGGATATCTGCGGCGCCAGTTGGGGGTCTCGTCGATCGTGCCGGGAAGATTGGGCTGATCCTCAAGCCCCAGCGCATCTTCCAGCGGCAGCAGGGCGAGCTGAGAGCGGGTTTGTGCCATAAAATTCACCGCCGCGTCGGCGACCCGCGCCGTCTCGCTCGGCGACGGCATTTCTCCGGAGGCCGCTTTTGCCTGTTTGAATGCACGCCAAAGCAATTCGCGCTCGTTCTGCCGAACGCTCTGTTCACCAGGGATGTCTGGGATCATGCCAAGCCGCTGACGCGTTGCGATGTCGTGGCCGTGCCACCAGCCGGCAATCGTCGGCAGGTCGTGCGTCGATGTCATCGCAGCCGCATCCGATGACCATTCGGTGGGCGGCGTAAAGCGTTCGCGGCGCCGCTCGAACCAGAGAACGCGCATGCCATAGATGCCGCTCTGCGACAGCCGGTCGCGGAAGCCGGCCGGTACCGTGCCGAGATCCTCGCCGATGACGATGGCCCGATGGCGGTAAGATTCAAGCGCAATCAACCGCAGGAGATCGTCCATCGGATACGCGAGGTAGGCGCCTTCGCGGGCGTCGGCGCCGCGCGGAATCACCCATAAGCGCATCAGGCCCATGGCATGATCGATGCGGATTCCTCCGGCGTGACGCAGGCATGCGCGCAATGTGGCGATGAACGGCGCAAAGCCTCCTGCACGAAGCGAATGCGGTGAAAAATTGGACAATCCCCAATTTTGGCCGTTCGCATTATAAAGGTCGGGCGGTGCTCCGACTTCAAGTTGGCCTAATATATCCCTCTGATTGGTCCATGCCTGACTGCCCGCGCCGCTCATGCCGACAGCAAGGTCGGCGATGAGCCCGATCCGCATTCCGTTTTGCTTAACCTCGCGTTGCGCCTCCGCCAGCGAGCGATCGATGATCCATTGAAGGAATGAATGAAACAGAACTTCGTTTTCGTGTTCGATGGCGAAATGCTTCACTTGCTCGCTGTGCGGGTCGCGCCAGCAAGCGGGCCAATCGTGCCAATTCCAGGCTGAGGCGTCGCCCGCGATCCTCGCGGCGTGTAGCGTTTCGAACGCCGCGTAATCTTGCAGCAACGTCCCGGCTTCGTCGCGAAACCTTGCAAAATCGGCGGCCAGCGCCGTGACGCCAGAGACAAGGTCGGTCGAGACGAAATCCTCGAATAGCTGCCGGAACACCGACAGCTTCGCTGCGGCTGATTTCGGCCAATCGATCAGCGGACGCCGGCCGAGTTCGGCGCCGCTTTCAAGAATACTGGCCTTGGCGGCGGCTGTCTGCACGCGATCGTTGCCGAACAGCGGTCGCGGATCGGCATAGAGAGGATTGTAGAACAGCCGGCTCGATGGCGCATAGGGACTGTAGACGTTGGGATCGGCCGCGAACAAGGCATGCATCGGGCTGAGCGCTAGCGCATCCGCCTTGAGGGAGGCTGCGGCTTTTGCGAGCGCGATCACGCCAGCCGTATCGCCGATCCCGAGATCGCCGGCACCGCGCAATCCGTAGGCCTGTACGGCGAGCCCCCAGAGCCGGTCATCCGGCCCGGTATCGGGGATCATGAAGCAACGCGCCGGCGCGACCGCCAAGGCAATGCGGTCCGCGCCCAATTCCAGAACGTGATAACCGGGTTGCTCAACGGCGGAGAGCTGCGCGCCTGTTGCCGTCGGACGCAGTTGCGCCTGCATTGTCGTGCCGTCCTCGGCAACGATTTGCGCGGATGTCGGCAGATTGTCCGGCGCGATGGCGAGATCGATGGGTGCGCCGGCCGTTGCGGTCATCAAGGGTGGCAAACCGGACGTTTCGAACTGCCGTCGGCTGTAAGCCAATTCGTCCGTCGTGCCGCAGGGCAGGCCCACGGCGGTGAGTACGCGCCGAGCAGCCTCGATCGAGACACGACGCTCTTTATTGGCGTAATCCCGCCACTTCAGGGCGATGCCGGCGCGGCGGGCCAGCGCCTTTACGGCCTCGTCGTTCATGTCGAGTCAAGCACCGCAATTGTCGAATAGCCGGGAAGATGTCCCGCAACGGCCCATTCTGTCGCCGCCGGCGAAGTTGCGAAAAGAACGCGGCCCGGCGGCGGCGGCATTTGGACACCGGTCGAGCCGAGGTTGCATGCAATCGTGAGCCGCGACCGGTCGCCCATCCGCCATTGCGCAACGGCGCCGGCGGGGCCGAGCGGCATTGCGTCAAGAGCGCGCGCGCCCGAAAGCCGGGGCATGATTTCCGCGCGGCGAATGGCGAGGAGCTGTGCATAGAGTCGCGTCCGGGCCACAGCCCTCTCGGGCTGCGGCGACGGCCTTGATTGTGCAAACGTCTCGATCGCGTTCGGATCGGATAATTGCGCAAGAAGCTTTGGATCTGAAAATTGGGAGAAACTGGAGAACTCGCGCCGGCGTCCCTCGCGGACCGCATTTGCCAGGTTTTCCTTGTGATCCGTGAAAAACAAAAACGCTGCCTCGCTCGCCGCTTCCTCGCCCATGAATATCAGCGGAATCTGCGGCGCGAGCAGTTGCAGTGCCGCGGCGGCTTCGAGCGGCTGCGGATCGGCCAACTTGGTCAGCCGCTCGCCAAAAGCGCGGTTACCGACCTGATCATGATTTTGCAGGAAAAATACAAAAGCGGCGGGCGGCAGTGCGGCGCTCTTGGTGCCGCGAGGTCTACCCCCACGATGTGCTGACGGCTCGCCCTGAAAGACAAATCCTTCCTTGAGGCAGCGCGCCAGACGCGCGGCGGGGGCATCGACATAGTCTCCGTAATAGCCTTCTGTCTCGCCGGTCAAAAGCACGTGCAGCACGTGGTGACCGTCGTCGTTCCACTGCGCGTCGAAACCACGAGCGAGGTGAGCCGCTTCGTTGTTGTCGTTCTCAAGAACCAGATGAACGTGACGCCCGGGGTCGACAGTGCGGCGGATTTCCGCCGCCATTTCGTCGAGCCATGCGGGTTCGCTGATGGCGTGAACGGCATCGAAACGAAGCCCGTCGAAGCGGTAATCGAGAAGCCAGTAAAGCGCATTCTCGGTGAAGAAGCGCCGGACGTCTTTGACGCGAAAATCAATGGCGGGTCCCCAGGGGGTCGCGATGTCGTCGCGAAACATATCGGGAGCGAGGGTCGGCAGGTAATTTCCGTCCGGTCCGAAGTGATTGTACACCACGTCGAGGAACACCATGAGACCATGGCCGTGGGCGGTGTCGATGAGGCCGCGTAAATCGTCAGGCGTGCCGTAGCTGCATTCCGGCGCATACGGCAAGGCGCCGTCGTATCCCCAGTTGCGCGCTCCGGGAAATTCGGCAATCGGCATCAATTCGATTGCAGTGACGCCTAGCTCGGCAAGCCGCCCCAACTCGTGCGTGACGCCATGGTAGCCGCCGAGAACGCCGACATGCAGTTCGTAGAGCACAGTTTCGTGCCAGGGGCGCCCGCGCCATTGCAGATTGCGCCAATGATAGGACGAAGGATCAACCACGATACTTGGGCCGTGGACGTCGCCATCCTGCGCGCGTGAGGCCGGGTCGGGGATTGCCGTTCCATCTTGTAAAATGTAGCGATAGCGCGCTTCGGCTCCGCAATCGGCCTCCACTTCAAACCAGCCGCCGCCGCTTTGCTCCATCGCCAAGCGAGGTTTCCCTTCGACGGCGAGCGCGATTGCCTTCTGTGCGGGAGCCCAGATGCGAAACCGTGTCCGCTGCCGATCGACGACGTTGGCCCCGAACGAGGGACGCAACTGCGCGCTCACTGCGATTGTCTTTCCAGTTTCGAATAGATCAACATGGCACTGTGGGCGCGCACGCCGACTTTAGCGCCGCTGAGCGGAACCTCGTCGGCGTCCGGTTGCGCGGTGTCGATGAGAATGCGGCCGGCCAGGGCAGGTTCCGGCAAGACGAAATATTCATCCTGCGCAGTCGGATTGAGAAGAAAATTCAACAGCAATATCCCATCTCCATCATGTTCGGCGCGGCGTAGGCAGAGCAGTCGCCGAAACGGATCCATCCATAACTCGTCCGGTATTTCCGTCCCGCCGCTGTCGTACCAGGCAATGTCGCGTATCCGGGGCGCGAGCTCCGTTTTGCCGTGGAGGAATTGCGAGCAGCGTAGCGCGGAGTGGCGGCGGCGTATGGCGACGAGCCTGGCGACGAAATTCGTCAGTTGGCGGCCTTGCGCCGACGCGGCGTCTACCCAATCCAGCCAGGAAGTCGCGTTGTCCTGGCAATACGCGTTGTTGTTTCCGTCTTGCGAGCGGCCGAATTCATCGCCGCCAAGGATCATCGGCGTTCCGTGGGCGAAAATGACGGTAGCGAGCATTGCCCGCTGAACGCGAGCCCGCGTTTCCAGAATCGACTTGTCGCTCGTTGGACCTTCAACGCCCTGATTCGCCGAATAATTTTCCGTCGCTCCGTCCTTGTTGTCTTCTCCATTGGCTTCGTTGCGCTTGCCGGTGAAGCTGACGACGTCGGCGAGGGTGAAACCATCGTGTGAGGCGGCATAATTGATGGATGCCCAGGGACGCCGCGCTTGCTTGTCGAACAGGTCGCCGGAGCCGGCCAATCGCGCGGCGAATTCGGGCCGTTCTCCGGTGTCGCCCCGCCAGAACCGCCTCGTGCTGTCCCGGAAGCGATCGTTCCATTCGGCAAATCCAGGCGGGTGATGACCAAGCTGATAGCCGCCGGGCCCGAGGTCCCAGGGTTCGGAAATGAGCTTAATGCGGTTGAGAATAGGGTCTTGCCGAACGGCGTCAAAAAAGCCGGCGCCCGGATCAAAGCCCGACGTCTCGCGTCCCAGGGTGACGCCGAGATCGAAGCGAAATCCGTCGACGTGAAAGGATGTTACCCAGTGTCGCAGCGAATCCATCACCATCTGCAACACGCGTGGATGCGATAAGTTCACCGTATTGCCAGTGCCGGTGTCGTTGATGCAATGCCGCTTTCTGTCGGGCATAAGCCGGTAGTAACTGGCATTGTCGAGGCCGCGAAACGACAGCGTCGGGCCGAGTTCGTTGCCTTCCGCGGTATGGTTGTAAACGACGTCGAGGATGACTTCGATGCCGGCGGCATGCAACCGCCGTACCGCCACGCGCATGTCGTTACGCGACCCTTCGGCAAGGTAATGGGGTTCGACGGCAAAAAAGGCGAGCGTGTTGTAGCCCCAGTAATTTTTCAGGCCGCGTTCGACCAGCGCTCGGTCATGTACGAAGGCATGCACCGGCATCAGCTCGATCGCGGTGATGCCGAGGTTTTGCAGGTGACGGATGATCGTCGGGTTGGACAGTGCGGCGAACGTGCCCCGTTCCTCGGGGGCGATGTCATGATGCAAGATCGTTAGACCGCGCACATGCGTCTCATAAATGATCGTGTCCGGCCACGGCACATTGGGGGGACGATCGTCGCCCCAATCGAACGCATCGTCGCAGACCACGGCTTTCAACGTTGCCTGCGCGCTGTCGCGCCGGTCGTACGACAGGTCATCTCGCGGAGAATGAACACGATAGCCGAACAGCGCGTCCGACCAGCGCAATGTCCCGGCAAGTTGCCTGGCATAAGGATCAAGGAGAAGCTTGTGGTGATTGAACCGATGGCCCTCCTGCGGATGATAGGGACCATGGGCCCGATAGCCGTAAACCAATCCGGTGCGAGCTCCAGGCAGGTAGCCGTGCCAGACTTGGTCGGTGCATTCCGGCATCGGCAGGCGTGCTGTCTCGCGTCGCGCGGTGGGATCGAAAATGCACAGGTCGATACGCTCGGCATGTGCGGAAAACACCGCGAAGTTTATACCCAGTCCGTCGCATGTGGCGCCGAGCGGGTTCGGCAGTCCGGGCTCTAACCGGTCCGGAAGGATGGGCATTGCTCATCCCTCGTGGCGCAGAAAGATCGTCGCGAGCGGCGGCAGCACGAGCGCCAGCGAGTGCAGTTGGCCGTGTGCGGGAATCGCGGAAGCTTCGACACTGCCCGCATTTCCCACATTCGTTCCGCCATAATGGCTGGAATCGGTGTTGAGGATTTCCCGCCACGCGCCGGGATGCGGAACCCCGATCCTATAATCGTGGCGCGGCACCGGCGTCATATTACAGGCAACGAGCACCGGCGGTTGTTCGGCGGCAAAGCGCAGGAACGCGAAAACCGAGTTGGATCGATCGTCGCCCACCGTCCAGGCAAAGCCGCTTGCCTCGCAATCGCGCCGATGCAGCGACGGCTCATGAGCGTAAAGGCGATTCAGGTCGCCGACCAGGCGCTGCACGCCGGCGTACGCCGCATCGCTTGTCAGTCCCCAATCCAGTTCGCGGTCATGGTTCCACTCGCGTTCCTGTGCGAATTCACCGCCCATGAACAAAAGCTTCTTGCCCGGATGAGCCCACATGAAGCCGAAGTAAGCGCGCAGGTTGGCAAAGCGTTGCCATTGATCGCCGGGCATTTTGCCGATTAGCGAGCGCTTGCCGTAAACGACCTCGTCGTGCGAAAGCGGCAGAATGAAGTTTTCCGAAAACGCGTAGAGCAATCCAAACGTCATGTCGTGATGATGGTATTTCCGATGAACGGGCGCCTTTTCCATGTACTGGAGCGTGTCATGCATCCATCCCATGTTCCACTTATAGGAAAATCCGAGCCCGCCAGATGACACGGGCCGGCTCACGCCCGGCCAAGCCGTCGACTCTTCCGCGATCGTGATCGCACCGGGGCACCGTTCGCCGATGACGGAATTAAGATGGCGCAGGAAACCGATCGCTTCCAAATTTTCTCGTCCGCCATAAACGTTCGGAATCCATTCGCCTTCGGGCCGGCTGTAGTCGCGGTACAGTATCGACGCCACGGCATCGACCCGCAAACCGTCGATGTGAAAATGCTCCAGCCAGTAAAGGGCGCTCGCAATCAAAAACCCTTGAACCTCGCGTCGGCCGAAATTGTAGATGTAGGTATTCCAATCGCGATGAAATCCTTCGCGCGGATCGAGGTGCTCGTAAAGCGCGGTGCCGTCAAAGCGGCCGAGGCCGTGGGAGTCCGTCGGGAAGTGCGCCGGCACCCAATCGAGAATGATGCCGATGCCTGCGGCGTGCAAAGTATCGACAAGCCGCAGGAAATCCTGCGGCGGCCCGTAACGTCCGGTCAGGGCGAACAGACCCAGCGGCTGATACCCCCAGGAACCTCCGAATGGATGTTCGGTCACTGGGAGAAGCTCGACATGGGTGAATCCCATCTCAACCAAATAAGGCACAAGACGCCGGGAGGCAAAATCCCAGAGTGAATCATCTTCGCCGTGCTGATCCCGATGAAGCCATGAGGCGAGATGCATTTCATAAATGGCGATTGGGGCGTCCGGCGCTTGCCGTCCGGCGCGTTCCCACATCCATTGCTGATCGTGCCAATGGAATTGCTCCAGATTCGGTACGACCGAGGCGGTGCTGGGCGGCGCCTCCGTCTGGCGAGCGATCGGATCGGCCTTCCACGGCACTTCGATCCCGCCGGGTCCGCGGATGTCGTATTTGTAGCGTGAGCCTGGCGCCACGCGCGGAATGAACAATTCCCATATGCCGGCTTGATGCCGTAGCCGCATCGGATGCCGGCGGCGGTCCCATGAATTGAAGTCGCCGACCACGCTGACCCGCGTGGCGTTTGGCGCCCATACGGCGAAGCGAACTCCATTGACATCGTCGATCGTCATCGCTTGCGCGCCGAGGCAATACGCCAACTCGAAGTGGCGTCCCTCGTTGAACAGATGAAGGTCGAGATCGCCGAGCAGCAGACCGAACGAGTAGGGATCTTCGGTTTCCTGAACCGCGTGGGGCCAAGCAATTCGCAGTCGGTACGGCGCTCGCTCGGGAACGACGTTCTCGAACAGGCCGTATTCCTCGCCCGGTTCGAGGGGCGCGAGGAGACTGCCGTCCCGACGCAAAACCTCGACCTGCGCGGCGCCCGGCAGAAACGCACGGATGAGGCGTCCATCTTCGATATCGTGCGGACCCAGCACGGAGAACGGGTCGCCATGCGCCGCGTGCGCGAGCGCACGAGCGGCCGCCGCGTCAAGCTGCCACGAGGCTTTGAGCCGCGCCTCAGCCATGACTCGGCAACGCCTCTTTTTCCAGAATGCGCGAGAGAAGCCGGGAAAGGCCGGCAAGCGGCACCGCGATCCAATTCGGCCGGTTTGCCGCCTCATAGGCGATCTCGTAAGCGGCCTTTTCGATCAGGAACAAGTCTAGGAGCGCACGCGTCGTCGGCGTATCGCGCAGCAGGCTTGCCGTCCAATAATTGCGGAGGAATGCCTGCGAGGCGCCCCGGCGAAAGCGGGCAATGAACTGGTCGCGCTGCGCTTCATCGAGGGGAACGGCGCCGGTATCCTCGCGGTCCATCAAGGTGGCGCCCGCATAGTCGATCGAGCGGAGCAGTCCGGCAACATCGCGCAGCGGGCTCGTCTTGATCCGGCGCTCGGCGATGGATGTCGCCGGCTCGCCTTCAAAATCGATGATGTAGACGTCCCCGCTGGCAACCAGAACTTGACCCAGGTGAAAGTCGCCATGAATTCGGGTCATGGGCGTGCCCTCACCATTCTCGGCGAGCCGCCGGATCGCCGCGATCATTGGCTTGCGCAGATCGAGGAGTGACTGGGCGCGCTCACGGTCCTGCTCTCGCTCCCACGTCTCGCGACGCGCGATCGAGCCCAACGCCTTGTCGAGCCGCTCTTCGATCTTTTGCCGCCATTGCGCAGCATCGTCTGCCTCGGCACGCCGCGGGGCGAACGCCTCGTCAGAGGTTTCGCGGGCGAGGATCGCGTGCATCTCGCCGAGGTGCTGGCCGATAGCCGCCATGACGGTTTCGAGGTCTGTCAGTTCGATGTCCGGCGAGGAAGCCGGAGCAGCTATCCGGTCAAGCGCACGCTTGAGCTGGTCGAACGTCCACGACCACGCGTCGCCCTGATTGCGAATGAAGCCGAGCGCCACGGCGAGCGAGTGAGGCGTTCCATCGGACCCGATGCGGACCACATCGCCGAGAAGCGGCGGCGCATGTGCAAAGCCTTGCGCCGTCAAGTAGCGCCCCATTTCGGCTTCCGGATGCTCGCCCGGCGCGATACGCCGGTAGATCTTGAGCATGACCCGGTCGCCGATCGTCAGCGAACTGTTCGATTGCTCGGCCGCGAGCCAGTTCACCTCGGCGTCGGGCGCCACCGTCAGCGTCTCCCGCGCGGCCGGAGTGCAGCGGAAGCGCAGCACACCGTCGGCCTGCTTGAACTCCATATCCGATGCCAGTGCGCCGACCAACCGCCGGGCGAAGCTCGCTATTGCGAAGCCGTCCGTGAGCAGACCGACGCGGCGGTGATGGCGCACGCGGGCGAGCGCGAGCCGGTTGGGCAATGCCGCGTTCGGCTCATCCTCCCAGTAGATGCCGAGCGGCAGAAACCAACAAGACACTCCGCTGCTGCTCTTGATTTCGACTTCGCCGAGCAAAATTTCCGGGCCGCCGTCGCCGAGGTTGGTAACGCGGGCGAGACGCGCGAATTCGATTTTCTCATCCTTGAGTCCGAACCAGCGGCGCTTGCCGAGGTATTGAGGCAGTATCTCTTCCTCGATCGCATCCCGAGCGCTCTTCAAAAGGACATCGGCCAGACGGCCGCGCATGACAAGCGTCATAAATTCCGGCAATGGTTCGGGCGCCGGCGTGTGCCACGCCGGCCAATCGCTCACCGTCCCCAACACGAACCAATAAAAGCCATAAGGTGGCAGCGTGAGTAGGTAGGTGAGTTCTCCAATGGGAGGAAACGGCGTGCCTGCATTAAGTTCCACGGGGACGCGGTCGACGAACGCGGAGAGATCGAGTTCCACTGCCTGATGGCTATGCGCAAGATTGGCTACGCACAGCAGCGTCTCGCCATCTAAATCGCGCAGAAAGGCGAGGATCTTGCGGTTCTTGGGGTAGAGAAACACAAGCGTTCCGCGCCCGAATGCCGGATGGCGACGGCGCACCGCGAGCATCCGCCGCATCCAATTCAGCAGTGAGTGCGGATCGCGTGTTTGGGCCTCGACGTTGACCGCGCCATAGCCGTACAGGGGATCCATGATCGGAGGCAAAACGAGTGCGGCCGGATCGGCGCGCGAGAACCCCCCGTTGCGATCTGGCGACCATTGCATCGGCGTGCGCACGCCGTTGCGATCGCCCAAGTGGATATTGTCTCCCATCCCGATTTCATCGCCGTAATAGACGATCGGGGTCCCCGGAAGCGATAGCAACAGACTGTTCATCAGCTCGATACGGCGCCGGTCGCGTTCCAGGAGTGGGGAGAGCCGGCGGCGAATTCCCAAGTTAAGCCGCGCGCGCCGGTCCGCGGCATAGGTCTGCCACAGATAATCGCGTTCGTTGTCGGTCACCATTTCAAGCGTCAGCTCGTCGTGGTTGCGCAAAAAGATCGCCCACTGACAACTGTCTGGAATGGGCGGGGTCTGACGCATGATGTCGGTGATCGGAAAACGGTCTTCGCGCGCGATCGCCATGTACATGCGCGGCATCAGCGGAAAATGGAATGCCATGTGGCATTCGTCGCCGTCGCCGAAATAATCCTTGACGTCTTCCGGCCATTGGTTGACCTCGGCGAGCAGCATCCGTCCGGGAAAGGCGACATCGACTTCGGTGCGGAACCGCTTGAGAACCGCATGGGTCTCGGGGAGGTTTTCGTTCGACGTGCCCTCCCGCTCCACCAAATAAGGAACGGCGTCGAGCCGCATGCCATCGACGCCCATTTCGAGCCAAAACCGCATCACGCCCAGCACCGCCCGCAGCACATGCGGATTGTCGTAATTCAGATCGGGCTGGTGGGAATAGAAACGGTGCCAATAATAGGCGCCGGCAACTGGGTCCCATGTCCAATTGGAACGCTCGGCATCGAGAAAAATAATGCGTGTCCCCGCGTATTTTTGGTCGGTGTCGGACCAAACGTAATAGTCGCGGTATGCCGAGCCGGGCTTGGCCCGCCGCGCCCGCTGAAACCACGGGTGCTGGTCCGACGTGTGGTTGACGACAAGTTCGGTTAGGACGCGAAGCCCGCGAGCATGCGCCGCTCTGACGAAGTGACGGAAATCGGCCAATGTACCGTAATCGGCATGAACGTTGCGGTATTCGCTGATGTCGTAACCGTCATCCAACAGTGGGGAAGGATAGAACGGCAGCAGCCAGATGGCGGTGGCGCCCAAATTGGCGATATAGTCGAGCTTCGAGACGAGACCGGGAAAATCTCCAATTCCGTCGCCATTACTGTCGAAGAAGGATTTGATGTGCAATTGATAGATGCAGGCGTCCTTGTACCAGAACTGATCCGTCTGCACGGTCTTTTTTGTTGTTTGCGTGTCCACGATCATGCCCCCGACGGTGCGACACGCCAGACGGCGAACGGAAGTTCACCTGGATCGAGGCGAAGGCGCTGCAGCTTCCCGGAACGGGTGCTTTCGCTATCCCGCATCAGGTCGGCGACGGTGAAGCTTGCGTGATCGGGCAAATTCCATTCCCACAGCGGCACTTCGACTGTCGCCTCCTGCACGTGGAAGGGATCGAGACTGACTGCACAGAGAATGAGATCGTTACGGGCCGGATGCCGCTTGCCATAGTATAAGACTTGATCGTTGTGAGCCGGATAGAACCGCAGTCCCAAATGGGACTGCAGCGCCGGATGCGCTTTGCGGATGCGATTAAGCTTGGCAATCTCGGCGACAATATTTCCCGGCGCATCGTAGCGGCGGGTTCGAATCTGATATTTTTCGGAATCCAGATATTCCTCGCGGCCGGGCAGCGGCGCTGCCTCGCATAGCTCAAAGCCGGAATACATTCCCCATAGTCCGGACAGGGTCGTTGCCAGGGCGGCCCGGATGAGGAAGCCGGGTCGGCCAGAGGTTTGCAAAAAGAACGGGTTGATGTCGGGTGTGTTGACGAACAGATGCGGCCGAAAGAACTCCCTGACGTCCGACGTGGTCAGTTCGGTGAAGTAATCGGCAAGCTCCTGTTTGGTGTTGCGCCACGTAAAATAAGTATAGGATTGCGAGAAGCCGATCTTGCCGAGCCGGTACATCATTTTCGGTCGCGTAAAGGCCTCCGACAGGAAGATGACTTCGGGAAATTCCGAGCGCACCTGCGCGATCAGCCATTCCCAGAACGGCAAAGGCTTGGTGTGCGGATTGTCGACGCGGAAGGTCTTGATGCCTTGGCCGACCCAGAAAAGTACGACATCGCGCAGCGCGACCCAAAGGCCGGGAATGGCGCTCTTTCCATGGAAATCGACGTTGACGATGTCTTCGTATTTCTTCGGAGGATTTTCAGCGTAGCGGATCGATCCGTCGGGCCGCCAATTGAACCATTCCGGGTGCTCTGTCAGCCAGGGATGATCGGGGGAGCATTGAATGGCAAAATCGAGTGCCAGCTCCATGCCATGCGCGGCAGCCGCGTCGCGCAGCCGCCGAAAATCCTCGATGCTGCCGAGGGCAGGGTGGATCGTCGTGTGCCCGCCGTCGCTGCTGCCAATGGCGTAGGGGCTGCCGACGTCATCCGGTTCCGCGCGCAAAGCGTTGTTTTTGCCCTTGCGGTTGGTCGTTCCGATCGGGTGGATCGGCGGCAGATAAAGGACGTCAAAGCCCATGTCGCGTAGCGCAGGCAGGCGGGCGATAACGTCATCGAACGTGCCGTGCCGGTCCGGTGTGGGCGATGCCGAGCGCGGAAACAATTCGTACCAGGACGCAAAAAGCGCCTGCGGACGTTCGATCTCCAGCGCCAGGGCCGGCTCGGGGCGGCAGCCGAACTCGCGATCCTCGGCTTCGTACATGACTTCGCGAAGATCCGGCGTGAGCAGAATATCTCGGCAGGCGTCGATGGGAGCATCGTCGAGCCAAGTCAGGGTACTCGCGATGACGTTACGGGCGCTGCAGCAAGCGCGTTCATGCGCTCGCTGGAGAAGCTGCCGCGCCGCGACGATTTCGTTAGTGATATCGGCGCCGGCGGCGCTCTTGACTTCCATATCGCGCGCGAGCGTGCCGTACCTGTCGACCCAGCCCTCTATGGTGAATTCATAGCGGCCGATCCGTTTCGGCTCTATCGTCGCGCGCCAGCGGTCGTTATTGAGCAGCCGCATTGGCGCGCGATGCCACTCTTTCCGATCTGCGCCGCGCCACAACAGTTCGACGCCGAGCACCTCATGGCCATCGGCAAAGACATCGGCCTCGATGGCTATCGGCTCGCCAACCACGCGCCTTGCGGCAAAGCGCCCGCCGTCGACACTCGGAACGATGTTGTCGATGACGATACGGGGCAATTTGGCCAATTTGGCCGCCTGAAGCTTTGGCCGGGCAACCTTGACGGGATCGCTCCTCTGCGCTTGCAGAACGCGAACTTCCCCAGGTTCAAGCGCAGCACCGGCATCGCGTTCGGTGGAAACGGCGTCGAGCGCGACATAGCCCGCTCCGGCCGTGGCCGGCAGCGGTTCGAGCGACACGGGTAAGGCGTGCTCGCTTCGCAAGTCGGTGTTGATGGCGACAACAATTGGTGCCGACCCGTCACGGGCACTCGATGCGTCGGATCGCAGAAGGATCGTCACCGGCTCGACGGGATCGGTCAGACGGCGCATTTCACCATTGCAGCGATGAAGCCGCCGCGCCAGATCGTCGTTGAGAGTATTTGCTTCTCGAACCTCCGCCGATAGATCAATCGCGCGCCCGCGTGGCTTGAGGAAAGAGTCATCCGGTGCGGCTTGGCGGGCATCCATGTCCTCGGTCGCCGCATATTCAAACCCCATTGGCAGCATGAAGCCATCGCCGATGGCGGCCGCGCGCCGCAGCATGTGCCGATAGACCGGCAAAGGATCGTCGACGGTACCAAGCCGCCGCGCCAGACGGGGGCCGAAGGGCGCTTCCGGCGAGGCGATGATCGAGCCGAGGGTGCGCAACAATTCGTGCTCCTCGATGAACCAGTTGGCGCGGCCATCCCACCATGGCGACGAGCAAAAGGCGCCGTCGAAACCGGCTCCCCGGAGGTCCGTGATGTCTCTCCAGGTCAGGCCCGGCGTCCAAGCAAGAAAGCGCAGCTCGGGAAAGTTTTCGGTTACGGTCGCGGTGATGCGCTTCCAAACCGCGGCTGGCACCATCTGCGGCTGCGAGAAACAGAACCCCTTCGCGCCGGCGGCGGCAAGTCGCCGCAATCGCTCAATCCACCATGCCGCGGCATCACTTGCGACTTCGGCGTCATCGAAGCGCAGGGAGACGGCGGCGGGCTGTCGCAGAACCTTGCGCGGATCGATTGGCTGTCCGTTCGTTGCACTGGCGGCCAACCAGGATGGATGCGACTGCGCCATTTTTGCATCCGGCGCAACCTGCCCGACCACAATCTCGAGGAAAAGACTTAGACCAAACTGTCGGCACTCTTCCGCAAACGCGAGGACGCCGGCGTCAGCATCGACGTTCGGATCGATCGCCGGATGAAGCCTGTCGTGGTCGGCGGTGAGGAAAATGTCGCTCAATGCTCCGGGCGCGAAGAGCGGCGCCGTCAGCACGTGGTCAAAGCCCATGTCGCGGCAGCGATGCAGGTGCGGCGCCCAAGACGAGCGAGCGCCGGCGAGCAGAGGATGGAAATAGTAAATTTTCGGCACAAATGCCTTCTCGCGCCGCTCTTGGCGCGAGCTTGTACCGTGGCTTGTCGCCATAGGTCGGATCGCCCCTGACACAATCGAGCCGGCTGATTTTGCCTTACTTATCAAAGCGGCTGGTCACTGAGAAGTTCCATGCCGGGACAATGCAAGGATAGTATTCCTCTTTTGGGACCCACCCTGCCTGGCCGTGGTTGCACGCGGCGGAGCGGGATTGTCAGCGGAGTCGGCCAGTCTTCTAAATGCGTGGGCGGGGTTTACCTGCCGGGGGCTGCGAACGCCTTGCCCGCCGCAACAGAAACAGCAGCAGGGAACGCCCCGTGACTTGGTAGCGGTGGCTGAATTTGAAGGTTGCCGCGGCGTCGAACTCTTCATCTTCATCGGGCAAGTTGGTGTCGACGAGCCTCAGCCAATCCCGCCCGCCCGATGCCTTCGGTAAGGCAAACTCGACAACATCATGATGGGCATTGGTGATGAGAAGCAGCGTGGCCTCGCTGCCGCGCTGGCGAATGCCGCTGGCTTGCGAGCGGCCATCGAGCAGGAGCCCGATACACTTGGCGGCGGGGTCGTGCCAATATTGCGGCGTCATTTCATCGCCGGCCGGCGTGAGCCAGGTGCAATCCTTGACGCCGAGGTCTTCATTCCAGGCACCGGTCAGGAATCGGCTTTGGCGCAGGACCGGGAACTGGCCGCGCAGGTTGGCGAGCCGGCGAACGAACGTCATCAAATCTTCGGCTGCTTCACCATGCGCCCAACTGACCCAGGAAATTTCGTTGTCCTGGCAATAGGCGTTGTTGTTGCCCCGTTGGGTACGGCCGAATTCATCGCCGGCGAGAATCATAGGGGTACCCTGCGAGAATAGGAGGGTGGCAAGCATGTTTCGCTTTTGCCGCTCGCGGAGCGCGACGATCTCGGAGTTATCGGTAGGCCCTTCGAAGCCGTGATTCCATGATTTATTATCGGAATTCCCGTCGCGATTGTCCTCGCCGTTCGCTTCGTTGTGTTTTTGATCGTAAGACACCAGATCGTTGAGAGTGAAGCCGTCGTGCGCGGTGATGAAATTCACGCTCGCCCACGGCTTCCGTCCGCGCCGGTTGAATAGATCGCTCGATCCCGTAATCCGCGCCGCAAAGTCGGCGAGCTGTCCGGCGTCGCCCTTCCAGTAGGATCGTACCGTGTCGCGATAGCGGTCATTCCACTCGGCCCAGCCCGGCGAGAAGGCACCGACCTGATAACCGCCAGGGCCGATATCCCACGGCTCGGCGATCAGTTTGACCGAGGAAAGCACCGGGTCTTGCTGGCATGAGTCCAGGAAACCGCCGCCGGCGTCGAAGCCATGGGTTTCGCGCGCCAAAACGGTGCCGAGATCGAAGCGGAAGCCATCGACGTGCATCTCCTGCACCCAATAGCGCAGCGAGTCCGTGACCATCTGCAGCACGCGCTGATGCGAGAGATTGAAGGTGTTGCCGGTGCCGGTGTCGTTGATGTAGTAGCGCGGCTCACTCGGCAACAGACGATAATACGACGCATTGTCGATGCCCCTGAAGGACAGGGTTGGGCCAAGATGGTTTCCTTCCGCGGTATGATTGTAGACAACATCGAGGATGACCTCGATGCCGGCATGGTGAAAGCGCGCAACCATCTCCTTGAATTCGGAAAACGCGAAATCCGGCACGTGGGCGTAGCGGCGATCGGGCGCGAAGAACGCGATCGTATTGTAGCCCCAGTAATTGGTGAGTTTTTTGTCGAGCAGATAGCTGTCGTTGACAAAAGCGTGTACCGGCATCAGTTCGACCGTCGTGATCCCGATACTGCGCAAATGGCTGAGGACGTCCGGCTCGGTCAGGCCGCGGAACGTACCCCGCAGCTCTTCCGGGACGCCGTGATGGAGTTTGGTGTAGCCGCGCACGTGCAGTTCGTAGATGACCGCTCGATCCCATCCGATGCGGGGCGAGCGCTCATCGCCCCACGTAAACGCGGGATCGATGACGCGGCAGCGCGGCATGAACGGCGCGCTGTCGCGATCGTCAAATGACAGGTCGTCACCGCTCTCCATCTTGTATCCGAACAGTGCGGCGTCCCATTCGAGCCGGCCAACGACCGCCTTGGCGTAAGGATCAAGCAGTAGTTTATTGGAATTGAAGCGGTGGCCGTGCACCGGGTCGTAGGGGCCGTGCACGCGATAACCGTAGATCGTGCCCGGTCGCGCGTCAGGCAAAAATCCGTGCCAGATCTCGTCGGTGAATTCGGGCAGTTCGACACGCTCGATTTCACGTTGCCCCTGCTCGTCGAAAATGCAGAGTTCGACCTTGGTGGCGTTGGCCGAAAAAAGGGCAAAGTTGACGCCTAAGCCCGTCCAGGTTGCGCCGCGCGGGAACGGCAGACCTTCGCGCAGACGTGCTTTGCGCAGAAGCTGCGGAAAGCCTGATGTGACCTCGGCATCCATCGATTGATATGAGCTGTGGTTATGGCAACGGGCGAGCCCCCAATCGGGTTCCATCATGCAGCCCAGCGGCTGATGCCGTTCGACGCGCTCGGACGCGTGAAACCCAAACGATTGCCGATTCTGACCGCGGCTTCAGCTCTAGGCTAAATCGCCAGATCACCGGCGCTGTTGAGGCGGTCGAACATCATCAAAGTCTGAAAGAGGCGTGATTTTTCCGCATCGTGGAAGTCGCCACCTAGACAATCGGCGAACTTATCGAACAACTCGTTCTGCGACAGCGGACGTTGATGGCTGCCCTTGGCGTATTCGATCGGACCGCTGTTGAGCGCTTCGCCGCTCCTGGTAACGATCTCGACAGAATCGGCCGGGGCGAAGTTCGAACCCTTCTTGGTCTTGTCCGTGGTCGTGAATGACACAAGCGAAAAGATATCCTGTACGTCGCGGCGTTGCACGAAGCCGTCGGCCACTTCGGCCAGTCCGACTTTGCGGGCGACCAGCGCCGAGGCCATCGCGAATTGCATGGAGAATTTCGCCTCCAATCCGGTCTGCGGAGCGCCGTTTCGTAATATACGCAGCTGCGTCTCGCCGGTCGACACGTGAATGCGCTCAACCATATTAGGCTTGACGTCGTGGCGTTCGATCAGCCCGAGCGCGGCGTCAATCGAGCGATGCGTGGCGTAGCAAATGGGGTAGCGCTTGATATTGAGCCCCTCGGCGACGATGTGCCACGCG
The DNA here is from genome assembly GCA_050725855.1 of Xanthobacteraceae bacterium. GTDB lineage: Bacteria > Pseudomonadota > Alphaproteobacteria > Rhizobiales > Xanthobacteraceae > BOG-931. Next base: position 2,267 of record JBOHIU010000200.1, on the reverse strand, counting down.
TTGCGTGTTGCAGCGAAAGGGCGATGCCGGTCGACTTTGCCGTCCGGCGACAGAGCGGCGAGCAAGCCGGAAGGATGTTCGAGAGCGTCCAGCGACGCCGTCAGGCCGGCTTGGGCGAGCCGCGCCGCTATGACGCCGGATTGCGCCGCGCGTCCGACCTGGAACGACTTGGTCATGGTGCCGAAATTGGCGACCAGCCCGGACGCCATGGACGCGGCGATCGCCATCGCGGTGGCTGTTCCCTTACCGTCGAGGCGGCGCAATTTGGCGCATGCGGCTGCCGCCGCCACGGTGCCGAGCACGGCGCTGGGGTGCCATCCCTTGCGGTGCAGAGGCGTCGGCTCGCGCGCCAGCAGTTCCGCCCACACTTCAAAACCGGCCACATACGCGCTCAGCATTTCGGCGCCACTCGATCCGCTCGCTTCTGCTTGGGCCAGGATCGCTGGTACCAGGACCGCGCTGGGATGGCCGTCGAGCGCGACATCGTCATAGTCCAGAACGTGCGCGGCGATGCCGTTGACCAAAGTTGCGCTTTCCACCGTCCGCCGCGCACCCGAGGGAATGAGCGAAGCAAATGCGGAATTGCCGACTACGCCGATTTCGCGATCGACGAGCGCAACTTCCGGGTCGCGTGCGCCCGCGATCAAGACACCAAAGCAGTCAGTGATCCCGGTGCGCGCAATGGCGCATGCCGCGTCAGGAATCTGACCGAAGCTCAAATCGGCGACAAAGCGGCCCAGATCGATCGTGAGATTGCTCATGTTCGACTGCGTGAACTGTCGATGCGTAACGTGCTCGCCGAGTCACGGCAGCATGACTGTCTTGCCATGGCAGCGTCAAGGGTCGCCCGACTTCTGCGTTCCGAGTTCCCGCAGCATCATCGTTTCAAGCAGGCGCAACTGGCGCAAAAGCATTTCGCCCCGACGTTCCCAGTGCGGTCGCGCAGGAACCGGCACTGGCATCACGCGTTTGCATTTGAGAGTCGGGCCGCGGATGCCCGGCGGTCAAACCCGCAAAAACATAGGATCGAACGCCATGGGCCTCTTCTCCAAGGACATCAAGAACATGGATGACCTGTTCGTGCACACCTTGCGCGATATCTACTATGCCGAGAAGCAGATTGTGAAAGCATTGCCGGATATGATCGATAAATCCAGCGATCCGCAGCTTAAGCAGGGCTTCCAGACGCATCTCCGCGAAACCGAAAATCACGTCAAACGGCTGGAACAGGTATTCCAGCTCGCCGGCAAAAAACCGCAAGGCGTGGATTGCCCGGCCATCGACGGCATCATCGAGGAAGCGCATGATGTCGCCGGCGAAGTCGAACAGAAGCCGGTGCTTGATGCCGCGTTGATCGCCGCGGCCCAGGCCGTCGAGCATTATGAGATCACGCGCTACGGGACGCTGATTTCCTGGGCAAATTCCCTCGGACGCAGGGATTGCGTTACGCTACTGCAGCAGAACCTGGATGAGGAGAAAGCGACCGACCAGAAGCTCACCGCGATGGCCGAGGCTCAGGTCAACCGCAAGGCGGCCTGAATGAGACCTTAGGGTTTCCAGTTCTGCTTCCAGGCCGGCGGCGTCTTGCCATCGATCAGAATGAAAGCGATCCGGCACGGCTTACCGCTGTTATTGACCCAGGCGTGATTGGTAGCTTGTTGCACCAGAACGTCGCCGGCTTTTACGTGAATCTCGGTATCGTCGAGCAGCATGTCGATCTCGCCTTCGAGCACGATTGCATAGTCGATTGTCCGGGTTCGATGCGTATTCTCGTGCCGCGCGTAACCCTGCGTGGCTGGATCGATGCCCATATTGAGCAAAATCTGATGATGATCGACCGCGCCGTAACCGCCGGTTGGCGCTGGGGCGAATTCGACGGTGCGGAAGATCGTGCCGTTAGCTGGCGGTGGCACGCCAACCTTGGTTTGCGCGCGATCGGTCGAGCCCGACATGTCCACCGGTGACTCGCCCGTTACCCACAATAACGACATGCTGTTTCCGCCGGCGCTGCGCTGGATGGGCTTGACCGCCGCATCGTACAGCACCACGGCCTTGCCCTGGGCATCGTGGCCGGTCACGATTCGGCGTGTCGACTTGGGCTCCATCGCTGATTCCTCCCTTTCAGCTTGATCGTTGCAATTTGGGGCACTAAACGATGATGCCTCGTACTTGCCAACCTCGTACTTGCCAACCTCGTACTTGCCAACCTCGTACTTGCCAACCTCGTACTTGCCAACCTCGTACTTGCCAACCTCGTACTTGCCAAC
>JBOHIU010000199.1:0-24714 GCA_050725855.1 Xanthobacteraceae bacterium | reverse complement strand
CCCTCGGCCGGAAGCTCGAAAGGTTCGATATAGATATTCTTCCCGTGCTCGAAAAAGATCGAGTCGAACCCGCCGCCGGCAACGATATTCCAATCGCCGAAACGCCACGCGGCAAGACGAGCCGGATCGCCTTCGAATGTTGTCATTGACATACTCACCGAGACTGCCCGACCGTTCACGCTTTTTCATCGGGGTCACTCCAAGTCGATGGTGCAGCGGCGCATCAGTCGCGGCTCCGTCTGCTGTCGTCCATCTCCTATTTGGTCAGCGCGTCGGCGCCGGCCTTGGCGACCTGCGTATCCTGCGAGGAGATCGCGCCGGACACGCCGATGGCGCCGATGATCTTGCCGTCGAGCATGATCGGCAGGCCGCCTTCGATCGGCGTGATATCTTTCAGCGCAAGCAGGCGGTTGCCCAGCCCGCCGCGGGCGATGGCGTCGTCGAGATCCTTGCTCGGCCGTTTGAACTCCAACGCCGTGCGCGCCTTGCCCTGCGACACGCCGATCGCCGAAAGCTGCGCATTGTCGATCTTGTGAAACATCACCAGATTGCCGCCGCTGTCGAGGATGGTGATCGCGACCTGCCAGGTATTCTCCGCCGCCTCGAGCTCCGCCGCCGCCATGACCCGCTTGGCCTGATCGAGCGTGATCGCCGGACCGTAGGGAGGCAATGTCGTCGACTCGACATCCTGGGCCTGGGCCGGTGCAAAGCCCGGCCACAAAACCGGCACTGCCGAGAATGCGAGCGCGCAGGCGAGCGCGAGGACACGAATCATGGGCGAAGCCTCCTCTGGCCGCGCGCCGCAATGCAGGATTTCGACGCGCGGCCGGCACAATAAGCGGCAAACGCGGTGGGTGGAAGCCGCTCGGAATGCCTGGCCCGGATTTCCTGTTCGCGTCTTTCCTGAAATCGTGATCGTCGATGCCGATGCGGCGTGATCGGGCAGGCGCTATATTTCATTGGCCAATCAGGAGACGCCGCGATGTTCTCATTTCGGAAAATGCTCGAAATGCCGGCCGCCGACGAAGCTTTGAAGGGGCGTTCGCAGCCGATCCCCACCGCCGAGCGACACTTCATCAACGGCCGGGCGCTCAAGGGCCCGTATCCGCAAGGCTCCGCCATGGCGATGTTCGGCCTCGGCTGCTTCTGGGGCGCCGAGCGCAAATTCTGGGAGCTCGGCAGCGGCATCTATCTCACTGCGGCCGGCTATGCGGGGGGATTGACGCCCAATCCGACCTACGAGGAGGTCTGCAGCAGCCTCACCGGGCACAACGAAGTCGTACTCGTGGTCTATGATCCGAAAAAGATTTCCTACGACCGGCTGCTCAAGACGTTCTGGGAGTGCCACAACCCGACCCAGGGCATGCGCCAGGGCAACGACGTCGGCACCCAATACCGCTCCGGCATCTATGTGTTTTCGCCCGAGCAGCGCGCCGCCGCCGAGGCTTCCAAGGCCGCTTATGCCGAGGCGCTCGCCGCCGGACGGATGGGGCCGATCACAACCGAGATCGTCGATGCGCCGCCGTTCTACTTCGCCGAGGATTATCACCAGCAATATCTGGCGAAGAACCCGCACGGCTATTGCGGGCTCGGCGGCACGGGCGTGAGCTGCCCGATTGGCACCGGGGTTGCCGCCTGACACCGTGAATCTCGCTTGACTGTCGGCGGCGAGGACCGACCGGGCGTCTCGCTGTCGCCGTTCGCATCCGTACCATCCGCGGCGTATGCTGGCTGGCGACAAACAGCAATGTCGAGGTCCCCATGCGGCGAGGTGCAGACGCCTTTCAGAGCTTCATCTTTCTGAGCCGCTGGCTAGCCGCGCCGTTTCTCATCGGGCTGGTCGGCGGCCTCCTTTTGCTGCTGTATCGCTTCTTTGTGGACCTTGCTGAACTGGCGATGCAGGTCGCGACGCAGAGCTGGCACACTCTCGTGGTCGGCGTGCTCAACCTGGTCGACATTTCGCTCACGGCTAATCTCATCATCCTGGTGATTTTTTCCGGCTACGAGAACTTCGTACGCCACGTCGACCTGGATAAAAATCCCGGCTGGCCGGCGGGCCTTGTCGACGTCGACTTCAGTGCGCTCAAGCAGAGGCTTTTGGGAGCGATTGCGGTCATTGCCGCGGTCGATGCGCTGGCCTGGTATTTCGATCTTGAAGGCACGGTCGACCTGGCGAAGCTCGGCTGGGCCGTCGGTTTCCCGCTGATGTTCGCGGTCGCGATGGTGTTGCTGGCGCTCGCGGATCGGTTGGCGAGACGGTCCGAGGAAAAGCCAAAATAACGGCGTGCCGCGCTTGCGGCGGCACTGACGCTCGACGGCACGACTGAAGCGCCACCAAGCGAGTGCGCCGCGTCATTGCGCTCCAGACGACGCCAGGCGTCCCAGTGGCTTCGGTTAGAGTTTTGTTAACCTTACCGGGCGATTAATCGGGCCGACGTTTGAATGAAACGGGCCGGATTTACGCGTATGCGGCTCACCCGCTCCATCTTGCTGTTACTGCTGTTCGCGATAACCACTGCCGGCTGTGGCTTCCAGCCCGCGGGGTGGATGTCGGCCATGAGCGGTCCGGCCGTCCTGCAGCCTGCTGGACCGCCGGTTGTGGCCGCCGCGGCTCCCGGCATCGACGCCACGGTGTACGGATCGGTCGCGCAGGCCTCGCCGCCGCCGGCGCCTTCGGAATCGGATACGGACGGAGGTCTGTTCTGGGATGCGGGCGCTGCTCCGCCTTCGGCGGCGCCGCATTATAGTCGCGCACCCGTAGCGCAAGAGGCGTCAACGCCGCTGTCTTATGCGCCGGCGCTGCCAAACAGACCTTACACGCTCGATTCCGGGGACCGGCTGCGCGTCGTGGTTTTCGGCCAGGACGGGTTGTCTAATTCCTACGTCGTCGACGTGAGCGGCTATATCGACATGCCGCTGATCGGACCGGTGCTGGCGCGCGGCGCGACCACCAACGAACTGCGCGGCCGCATCGCCGCCAAGCTGCGTCAAGGCTATGTCAACGATCCGCACGTCGCGGTCGAGGTCGAAGCGTATCGGCCATTCTTCATCCTCGGCGAGGTGGCTCAACCCGGCCAATATCCCTACGTCGCCGACATGACGGTGGAAACGGCGGTCGCGATTGCCGGCGGCTTCGGTCCGCGGGCTTATCGCGGCAAGGTGAAGGTTACGCGCGTCGTCCACGGACAGCAGATCAGCATGACGGTGCCGACCAGCTTCGCGCTCCGGCCGGGCGATACGGTGAACGTACAGGAGCGCTGGTTCTAAGCCGGAATCGGATTTCGAAAGTTGCAAGTCCGAAGCGGCCTCCGAATTCCGATATCCGACTTCCGGCCTCTGAATTTCCGGCTGTCCGTCTTACCTCTTCACGTGCTTGGCGAGAAACTCCATCGAGCGCCGCCAGGCAAGCTTGGCGGCGGCGTCCTGGTAGCTGCCGCGCTCGTCGCAATGGAAACCGTGTTGCGCGTCCGGATAGACGTAAATCTCGCAATCGCCGCCGCGTTTCTTTTTTATGTCGTCGACATCGCTCATCGGAATCGAAGCGTCCTTCTCGCCGAAGTGCATTTGCGTCGGCACTTTCGGTTTTTGGTCGGCGTTCTTGGCGATCTGACCGCCATAATAGCAGACGGAGGCCGACAGCCCGTCGAGTTTGCAAGCGGACAGAAACGCGATCGTTCCGCCCATGCAGAAGCCCATGATGGCGACCGGGCCGCCGTTCTTGAGATCGTCGATGGCGGCCTGCACGTCGCGCAGCATCGCGCCCCAATCGGGATTGGCGACGTACTTGCGGGCGGCGGCGATTTCGTCGGGCGAATAACCCGATTCGAAATTGGGCTGCTGCCGGTCGAACACCGCCGGCGCTACCGCTGCGTAGCCTTCGCCGGCCAGCCGGTCGCAAACCGCGCGGATGTGATGATTGACACCGAATATTTCCTGAATGACGACGATGCCGCCCTTAACCGCTCCGGTCGGATCGGCACGGTAGGCGCCGAGTTTGAAGCTGTCGGAAGCGGTCAGTGTGAAATGCTTACCCAAGACGAACCTCCTTGACTGGTGAAAATGACCTCGGCTGGAAAAAATCATGCCAAGCGGTCGCGCCTAGCATACACCGTCGATCATCGGCCTTGAATGGCCGCTTCGAAATGCCGCCATAGGTGAAATGCGCTCAGACAGCGATGCGGCGGGCTATGCGGTTTGGCGAGCAACGCGCCTTACGGCTTCGAACTTCACCGCGAGATGACGATGAAATCCGTGCCCCGGCCGGTCTCCGGGCCCAGACCTTGGTCAGATACGATCAGCGAAGAACCGGACACGATCAGCTGCGAAATCTGATCGATCACGTCCTCCGGGATTTGTATGCGGGCAAGCGCGTCCTGCGGAGTATCGGGCGACGAAACCGGCGCGGCGACCTTTTCCTCGACGCGCACCCTTCTGAGCCTGCCATAGGGGTCCCTGACGTATTTCCAGCGCTCCGCCCATCGCGTTGCGGGCGCTGGCGGCAGAGCCACGACAGTCCAACGGAACGTGGAATGGTCCGGCAAATAATCCATCGCCGTAAACAGATACGTCCCGAGCGGCTGATCGGGATGCTCGATCGTCACCGGAGCGTTGAACAGCGGCGTAAAGTTCTGCCGCACATAGATCCTCTTTTCCTTTCGGCTGATGAAGATTGCAATCGGCCCGTATCCCTTGGCGATCTGTGCCGGCCTGATCGGAGGCAGCGGAACATCGTCGACGCTCGGTGTGGTGACGTCGGGCGGAGCGGTCGGCACGCTTGCTGTATCGGCGGTCACCGGTGAGGCCGGCGCGAGATTTGGGAGCGCCACGGCACTGGCAGATTGAGCCGGGACTGGCGCGGACTGCATTGCGGAGGCTCTCACCACCAATGCGACCGGCGCCGCGCTTGTCGCATTGGCCGGTTGCGTCACGGCAGCCTCGGCATCTTTGACGGTTGCCGCGAGTGCCGGTTGCTCCGCTCCGTTGGTTGCCGCTTTATTGGTCCCCGCCGATGCGGAAGAAGCCGGGCTGGTCGCGACGCTCCCAACCGCAGAGTTCGTGTTCGGGCCGATTGCCGGTGAAGCAACTGCCGATTCGCCGGCTGGCGGATCGGGCACGTCCGTCCGGGTGCCGGGCTTGACCACCTGCGCCGTCTCAATCGTCGGCCGCAGCGTCACGCTGGGCGCGATCGGCGTATCCTGATGAACAAACAAATGCGGGTCGGCGAAGTCGATCGGCCGCAATTCGGGCCGCGCGATGACGACGCGCATGCCCATCGTCGGCAGCATCCACAGCCGCGCGGCGAAATTGCCCGGCATGCGGATGCAGCCATGCGAGGCCTCATGCCCGACCCCGGGGCCCTCATGCAGCGCCACACCGGACCAGGTGATGCGCTGCATAAAGGGCATCGGCGCATTGTCGTAGATATTCGAATGATGATAGCGGTCGCGCTGGATCACACTGAATATGCCGAGCGGCGTGAGATGTCCGGGCACCCCGGTGGCAACCGGCTCATCGGCAATATGGACGCCGTCACTGTAGAAATGCAGCCGCTGCTGATCGATGGAGATGAAGATCTCCAGCGGACCCTTGGGAATGTTGCCGAACGGCAACTTTCGGGCGTGCTCGGCCTGCTGGCGGGCAAGCTGGTGCTTGAGGGGATATCTTGCGGGATACTTTGCCAGCGCCGGCGAGGCGCTCATCGCCGCCGCCAGACCAAGAGCGAGCACGCAGGCGTTGCCGAGCAGCATTCGTTTGATGCACCGATTGGATTCGGAGCGACGCCGCGTGCGTTCGGAGTTCAATTTTTGCGCCTCGGATGAAGCCAATGAAAGAATCAACCAACGAATCCTAGCGGACATGCCCATCTCCCGCCATCTGCCCGCCGCTGTATAAAGGCCATTATGCCAAATTAAGAGTAATGCGACAGGCCGATGTGACGCTATCGTCTTATTTGTTTACGCAATCGTTATTCGTGTTCAGTCGCGGCAGACAAGCGCGAAAGCCCGCGCCAGCAGTTCATAGGAATGCCGGCGTGCCGCATGATCGTAGACCATTGTGGTGACCATGAGTTCGTCGGCGCGGGTCGCTTCGATAAGCGGCAGCAAGCGCGCCTTCACTGTATCGATTCCGCCGACAATGAGGCGCGTCCGGTATCCGGCAATGCGTTCGCGGTCGACCGGGGCGTATGGATAGGCTGCCGCTTCGTCGGGCGAGGCAAGCGGAGCATATTCGCCTCTGCCGCGGCGCGCGAAATGCAGATCGGCACTTGAGGCAATGCGCTCGGCTTCGACATCGCTGTCGGCAACAATGACCGCGGCGCCCAGGATCGCGTAGGGCGCTGCAAGCGTCTCGGACGGCTTGAAGTGTTCGCGGTAGCTCAACATTGCGCTCGCCGCGTCGTAGTCGGCGAAATGATGAGCAAATGCGAATCCCATGCCCACTGCGGCGGCCAGTTCGGCGCTATAGCCGCTTGAACCAAGGAGCCAGATCGGCGGCAGGGCTACGTCCGTCGGCGCGGCGCGCACATTGTGGAATGGGTGGCCTTGCGGATAGAGGCCGCGCTCGAACAGCAGCAATTCGTTGAATCTTTCCAGGAAATCGTCGCCGGCGCGTGCATCCTGCCGGGCGCGCAAGGCGTATGAGGTTGCCGGATCGGTGCCCGGCGCGCGGCCAAGTCCGAGATCGATGCGTCCGGGAAACAGCGCCTCGAGGACCTTGAAGCGTTCGGCGACCATGAGCGGCGCGTGGTTGGGCAGCATCACGCCGCCGGAGCCGACGCGCATTTCGGAGGTGATCGCGGCGATCTGGCCGATCATGATCTCCGGCGCCGAGCTGGCGATATTGGCCAGGTTATGATGCTCGGCGACCCAGTACCGCTTATAGCCGAGCCACTCGGCGAGCCGCGCCAGGTCGAGCGAGTTGTGCAACGCGGCCGACCCGGGGATTGCCGTGGTGACGGGCGATAGATCGAGAACGGAAAGAGGGATCACGCGCGACTGTTCCGGTTCGGTCGGGTAGAAGCAGTGTCGCTTTAGAAAGTGCTCGCCGCAACAGCCACGCGGCCGGTATGGCTATTGCGGGCTATTCGGCCAGCTGAACGTGCCGCCGCCGAAACCGTTGGCAGCCGTGTCCGGCTTGTTTGTCTTCGCCGTCCGTCTGTTCAACGCCGGCTGACGCTGAAATGAGGCGGGCGCGGACGCAAAAATCGGCTCGGCGAAATTCGGGTCGCCAAATTGAGGCGCGGCTCCCGGAGAGGGCCGCCGGATAATATGTCGCCTGACGATGTGATGCCGTTGGAGCGGTTTCCGTGCGGTCTTGCGTGGTGCTCGGTGGGCGGGAGCGCGCGCGAGACGGCGAATGCTCCTTTTTTTCGGCACTGTGGTTTCGGCTCTGTTCGAGGGCCGCTGCAACATCCGCCGATTGGCAATCGGCACCTGATCGATTGCGGCGACGGTCGAACCGGAGGGTGCTGGAGGCGCGTTCGTCATGCCTCGCGCGGTTTGGCTCGCGCCGGATGCGCGTGTCCCGGACTGTGACTCGTCAGCCGATGCTTGTTGCACGGCACCGGCCGTTATTGGTGCGGCTGCCCCTGGCGCCGAGGGTCTTATTGCAGTCGCCCCCGGAGCCGGCGACGCTTGCGCGGTTGCGATTGCTGTTTTCGCCGGCGGAGGCGCCGTCGCGCCTGGATTCGCCGTTGCAACGACTGCAGCCGTTGACACTGGCGCGACGCTGCTCGGTGTCGAGGGCATTATGACCGGCTTATCCACGCCAATTGCTGGCGCCGGCGATCGCGGTGGCGCTGCGAGTACCGCCATAGCCGACGGTGACGTTGGTCGCGATGCTCGCGGCCCGGCGCGCCGTTCCGGCGTATCGCTTGCTGCCCTGATCTTAACAATTCCCATTGCCCAGGAATTCGAGGGTCCGTTTGATGACACGACTGCGTCGGTGCGGACAAGGATTGGGCGCGGCGCATCCGAAATTGCTGCGCCGGTCCGAACTTCGCTCATGCCGCCTCGGTTCGCCAAAGGCACTTCCCAAGCTTTGGGGGGGCCCGCGACCTCGCTCGCCACGAGCTGCAGCGCCGCGGTATTGGCCGGCAGCCGGCTGAGCGGGTCATGATTGACGCGGAAGGCGGCGAAGATGCCAAATCCGCAACACAAGGCCGCGACCGAGGCAAGCAGCGCCCCGATCATGAGACGGACATTCGGAAACATTCGACCTCGCAGAGCACTCACGTTGCGATCTGTCGCGGACAGCACGCGATACGAGGAAGAGATCGTCGTGAGGCAGATGAAGTTCGTCAGCCGGTGAACGCGAAAAGCACAACGCGAATCACGCGCTGAATTCAATTTACGCCACTGACTCTGCGGCTGGAAAGTCCCACCAGAAATCGCTGAAGAAAAAAACCGACGTCCTGATTCCAGAGCCGGATGCTCCCCGGCTTTGAGGTGGATCAGCGGTTGACGGGAGCCTGCGAGGAAGCCGCGGCCTGCTGCGAGGCGGGCGTTTGAGCATAATAGTCTGAGGGCGCCTCAGACTCGGACATTGCATTCGGCGGCAGCGTGCCCGGCAGCACAACGACGCGCGTACCGACCTGCACGCGGTCGTAGAGGTCCTCGATGTCGGCGTTCGTCAAATGGATGCAGCCGGAGGATACGAATTTACCGATGCTGGACGGCTGGTTGGTGCCGTGAATCCGGTACAGCGTGTTGCCGAGATAGAGCGCGCGCGCGCCCAGCGGGTTGCTTTCGCCGCCGGCCATGAAGCGCGGCAAATAAGGTTGCCGCTCGATCATTTCTTTGGGCGGGTACCAGTCCGGCCATTCCTTCATGCGGCTGATGCGTTCGGTGCCCGACCAGGTAAAGCCTTCGCGTCCGACTCCGATGCCGTAACGCAAGGCCTTGCCGTGGCCCATGATCAGATAAAGGTAGGTGTGCGGCGTATCGACAATGATAGTGCCGGCGGGCTCGGTCGTCGGATAGTTGACGAGCTGGCGCTGAAACTGCGGCGGCAACGGCGTGGGCGGACCTTGGTCAGGCTGGTCTTCGGGCGGCAGCGCCGCGACGACCGCGGGATCGGATGGCGGCCCCGATTCCTGGCCATTCGGAGCCGGGATCGAGCCGGTCACATCGGCCGGCGGCGCCAATCCGGGCCGTCCGCCTTCGGCGGAAAGAGGCTGAGGAGGCCCCGCGCCGTTTGCCGGGTACGGAGGCGGATAGCTTTGCGGATATTGCCCCGGTTGGCGAGTGTAGCCCGTGTCATAGGGTGAGCCGCTCGAGGTCACACTCGCGGGCGGCAGCGGCGCACTGCTATAGGTCTGCGGCCCATAGGGCTGCGAAGGCGGATAGCTCTGGTAACCTGGGGCTGGCGGTTGCGGCGGATAATATTGCGCGGACGCGGCGCCGATCCCGCCCGCAAGCCAGCCCGCAAGAGCCAACGCGGTCACGGCAATGCTGGTCAATCTGCGCACGATGAATCCCCTCGGCTCGCGAAATAATATGCCGTTTTGCGAACAAGATTGGGCGGCAACAAGGCAAAATCTCGTGAAATGACCGGCCGTTTCATCCGCCCCGCGGCGGAGCGATGTTTGTCCGAATTGCGTAAATGTTTAGCTAATGGCCGATTTATCCCGGTGCCGGGATGCACGCCGGCTGGCTCGCCCGACAGGCGCGGGCTCGCCCGAGTTGGTGAAATAGCCGACATGCCGTTGACGATGCGAAGGTCTGAAGGAGGATTTCGATCGACCCTCTGCGCCGCCCCATCTGCGAAGGGCTTGATCGGGCGCCCGGAAGCCGACACATATGCGGTTACGAATGACCATGCGGCAGCTTCCGCAGAAGGAATTGCCAGATGCCGTCTGTCAGCGACTGGAAGATTCCGCCGGCGACTCAACCGAAGCGCCAGGATTACGGCTACGACCTCGACCGCGCCCTGACTGCCATCGTGGGGCTGCACAGTATCGTTCCGGCGGACGCCTTCACGGCGGAGACGCTCGGCACCGAGCGCCCCGGCCACGGCGTTTTCATCCGCGACAACGGCCTTGTTCTCACCATCGGCTATCTCATTACGGAAGCGGAGACGATTTGGCTGACGCTATCCGACGGCCGTTCGGTGCCGGCTCACGCGCTTGGCTATGATCAGGAAACCGGATTTGGCCTGGTGCAGGCGCTCGCCAAGTTGGATGTGCCGGCGCTCGCGTTGGGGCAATCGGCCAACACCTCGATCGGCGAGCGCGTTGTTGTCGGCGGCGCCGGCGGCCGCGTCCGCTCGGTCGCCGCACGCATCGTCGCCAAGCAGGAATTCGCCGGCTATTGGGAGTATGTTCTCGACGAGGCGATCTTCACCGCGCCGTCGCATCCGAACTGGGGCGGCACCGCGCTGATAGGTCCTGCAGGCGATCTTCTCGGCATCGGTTCGCTGCAGCTCCAACAGGCCATCGAAAAGGGCCAGCCGCAGAATATCAACATGATCGTGCCGATCGATCTGTTGAAGCCCATTCTCGATGATCTGATGAAAACCGGTCGCCGCTCCGCCCCGCCGCGGCCTTGGCTTGGACTCTACGCGACGGAAGTGGAAAACAGACTCGTTGTCGTCGGGCTGGCGGATCGCGGTCCGGCTAAGAAGGCCAATCTGCGCAACGGCGACATCGTGCTCTCGGTCGCCGGCAAGGAGGTGAGCGATCTCGCCGGCTTCTTCCGCTGCATCTGGGCCCAAGGTCAGGCCGGCGTCGAGGTTCCGCTGAGCATCTATCGCGATGGCGAGACCATGGATGTGCGCGTCAAATCAAGCGAGCGCGGCCGGTTTCTCAAAGGCCCGAGCCTGCATTAAGCAGAATTCGAGCGAAATTCTTTCGGCACCAACGCGCCCTCATGCGCGGTTCGCGGAAATGCCGGCTATCCGCTGACAGCGACAGCCGGTCGGTCGATTTCGCAACGTCGCTGGTGCCAGAACAGATATTGCGCTTACCTCGAAGCGCCGCGGTTTGCTCAGTGTAAATATGAACCACCCACATCGCTTTCTCGTACTATAGGCGTATCAGCACGACCCCGCCGATGAGAAGCGCCACGCCAGCCAAGCGAGTAGGCGTAATCGGGTTCTCCGGCACTCCGAGCAGCGCGAAATGATCGAACAGCATTGCCCCGACCATCTGACCGACGACGATGAGCGCCACCACAATCGTGGCGCCGAGCCGCGGGAGAAGCAGAATCTAAACCGCAATGTAGATCGCGCCGAAAATGCCGCCGGTCCACGACATCCACGACGTCCGCGACATCGTCTGCGCCGAAAGCCATGGTTCGCGCAGCGCAGTGATCACGCCGAACATGACGATCGTTCCGCCTAGGTAGCTGACAAATCCCGCCCACCACGGCGAACCAATTTCGCCGCGCAAATTCGCGTTCACGGCCTGTTAGAAAATGAAGCTGACACCGGCACCGGCCGCCAGCGCATACATACTCACCAATAATAGGGTTTTCGGCATGGCACCCAAATCATTGACTCGTTTCCTGTGAAGGCAGTTCAACGATTTGTCGTGATCGAGCTTTCCCCGCTCATGGCGTGACTACATTCTGGAGCGGTTTATCCAGGTAAGCCATATAGGACCGGCGATTTACCGAAGCGCACCTGTCAGCGATCAAGAGACCTGATCGTTGGTCGGAGACGAGCCTGCTCGCCGAACGCGCCGGACTGTGGCCTCCCTCAGGCGCTCAAAGCCGACAAAGAGTGCCGGTATGAACAGGACGCCGACAAAGCTCGCCAGCACCATACCGCCGAACACGGTCGTGCCGATTGACGTGCGGGCGCCGGCCCCGGCGCCGGTGGCGATGACCAGCGGGATCACGCCGAAGATGAAGGCAAGCGCGGTCATCATCACTGGGCGGTAGCGGATGCGCGCGCCTTCCTCGGCGGCCTCTTGTATGGTGACGTCGCCGCGCTCCAGCCGATCCTTGGCGAATTCGACGATCAGGATGGCATTTTTGGCGGCCAGCCCGATCAGTAGGATGAGCCCAATCTGCCCGTAGACGTCGAGCGCCATGCCGCGCAGCCACAGCGCCGCCAATCCGCCCAACAGGGCGAACGCAACCGGCAGCATCACCGACAGCGGCAAGGTCCAGCTCTCGTAGAGCGCGACGAGGAACAAATAAGAGAAGACGACGGCGGAAATGAAAGCCCAGATCTCCTGTCCGGCAGCCTGCAATTCCTGGAACGACATACCCGTCCAGTCATAATCGAAGCCGGACGGCAGGCTCTTTTTGGAGACCTGTCCCATCCCCGTCATCGCCTGCCCCGTACTTTTGCCGGAGGCGGCCGCGCCGTTGATGAGTACGGCGGGATAGAGATTGTAGGTGTTTACCGTGTCCGGGCCTTCGACCGTGGTGATATGCACGAAGCTTTGCAGCGGCACCATGGCGCCGTTGGAGTTGCGCACGTAGAGCTGGTCGATGTCGCTCACCTTGTTGCGAAACTGTGTTTCGTCCTGGACGATCACCTGAAAGACGAAGTTCTGATAGTTGAAATTGTTGACGAACTGGCCGCCCAGATTGGCCTGCAGGGTTTGGTAGATCGCGGCCGGCGTAACCCCCATCAGTGCGGCGCGCGTCGTATCGACGTGCACCATGATCTGCGGCACGTCGGCCGAGAAGCTGGTAAAGACCGACTGCAGGTTCGGGTTCTGATTGGCGGCGAAGATCAGGGCGCGGGTGGCAGCGGCAAGTTTCTGATATGATTGCCCGGCGCGCGCCTCGAGAGCGAAATTGATTCCGCCGCTTCTGCTGATGCCGGGAATTGCCGGTGGCGCGAAGCTGACGATTTCAGCTTCTGTCATGGCGTTGAAGCGGGGCTGCAACTTGGCGATTGCCGCGGCGACCGACTCGCTCGGGTTGCGCCGGTCGAAAGGCCCCATGATCGGGATCACGCTGCCCGCGTTCGGCTCCTGGGCGCCGGTAACGAGACTGAAGCCGCCGATTTCGAGGGTGTGGGCAACGCCCGGCGTCTTCAGCACCATATCGCCGACGCGGCGCAACATGCTCTGGGTCCGCTCGATCGAGGCGCCGTTCGGCATCTGCACATTAATGAAGAAGTAGCCCTGGTCCTCGTTCGGCAGAAAGGCCGAGGGGGTGATCCCGAGGGCCAGATAGGCGAAAGCGAATACGGCGACGATCCCGATGGCCGCGAACGACAGCCGGCGCGACAGGAACCGTACGACATGCCCGTAGCGGTCGCGGGCGAAAGTAAAACCACGGTTGAACCAGCGGAAGGCGAAGAGCCGCCTCTGCCGCGGCGGCCGCAGCATCAGCGCGCACAAGGCCGGGCTCAAGGTCAGCGCGTTGATCGCTGAAATCACGACGGACACCGAGATGGTAACGGCAAACTGCCGATAGAGCGCACCGGTGATGCCGGAGATGAAGCCGACCGGGGCGAACACCGCCACCAAGACCAAAGTCGTCGCAATGACCGGCCCGGTGATCTCGGCCATCGCCCGCTCGGTCGCGGCGGCAAGCGATTGCCTCGGGTTTTCGGCCAGATGACGGCTGACGTTTTCGACGACGACGATCGCGTCGTCAACGACAAGAGTGATCGCCAGCACGATCGCGAACAGATCGACGGTATTCGCCGAATAGCCGAGCAGATACAGAACCGCGAAAACGCCGATCAGCGATACCGGGATCGCTATTGTCGGGATCAGGGTGGCGCGCCAGTCCTGCAAGAAGACATAGATCACCACCACGACCAGCAGCAGCGTAATGACCAAGGTCTTCATGATCTCGGAGATGGCGGCGCTGACGAAATTGGTAGCGTTGTAGACGATCGCGTATTTGAGCCCAGGCGGAAATTGAGCGGCGATCGTGTGCATCTGCGCTTCGACCGCGTGCGCCACGGCGAGCCCGTTGGCGGTCGGAGACTCGAATGCGGCGAGGGCGACCGAAGGGATCCCGTCCATCGTCGAAAATGTGGAATATTGCTGGGCTCCTAGCTCGACCCGGCCGAGATCCCCGATCCGGACCACCCCGCCATTCGGATCGGTGCGGACGACGATATTGCTGAACTCCTTCACGCTGGAGAGCCGCCCGGTCGCCAGGACGGTGAGCTGTTGCTGTTGCGCGGCGCTCACCGGCGGCTGTCCGATCTGTCCGGCGGCGACCTGGAGGTTCTGTGCTTCGACCGCGTTGACGACATCGCTTGCCGTAATCCCGAGGGCGGTCATGCGCACCGGGTTGAGCCAGACCCGCATGGCGTAATCCCGTTCCCCGAAGATAAACGTATTGCCGACGCCCGAGATGCGCGCGATCTGCGGCTGGACGTGCATGTAAACGTAATTCGAAATGTAGACTTGGTCGTACTTGTGATCGGGAGAATAGAGATTGACCGCAAGCACGAAATTGGCGGACGAGGCGCGGATCGTCAGCCCTTCCTGCTGCACCTCCGTCGGTAATTGCGCTTCGGCGAGCTGCACGCGGTTCTGGACGTTGACCTGGTCGATGTTGGGGTCGGTGCCGATGTCGAAACTGATCGTCAGATTATAGGTGCCCGAACTCGAACTGGTGCTCTGCATGTAGAGCTCGCCGGGGACGCCGTTGACCTGCTCCTCGATCGGCTGTCCGACGGTCTTGGCGACCGTCTCGGCGCTGGCGCCGGGATATGTGGCGGAAACCGTCACCGTCGGCGGCGTGATGTTGGGATATTGCGAGACCGGGATGATCGAAAGCGCCAACAGACCGGCCAGCGTGATAACGACGGCAATAACGATCGCAAAATTCGGTCGATGAATGAAAAAGCGGGACAGCACAGCTAATCGCCCGGATCGCTCGCTACGCCCGTGCTCGCTTCACCGCGGCCGGCCGATGCGGTGGCGGCAGCAGGCGGCGACGGTACTGGATGTACTGTTTCGCCCGGCTTGACCTTTTGCACGCCGGCGATGATGACACGCTCGCCGCCCGCGAGACCCTTTTCGACGATGAAATTCTGGGCGATCTGCGGTCCGAGTGTAACAGGTCGCTCCTCGACCTTACCGTCCGAGTCGACCGCCAGCACGAAGTTGCCGCTCTGATTTGTTTGCACCGCCTCCACTGGAACGAGCGGCCGCTCCAGCGGCTTGGCGCGATGCACTTCCACGGTCACAAACGTACCGGGCAGCAGCAGATGATCGGGATTGGGAAAATCGGCATAGATGCTGACGGTACCCGTCTGCGCACTCACTTGATTATCGAAGAAGGCAATTTTGCCGGCCGATTTGTAGGAAGAACCGTCCGGCAGCTTGAGCTGGATGGTGCGGGCGGCCGCCTTTGCCGGCGAAAGACCGGCTTTCTCCGCCGCGTTCATCAGGTAGCTGACCGCGAACACCACGCGGATTGGATCGAGCTGGTTGATCGTGGCCAGCGCCGCCGTGCTCGGAGTCACCAGATTGCCCTTGGTCAACGTCACAGCGCCGATCCGTCCGGCGATCGGGGAGGTAATCGTGGTGTAACTCAGGTTCAGCTTCGCATTATCCACGTTGGCCTGGTCAAGCTTTACTGTGGCTTCATCCTGCTGGACCAGAAAAGCCTGGTCGGCTGCCTGCTGCAGGGCAATGGAGTTTTGCTTGGCGAGCTGATCATAACGGGCGAGGTCACCGCGCGCTTCGGCAAGCAGCGCCTGATCGTGGCCCAATTGCGCCTGTGCAGATTGCAGTGCAGCCTGGTACTGCTCCTTCTGCAATTGAAAGAGCACTTGTCCCGCCTGCACCTCGCTGCCTTGTCGCACCGGCACGTCCTCGATGAAGGCGGTCACCCGCGGCACGACGTTGACGGATTGGATCGCGACCACCCGGCCGATGAAGCTGTAGACCGGCGCGACGTTCTGGACTGCTACCACCGCCACCGTCACCTTCGGTGGCGGAGTGCCGGAAGCGGGTGTCGCCGTGGCTGCGGGTAGTATTGTTAACGTGCCCAGGACGAGGCCGAGGAGCAGAGTTGATCGGCTCCCGTCGCTCGCCCTTTCAAACATCGCCGGCAAGCGATTGATCACGCGCATGACAGGGCCGAGCGGTGCCGCGTTTCGGCCGCTTGAAAAACAGGTGTCGGCAGCATTCCCATGCGGCTTGCCAGCTGATTGTTCAAATCTCGCCCATTCGGCCTTCCAAATTTTGGCCGCAGCATTATGATACCCGTCGGTTTCGTTATCGGTCAAGCAGCATGCCAGTGGTCCGATTCTAACGTTCGCATCCCGATTCGGCACTCCCATGCGAATGTCAATCCGCTCCACCGGGCCGAGGGAGCGAGGGTTTCCGATGTCCGCTGCGACGCCCATGCTCGCGCCACGACGTAGAACCGGTCGACCGCCGGCGGCTGCTGCGGCTCGGCTACCGGCGATGCTGCTGGATGCCGCCGAATCCCGATTCCTGGCTCAAGGCTACGGCGCCACATCCGTTGAGCAGATCGCCCTCGACGCAGGTGCGACGAAGCGGACGATCTACGCCAAGTTCGGCGACAAGGCGGGTTTGTTCTCAGCCATGGCTAAGCGCATCGTCGAGCGCCGACGGGCGTGGCTGAGCGGCGAATTTCCCGGCGCAACCGTGGATGACCGACTGACCAACTTCGGCACACAGCTCCTGTCGCTGGCGCTTGCGCCGGATGTGCTTTCGCTGCATCGGGTCATCGTGGCCGAGGCCCATCGCTTTCCTGAGATTGTTCTCCTCGTCGATGAACTGGCAGCGCGAGGCGTCCGCCGGCGGCTCGCCGAGATCATCGCCGCCGAGGCCACCAAGGGTTCGCTTGCGGTTGCCGATTCGGGGCTGGCGGCAGACTTGCTGATCGGCATGATCCTCAATGCAGCGGTCCATGACGGCTTGCTCGGACGCAGCAGCGTCGCGGCGACCCAGCCCGCACGATGGGTCGGAGCGGCGGTTTCAGTGTTTCTGAACGGGCGTCGCCGCGAGGATCGTGACCACAGGCTCACACAATTTGAGTAATTGCGCATAACCCGTGCATCACCCGCTCGGTCTCTTGGCCGAGCGTGTCGCGCAACGGCATCAGTTTCCCGAGCGGATCAGCGCAACGCTGCCCATGCTGCATGACGCTGTTGCCGTTCGCAACATGGCAACTTGCCGCATAGGATACAGTATCTCCCGGCTTTGCTTCTGCCGCGTGGAAAGTTGTAGACTTTTCGCCCCGGTGTGGGCGATCCACGCCGGGTTGGTTCAAGAACAAATGGGCTCGCTGGTTTCCGGAATGCGACCGTAGATCAAACGAGCCGAACGCCAAGGGAGGAGCAGACATCATGAAGGTAACGAAGCGGCAATTCCTCGGCAGCGCCTTGGGCACAGCCCTCGTCGGCGGCCTTGCGCGTCCGGCACGGTCGGCCGAAACGCGGATCCTTAAAATCTCGCACCAGTTCCCCGCCAATATCGACTTCCGCGACGTGTTGGCGCGAAAGTTTGCCGCCGAGGTCGAGAAGCGCACGAATGGCGCGCTCACCTTTCAGATCTATCCGGGCTCGTCCCTCTTTAAGCCGGTGCAGCAATTCGACGCCATGGCGTCGGGTGCGCTCGACATGGCGGTCTATCCGCTGGCCTATTCGGGCGGCAAGCTGCCGGCGACCAATCTCACTCTGATGCCCGCGCTGATCGAGAGCTATGAGCAGGGCTACGCGTGGGAAAATGCCCCGATCGGCAAGTGGCTGGCGAAATACCTCAGCGATCACGGCGCCGAGCTCGTCACCTGGGTGTGGCAGGGCGGCGGCGTTGCTTCGCGCGACAAGGCGATCCTGCTGCCGGCCGACGTCAAAGGCCTCAAGACGCGCGGTGCCGGCAAGATGATCGAGCTGATGCTGCAGGCGGCTGGGGCCTCGATCTCGACCTTCCCGTCGAACCAGACCTACAACGCGATGCAGTCGGGCGTGGTCGATGCGCTGTGGACTTCGAGCGCGTCGCTGATGAGTTTCCGACTCGAGGAGGTGGCGAAAGACGTCACCACGGCCAGGAAATTTACCTTCTGGTACATGTTCGAGCCGCTTCTGATGTCGAAACATACCTACGACAGCTTGACGCCGGCGCAGCAGCAGATCGTGATGGAGGTCGGCCACTCGCTCCAGGGCTTTGTGCTGTCGTCGTGCAAGGCCGACGATGCCAAGGTCGCGACGGTGTTCGGCAAGGCCGGCGACCATGTGTATGACATGGACCGCCAGCAGTTCGACGCCTGGAAGAAACTCGCCCAGCAAAGCGCCTGGAAAAACTTCGCCCAGCACGTCACGGACGGGCAGAAGCTGCTCGACCTGGCCGCCGCGGTGGCATGAGCGAGGACGAGGTCGACGGCGCCGGGGCGATATCACCGCGGCCGCCGTCCCGCTCCGACGGCTTGGCGCGGCTCTGGGGCCGCTTTTGCCGGGTGGTGCGGGCGCTCAATTATGCCGGCGGCGTCGTCGCCGGCATTTTCATCGTCGCGTCGGCGGTCATCATCACCAACGAGGTGATTTGGCGGTACTATTTGCGCCGCCCGCACACCTGGAATCTCGAGGTCAACGTCTTTCTATTGATCGGCGCCACATTCCTCGCCGCCAACTACACCCAGATGCGGCGCGGCCATGTCGGAACGGAGGTGCTGCAGGCGCTGATGCCGGTGCGCTGGAACCGGCGGCGGATTTTCGCCGGCGACGTCCTGTCGGCGCTGCTCTGCCTGTTCGTCGCGGTGATGGTCCTGCAATATGACTGGCAGGCCTGGAGTCAGGGCTGGACCACGGATTCGACCTGGGCGCCGCCGCTGTGGATTCCCTATACCCTGATCGGGGTCGGCATGGTGCTGATCACGCTCGAATACATCATACAGATCGTCGAGGAAATCGGCTCCCGCGGCGGCGAGGGCGAGGGGCGGTGAGTCCGGGCGAAATCGCTATTCTCTTCATCGTCGTAGCGCTGATCCTGCTGCTGTCGGGGATGCCGGTCGCGTTCGCGCTCGGCAGCGTCTCGGTCGGGTTCATGCTGGCATTCATGCCGGCCGCGAATGTTGGCCAGCTCGCCGAGACGCTCTATGAAGGCATGGACGATTTCACCCTGTTGGCGATTCCGCTTTTCATGCTGATGGGCATCGCGGTCGGGCGAACGCGGGCCGCGGCGGATCTCTACGAATCGGTCTATCGCTGGACGCACAGATTGCCGGGCGGGCTCGGCGTCGCCAATGTCATCGGCTGCGCCATCTTCGCCTCGATGTGCGGGTCGAGCAGCGCGACCGCGGCGGCGATCGGCGCCATGGGCGTGCCCGAGATGCGCAACCGCGGCTATGCCCCGGGCTTCGCCGGGGCGCTCGTCGCCGCCGGCGGTACGCTCGGCATCCTGTTCCCGCCCTCGGTGACGCTGATCCTCTACGGCATCGTCGCCGAGCAATCGATCGGCCGGCTCTTCCTCGCTGGCATCGTGCCGGGCCTGTCGCTCATGTCGCTGTTCGCGATCTGGGTCATCGTGCGCTGCTATTTCGACCAGCGCCGCGCGCGCCGGCCGAAACAGACGTCGGGCGCGCCGGCGAGCGCGATCGCGGCCGAACATTTCACCTGGGGCGACCGCGTCGAATCGCTGCCGCGCCTGTTGCCATTCTTCAGCATCATCGCCGTGGTGATGCTGGCGCTCTATGGCGGCTACGCGACCCCCTCCGAGGTCTCGGGCGTCGGTGCATTCGCCACGCTTGTCATGGTCGCGATCGTCTACCGCTGCTATCGCTGGCGCGAGATCGAGAAGATCTTGCTCGGCACCGCCGAATACGCCTCGATGGTCATGATGATCATCGCGATGGCGTTCGTCTTCAGCTACGTCATGAGTTATCTCTACATCACCCAGAACGCGACCCAGTGGCTGGTCGGCCTCCAGATGTCGAAATGGGAGTTCCTGTTCTGGATCGATGTCGTGGTGATCCTCGCGGGCTTCTTCCTGCCGCCTGTGGCCATCGTGCTGATGATCACCCCAGTGATCATGCCGGGGCTGTTGGCGCACGGATTCGACCCGGTGTGGTTCGGCGTCAATATGAGCCTCGTCATGGAGACCGGCCTCATTCACCCGCCGGTCGGGCTGAATCTGTTCATCATTCAGGGCATCGCGCCCGACATCGGTCTCAAAGACCTGATGCTTGCGGTGCTGCCGTTCCTGCTCATCATCATCGGCTTCGTCGTGGTGTTTTCCGCCTTTCCGCAGATAGCGCTGGCGCTGACTCACGTCTTCTTTCGGGGATAGAGCTTTAACCATCGCAAGCGGCTCCGGCTATAGCGCTCCAGCCGTGGCGAAGGGGCGTTGTGCATCACAACAAGATCGACCGTCGATCGGACTCTGGGTCGTTTGCGACGCCACAAGCCAGAACTTCGGGCGCGCCCATGATCGTTGCTCTCCAACAGCGACCGCGTCGGCTCGTGTGGCGGTTCAGCAGTCGGCATCATTCTTACGGCGGGCTCGTTGTGCGGACTTCCGAGCCAAGCCATACTCGATCGATAATTTGCTAGTATTTTTTTCGTTCAAATAACGCCCGTAATCCCTCGCGATAGGTGGGATAGCGCAAGCTGACCCCCAGCTCGCGCTTGAGCTTGTCATTGCTCACGCGGCGGCATTCTTGCCAAAAACTCCTCGCCAGTGGCGACATGGAAGGCGCCGCCTCTTCGTAAGGAATTTCCTGCGGCGGCGGCATGCCGAGCAGTTGCGCTGCAAAAATCAGCTGGTCGCCGGGCGGCGACGGTTCGTCGTCGGCGACATTGAAGATGCCCAAAGCCTTGCGCGCGAACGCGGCGTCGATTGCCTGGGCAATATCGTCGACATGAATGCGATTGAAGACCTGCCCCGGCTTGACGATACGGCGCGCGTCGCCGCGCGCGATCTGCGTCAGCGCATTGCGGCCCGGCCCGTAAATGCCGGCGAGACGCAGGATGGCGACAGGAATCCTGTGGCGCGCGCCAAACTCTTGCCAAGCTCGCTCGGCGGCCAAGCGCCCGCGGCCGCGCGTCGAGTCCGGCGCGGTGCGTGTGTCCTCGTCGACCCAGCCGCCGCCGCAATCGCCATAGACACCGACCGTCGACAGATAAACAAGCGAGCGCAGGCGCTGTGCTCGGGCGAATGCATCGCCGAACGTTCTCAGCACCGGATCGCCGCTTTCATCCTGCGGGATCGAAATGAGCGCCGCCTCGGCCTCGCCGATGGCGAATTTGATTTCAGGCGTCGGCGTCTTGCCGTCGAACACCAGGGCCTTCAGTCGCCCGGCAAGCCGGGCGCTGAGCACCGCGGCGCGTTCGGCACCGCGCACGGTGCCGACGATGCGGCTGAAACCATCGCCAAACAGACCGATATAATGCTCGGCCGAATAGCCGAGACCGAAGCACAGCAATGTCGACATCGGCTCGAATCTCAGTCCGTAAGCGCCGCGGTCCATTCCGCGATGACGCTCGCGTCCGACTCTACGGCGCGGCGTCCGGCGGCGCTTTCAACAAGTCGCGAGCGATCCAGTCGGCCAAGCGCCCAGATCGCGGCGCCGCGGACAAGCGGCGATGGATCGTCAAGCAATCGCTCGGCCTCTTGCGCGAGCGCCGCGTCGGCGGAATTGCCGATCGCAATCAGCACATTGCGCAGAAACCGCACGCGGCCGACGCGTTTGACCGGGCTTTTGGCGAAGAGCGCGCGGAACGCGGCGTCGTCGAGCCGGGCCAGGGCGGCGAGGCTGGGGCCGCGCAAGGTCTCGCGTGCCTGAAGTTTCATTTCGCGGCCCATTTGGGCGAATTTGTTCCACGGGCACGCGGCGAGACAATCGTCGCAGCCATAGATCCGATTACCCAAGAGCGGGCGCAGCGCGCGTGCAATCGGGCCCTTGTGCTCGATCGTCAGGTAGGAGATGCAGCGCCGCGCATCGAGACGATACGGCGCGGGAAATGCCGCCGTCGGGCAGACATCGAGGCAGGCATGGCAGGTGCCGCAATGATCATGCCCAGGATCGTCTGGCGGCAGTTCGAGCGTGGTGAAAATTGCGCCAAGGAAGAGCCAGGAGCCCAACTGACGCGACACGAGATTGGTGTGCTTGCCTTGCCAACCGATCCCGGCTGCCGCGGCAAGCGGCTTTTCCATGACCGGCGCGGTATCGACGAAAACCTTGACCTCGCCGCCGGTGTTGTCGATCAGCCAGCGGCCGATCGCTTTCAGCCGCGGCTTGACCAAGTCGTGATAATCGTCGCCGCGTGCGTAAGCCGAAATTGTTCCGCAGGCGCGGTGTTTGAGGCTCGATAGCGGGTCGTCGTCCGGGCCGTAATTGAGACCGAGCATGACGATCGAGCGCGCGTCCGGCCATAGCACCAGCGGATCGGCGCGGCGGTCGACCTTTTCCACCATCCAGGTCATGTCGCCGTGGGCGCCTGCCTCGATAAACGCCCGCAACCGCTCTCCCGCTTGCCCGATCGCGTCCGGCCGAGCAACGCCGACGGCGTCGAAGCCTTGCGCTCGAGCAAAAGCGGACAGCGCGGCCTTCAGAGCCGACGGATCTAGAAATCGAGATTGGCGTAGTTCGGCGACGGCGGCAGACCGGGCAGCGTGTCGTTGAGCAGGGTGCGGAACGACGGCCGCGATTTCACTCGCGCGTACCACATCCTTGCGCTCTCGTCTTCGTTCCACGGCACGTCGCCCAAATAGTCGGCGGCGGATAAATGGGCCGCTGCCGCAAGATCGGCATAGGTCAGGTCGGCTCCCGCGAGCCAGTCGCGGCTGCGGACCAGCCACCCGATATACGCCAGATGATATTTAATATTGCTGCGCGCGGCGCGCAGGGCCTCGGTATCGGGCGAGCCGCCGCCCTGCTGCGCGGGGATGTAGCGCTTGTAGATGCGCTCCATGACGATTGGGCCGCTCACTTCTTCAAAAAGCTTGTCATTGAACCAGCTCATCAGGCGGCGAACCTCGATGCGGGGGCCGGGATCGGCGGGCATGAGCCGCTGCCGGGGCAGCTTGCTGCCGCGCGTTTCGTCGAGATATTCGGCAATGATCGCGGCGCCGGGAACCGGCGGAGCGCCCTCTTCGAGCAGAACCGGTGTCGTTCCGGCGGGGTTGAGCTTGAGAAATTCAGTACGCCGTTCCCAGGCCCGTTCCTCCACCAGTTGCGGCGCGAGCGAAAGCTCATCGAGCGAAAGTCGCACAAAGCGCGAATGCGGGCAGAATGGGTGATGGAATAGCGTCAGCATGCGGTTGCAAACATGCGCGGGGAACTCCGCGGATTTAAGGCGAAATCGAATAGCGGCGCGGTTAGGATTCCGTTACGACGTCCATACTCCTACGAACCAAGACCACGCGCAGGCAATGCGTGCGCGGCTTCCTTTCGGCTCGCGGCGGCTATGAGGTCCGCGCGCCGCGCCGGCCGATCGTTATGCCGGTGTGCTGATCGAATTGGCCGGTCTTGCGGAAGCGCCACAGGTAAGTCGGCACGATGCCTTCGATGGTTTCCGGAATAATGCCGAGCGCCTCGAGCGTGCGTCGCTCGCGCCGCGCTTCGCCGGAGACCAGGTTGTCGAGCTTGAGCATCTCGACCTGATCGGGGGTGATCGGCGGTTTCGGCAAGAACTGGGCAAATAAGGCCTGCAGCTTCAATGCCGCGAACGGCACCGGTATCAGGAGCCGGCGCCGCTCTATCGTCGCCAGGATGAACCGCATCAATTCGCGGAACGTGTACACATCCGGTCCGCCCAGTTCGTAGATCGCGCCCGGCTTGGTGCCGCCCTCGGCCGCAAGCGCAATGGCATCGGCGACATCGCCGGCAAACACCGGCTCGAGCCGGGTATGGCCGCCGCCGGGAAGCGGCAGCGCCGGGGCGATCCGGGCGAGCGCGGCGAAGCGGTTGAAGAAATCGTCCTCGGGGCCGAAAAGGATCGACGGCCGTATGATCGTCGCCTCGGGGACAGCCGCCAGGACCCGGCGTTCGCCCTCCGCCTTCGATCGGGCATAGCGCGAGGAAGAATTGGGATCGGCCCCGATGGCCGAGACATGAACAAGCCGAGCGCCCACGGATTTTGTCGCGACCGCGACCGCTTCGGCGCCCTCCGCGTGGATTGCATCAAAACGCTGCTGGCCGCGTTCGAACAGGATGCCGACCAGGTTGATCGCGATGTCGGCATCGCGCAGCGCCGCCGCGATCGATTCCGGGTAACGCAGATTGGCCTGGACGGAGTGGATCTGGCCGACTTTTCCCATCGGTCGCAAGTGGCCGGTTAGCTCCGGCCGGCGCACGGCGACGCGGATGCGGTAACCGCTATTGGCGAGCGCGCGCACCACGTGGCGGCCTAAAAATCCGGAGCCGCCGAATACGGTGACGAGCGTTTCAAGCTTGCTTCGCACGGGCATTGGCGGCGGAATACAGGAACGCCGCGGCGCTGTACAGGGCGAGCTGCTGGAACGTCACCGGGACGCTACCGCTCGATTGACAACGGTAGGACCGCTCCGTACCTATCCGCTCGCGGCCCAAGCGGGCGCCCAGGTGGCGGAATTGGTAGACGCACTAGTTTCAGGTACTAGCGGGTAACACCGTGGAGGTTCGAGTCCTCTCCTGGGCACCAGCGGTGACTTTTTGATCGGCAATTTTCAAGCTTGCGACCGGTTATCAGGCAACGGCCGTCACTTCCTGTTTGCCACGGCTACAGTGTGTCGCCTTGCAGCATGTTGCGGATATCTGATTCTCGTCCGTTCAGCCGGCAATGAATTTCGACTCGGCTTTGGGAGTAGCGATCCGGCGATTTAGCGCCCGGCCG
>JBOHIU010000198.1:0-48335 GCA_050725855.1 Xanthobacteraceae bacterium | reverse complement strand
TTGACGGCGTCCGGCGACAATTCGTCAGGCATGTTGATCGACGCCAGCTTGGCGAATTTGTGCTCCGCGTCACGCGTCGCCTGATCGAAATCCCCGCTGAGCGCGCCGCTGAAGCAACCGACGCGCCTGAGTTCGAATTGTAACGAAAGCGCCAGCGCATGCGGATCGATCGCGGTGGCCGGCGCTTCGCCCGGAGACGCCGCGGTGAGCGCCACGATCTTTTGCTGCGCTTCCTCCCGCTTTGTGCTGGCTGGAAACTGCTTGATGAAGCGCCGAAACTCTCCGGCATCGGTGCTGTCCTTCACAAGATTCCAAGCGATCTCCTCGGGAGAGGGCGGCTTTGGTTGCGCCGCGCGCGCAGACTCGATCGCTGCGATCTGCGCTTCGGCGTCCTTGCTCAATGGACTGTCAGGATAATGCGCGACAAAGGCTTTGAGTGCGCCTTCGTCGGTCGTTTGCTTGAGCAAAACCCACGCAGCCTCGTCAGGCCGCGGTGGGGCGGGCTTCGCAGCCTCTATTGCCTTGAGCGCGGCGATGCGCGCCTCGGCATCCTTGCGCAGCGGGCTATTGGGATATTCAGCCACGAAGCGTCTGAGGGCGCTTTGATCGGTTGTCCCTTTGAGTAATTGCCAAGCCGCGTCGTCGGGGCGGGCCGGTGTGGGCTTGGGTTGTTGGGCCGTTTCGAGGGTTGCGAGCCGCATTTCTGCGTCTTTGCGCAGCGGACTGTTTGGATATTCAGCCACGAAGCGCTTGAGCGCAGCCGCGTCGGCGGTTTTCTTGATTAAGTCCCACGCCGTCCGATCGGGCGCGGGGCCGACGACCGTCTGCGCCGACGGAGGGGGCCGTACGTTCGCAACCGCTGGAGCCGCGGACCTCCGATCTGGGGGCGATTTGATCGCGAACCAATAGGCGGCAGCGCTGGCGGTCAAAACGACAGTGAGTGCGCCGGAAATCATGAGCGCCCGACTTGGTTGCCGGCCGCGGCGGGACTCAAACTGGCGCAGATGCCGACGCACCTCATCGGCGTCTGCACCCCTGGAGTAGGTCGCAACGAACGACCGCAGCACTGCCGCGTCGTCGCTGGCAATTGCGTTGCGGTAGGCCGCCTCGCGCGCGAGCAGCAGTGTTCTCAGCCTATGCGCTTCATCTGCGAAAGCACTCGCTCTGTGCGCCGCCACGAAGGCGTCCAAAGCGAGGACAGTCCCGGCACGCTTGGCAACAGCGAAGGCCCGCTTTGCTGCGACGCGTTGCCTCGCCTCGACCTCTTGCCGTTTCCGCTCCGCCGCGGCGCGCTCCGCTGCCTCCAGTTCCGACAGCCTTTGGCGTTCTTCTTCCGCGGCCAACCGGGCGGCTTCCGCCTCCTGCCGTTTCTGCTCCGCTTCGGCCTGCGCCCGACGCTCGATCTCGGCTTCGACCTCTTGTCGCTTCCGCTCCGCCGCGGTGCGCTCTCCTGCCTCCAGTTCCACCAGTCTCCGGCGTTCTTCTTCCTTGGCGAGCCGGGCGGCTTCCGCCTCCTGCCGCTTCTGCTCCGCTTCGGCCTGCGCGCGGCGCACCGCCTCCGTTTCCAGTTTGCGTTGCGCTTCAATCTGCTCGAGGCTCTGCTGCAGCGCCTTGACAAGCCCCTGTACGTCGGAGCGGAACCGCTCGTGGGTCAGCCGCACAGCGTTGCGCCGCGCCAGTGGCCGTAACGGCTCCGGCAAATCGTCCGGTCGCGGCATCGGCGCGCCGCCGACCAGCACCGGGATAACCCGCTTGTCTTGATCGAGCGCCGAGGCCAGTTCGATGCGCACAAAATCGTCGGGATCATCAAGCCGACGCGCGCCGCTCTGATCGCGCGCGTCGATCCAGTTCTTGCCGATCACCGCCAGCACCACGTCACAGTCGGCGACGCGCTCGTTGAGCACGCGCACGAAATCGAGACCTGGCGCGATGTTGTCCACGTCCAAAAAGAGCTGGTCTGGCTCGAAGACATCCTGCAGGCGATCAAATAGCCGGCCGGTATATCCCGGATCGTCGCCGCGTCTATAATTGATAAAGATCTTGCCGGTCATATCTCGTCCGGTCTGATCGTGGGGAGAGCCGCGGCCGCCGCGGTACGCGAAAAACGACTACTATCGCCGCAACAAACTCAGTCCTCGCCCGCCAGGCGACAGCCCGCACGCCGTCCGCTGACATGCGCCGGATACCCTTATCATCGGCGAATTATCGCAGCGTCGCCAAACAAACACAACCCGCGCAGGGGTGGCGTGTACTTAATTCAGGAGTCGCAAATCAATCAGACGTTGCACATTATCGTTGGAGAGCGCCTAAATGGCGCCTTACCAAACGATAACCTTACGATCATGTTCAATGCCGCATGACGGAGCGCTGGCGGTAACCGCCCTTGCCATCCTTCACAAATGTTTCGGCGACTTGCGGGTGTCGCACCGGCTTGCCGCTCGTATCGGGCAACAGATTTTGTTCTGAGACGTAGGCGATATATTCGCTCTCGTCGTTTTCGGCGAACAGGTGATAAAACGGTTGGTCCTTGTGCGGCCGGACTTCCGCCGGGATCGACTCGTACCATTCGTCGGTGTTGTCAAACACAGGATCGATGTCGAACACTACGCCGCGAAACGGGTAAAGGCGATGGCGGACGATCTGGCCGATCTGAAACTTTGCGATCCGAATTCTGTCCATAGGCATGAGCCGAGTCTTTGTGTCGTCGTCGGCGCTACCATGCAATAACAGGATTGTGGCACGCCGCAGACCGACTGCTGAATGTTTGTTCATACAGAAGAGTGCGTTCATAGGCCATAGCGTGCCGCCATTTCCGGGTCCCTGGCCGCGACACGGCGAGCGAGGTCGACCAAAATCTTGGCCTGCTTCCAGGTCGCGTCATCCTGCATCTTGCCGTCGATCATCACGGCGCCGCCGCCGTCCGGCATCGCCGCCAGGATTTTCCTCGCAAACGCGACCTCGTCCGGGTCGGGCGAAAATACCCGCTTGGCAATCGGCACCTGGCTCGGATGCAATGTCCAGGCGCCCACGCAACCTAACAGGAAGGCGTTGCGGAATTGCGCCTCGCATGCGGCGCTGTCGGCGAAATCGCCGAACGGGCCATAGAACGGCTTGATGCCGGCGGCCGCGCAAGCGTCGACCATTTTGGCGATCGTGTAATGCCAGAGGTCCTGTTGATAGGCTATGCGCGGCGCATTTGCGATGCCGGCCGCGGCGTCGGCCAGGATTTTATATTCCGGATGACCGCCGCCGACCCGCGTCGTCTTCATCGCCCGCGATGCGGCGAGGTCGGCAGGCCCGAGACTGATGCCGTGCATGCGCGGCGAGGCGGTTGCGATCGCCTCGACACTATTGACCCCTTCGGCCGTTTCCAGAATTGCATGGATGAGGATCGGTTTTCCCACGCCGTGTTTGGCCTCGAGCTGCGCAAGAAGCTGATCGAGATAATGAATGTCCCATGGCCCTTCGACCTTGGGCAGCATGATGACGTCGAGCTTTTGTCCGACGGCGGTGACAATCTGGCAAATATCGTCGAGAGCCCATGGCGAATTGAGCGCGTTGATCCGCGTCCACAGCCCAGTGGCGCCGAAGTCGCACGCCTCGGCCACGGCGATAAAGCCAGCCCGCGCCGCTTCCTTGGCGTCGACCGGGACGGCGTCTTCAAGGTTGCCGAGCACGACGTCGACCTCGCGGATCAATTCGGGCACCTTGGCGCGCACTTTCTCGCTATGTGCCGGCACGAAATGAATCATCCGCTCAAGGGTGAGCGGCAGTTCACGCAGCGGCACCGGCGCTCCGATCGCCAGAGGTTTGAAAAAACCGCGCGGTAGCTTCATGTGCAGGTTCCACAATTCCGGGGGATTAACGGTAGGATGAACGGCGGCAGCGCGCAAAGCCGCCTGTGGCGGGAGATCCCCAGCCAAAAGCGCATGATCTATACCGTCTCGCCGCGCATTAGCCGCGGCTGGGAGGCCGCCGGAGCAACGCCCTGCCGCATCAAGGTGCGTCGCATCGGACCCACATGATTGAGCAGGTGGAGCGAAAGACCACGTGTGGCCTGAACTGGCACAAAATCGCTCAACAGGAACTGGTTCAGGAGATCGACGGCGAGCGTACAGCTTTTGACGTCAGTCAAGCGCGCGCTGTTGTAGCGTGCCATCAGTTCAGGCGAACCAATATCGGAATTGCTTCGCCGCGCATCGGCGACAAGCTCGGCAATAGTGGCTGCATCGCGCAGCCCGAGATTGAGTCCCTGTGCACCGATCGGCGGTAAAATATGGGCGGCTTCGCCGACCAGAGCAATCCGGTCGCGCGCCATCGTGGCGGTTGTCTCAACCGCAAGGGGGAACGTGCTGCGGCCCGATTCGACGCTCATGGCGCCCAGAATTGAATGAGCACGGTTTTCGATCTCGGTGGCAAGCTCCGCATCGTTTTTGGCCGCCCAATCGCCGATGTTCGCCGGATCGCTCACCCACACGAGACTGGACCGTCGACCTGGGAGCGGCACGAGCGTAAAGGGCCCGTGCTCCGTGTGAAATTCCGTGGAAACGTCTCGATGCGGCCGCGCGTGCGTCAGATTGAGCGTGAGAGCGCTCTGCGGATATTCCCGGCGCGACGAGCCGATACGCGTCGCCTCGCGGCAGAGCGATCGCTGCCCATCGGCCCCTATCACCAAACGCACACGCAAGTCGCGGCCGCTGACCTTTATTGTCACCCCGCTCCGGTCAGACGTTATCGCCGTTGCCGGAGCGGCGGTGCGCGGCAGCTTCAATTCCGCGGCGCGAGCTTCGAGCGCGGCAAGAAGATCGCGGTTTTCGATATTGTATCCAAATGCATCGAGTCCGATTTCTGCAGCCTCGAAGGAAGCCTCGGGAGCCCGGAAGAGCCGCTTTGTATCGTCGACAATACGGATCTTGCGAAGCGGTGCGGCCTCGGCAAGGCAATTCCGCCAAATGTCCAGCGTCGCGAGTGCCGTGACCGACCCGGCCAGCAGCGCGGTGGTGCGCTGGTCCGGCTTTGCCAGGGGCGCGATGAGGACGGTGTCCACGCCGGCCGTTGCAAGCGCGATCGCACTCACCAAGCCAGCCGGCCCCGCGCCAATGACCGCTGCTTCGGCGCTCCACTCCTGTCCGACCGCGCTCACAATCCCGCCACTCCGTTACAGATTTGGCCGCGACATTAGCAAATGAAGGAACATTGCGCAGGCCTTGCGCTGTCCTTAACCTCGCATCGCATGACCGGGGATGGGGTAGGTGGCCCAAAGCCGATGGATCCGATTGATGCACCGCGGCGCGCTATGACGCCGCTTGCCGTCGCTGCCTTTGCCGTCAACGTCTTCACCGCCTGTGGCGCTGCCTGCGCTTTGCTGGCCCTGCTTGCGGCAGCCGGCGGCGATTGGCCGGAGATGTTTCTGTGGCTCGGACTGGCGCTGGTCGTCGACGGCATCGACGGAAGTCTCGCGCGGCGTCTGCGCGTCGCCGAGGTGCTGCCACGCTGGTCCGGCGTTATCCTCGATCTGGTCGTCGATATTTTGAATTACGTATTGGTGCCGGCCTACGCGCTCGTCGCCAGCCGCGGATTGTTGCCTGCTTCGATTGCCACGTTGCTGGGCATCGTGATCGTCGTCAGCAGTGCGCTTTATTTCGCCGATCGCCGGATGAAGACCGCGGACCATTATTTCCGCGGATTTCCGGCCGTATGGAACGTGGTGGCCTTTTATTTATTCGTACTGACGCCGCCGCCCTGGCTCGGCGCGATTGTCATCGCTGCGCTCGTGGCGCTGACCTTCGTGCCAGTCCACTTCATTCATCCGTTGCGCGTTCCGAATTGGCGCCTGCTCACTATTGCGGCGCTCGTGTCATGGGCGCTGCTTGCATTCTACGCCATCGTGAAGGGTCTCGATCCGGGGCTCTGGGTGAAGGCGATCCTGGGTCTGCTGGCGATCTATTTCGTCGCCATCGGCTTTTTGCATCGTCGCCATCCGTGAACAAGACCGCATTGTGCCCCGATTCAAATTTCCACCGATACAAGGAGTCGATCAATGACGCGACCTGTTCTCCTGATCGCCGGCGGCAGCCGCGGAATTGGCGCCTCG
This sequence comes from Xanthobacteraceae bacterium, assembly GCA_050725855.1. Classification (GTDB taxonomy): domain Bacteria; phylum Pseudomonadota; class Alphaproteobacteria; order Rhizobiales; family Xanthobacteraceae; genus BOG-931. The sequence continues at coordinate 42,241 of JBOHIU010000198.1, read as the reverse complement.
ACCGCGCGGCTGGCGGCCCAACGCGGCTACGATGTCGCCATCAATTACGTGAAGCGCGCCGATGCCGCCGCCAGCACTGCCGCGGCGGTGACGAAGGCCGGCGGCAAAGCGGCTACGCTGCAGGGCGACATGTCGAAGGAGGACGACATCGTTCGCGTGTTCGATGAAACCACGCGTGCGCTCGGCCCGGTCACGCATTTCGTCCACAGCGCCGGCATCGGCGGCAAGAACTCGCGGCTCGATGCGGCCAGCGCGGACACCATTCGCGAGGTGCTCGATGTCAATCTGTTCGGCGCGCTCGTCTGCGCGCGCGAGGCGGTGCGCCGGATGTCGACCGCTCACGGCGGCAAAGGCGGGTCGATCGTGCTCTTGTCGTCGATCGCTTCACTCACCGGCGGCGCGAACGAGTACGTCTTTTACGCCGCCGCCAAAGGCGGTGTCGATGCACTCACCAACGGTTTGGCGCGCGAAGTGGCCAAGGAGGGTATCCGCGTCAACGCTATTCGGCCGGGGCCAACTGATACCGAAATCCATGAGCCCGGACGCCTCGCCCGAATCACGCCGCTGTTGCCAATGGGGCGCGCAGGCGAGCCGAATGAGATCGCCGAGACGGTGCTCTTTCTGTTGTCGGACGCCGCCTCATATATCAGCGGCGCCGTACTCAACGTCTCCGGTGCGCGATGATCGCATCAGCGGCAAACCGCCTTGTGTTCGGCACTCGGCTGCCTATGATCCCGGCCGAAATCGGATAAGGCGAAAACACCGGCTTTTTGACAGGAGAGGACAATGGTTGCTGCGGTACGCGTGCACAAGGTCGGCGGCCCTGAGGTTTTGACCTACGAAGACATCGACCTGCCGGCGCCGGGACAAGGCCAGGTTCGGGTCAAACAGCATGCCGCTGGCGTGAATTTCATCGATACTTATTTCCGCATGGGCATGTATCCGTCGCCGGTCGGCCTGCCGTTCACCGCCGGTAATGAGGCTGCCGGCGAAGTCATCGCCGTCGGCCCAGGCGTGAGCGATCTTAAGGTCGGCGACCGGGTCGCCTATGTGGTCGCGCTCGGTTGCTATGCCGCGGAGCGGATCGTTCCGGCCGATCGCGCCGTCAAACTGCCCGCCAACATCAGCTATGAGCAGGCTGGCGCCATGATGCTCAAGGGCATGACGGCGGAATATCTCCTGCGCCGCACCTTCAAGGTCGAGAAGGGCATGAATGTGTTCATTCACGCGGCCGCCGGAGGCGTCGGCCTGATACTGTGCCAATGGGCCAATTATCTTGGCGCCACCGTCATCGGGACCGTCGGATCGAAGGAGAAGGCCGCGCTCGCCAAGGCCAATGGCTGCCATCATACCATCCTTTATCGCGAGGAGGATTTTGCCGCGCGGACGAAAGAAATCACCGGCGGCACGCTTTGCGAAGTGATTTATGACGGCATCGGCAAGACCACGTTTCCGGCCTCGCTTGATTGCCTCAAGCCGCTCGGCATGTTTGTCAGCTATGGCAGCGCCTCCGGGCAGATCGACGCCTTCAACATCAACATCCTGCAGACCAAAGGGTCGCTGTTCGCCACCCGCCCGACGCTGAACACCTATGCGGCCAAGCGCGAGAATCTGATCGCCATCGCCAACGGCCTGTTCGACGTCGTCGGCAAGGGCGGCGTCAAGGTCCCCATAAACCAAAAATACGCCCTTAAGGACGCTGCAAAGGCGCACCGCGATCTTGAAGGGCGAGCGACGACAGGCTCGTCGATCCTGGTGCCGTGAGGACAATCGCCTGCTGGAAGAAAATTCAGGCCCTGTGAACCAACGGGGCTATCTCGCACGGGTCGTTCCATACTTGGTGACGTTTGCCTGGGCATTCGTCGCCTTTATGGTTGGGCAAATCGCTGCGCTCGCCGCGCTACTCGCGTGGTGGCACGGTGATCTCCATGCGCTTTATGCCGCACAGTACGATGGGGCGGTCGTCACGCTCTCGGTGCTCGTGCTCAACCCCGTGACCGTCGGAGTCCTGATGGTTGCGGTGCGCATCATGGGCGCCGACCAAGCCGGTTATCTGGGGCTGGTTTGGCCGCGTCTGCGCCCAGCGGTGGTCGGAATCATTGGCATCGTGGTCATTATCGCGTTGACGGATGCGCTGTTGTTCGCAACCGGACACGCCATCGTCTCGCCGTTTCAGGTCGTTTCATACACCACCGCTGCCGCCGATGGCTGGCTGCCCCTGATGTGGATCGCGACGATTCTGGTGGCCCCGGCCGGCGAAGAGATCATGTTTCGCGGCTTTCTGTTTCGCGGTTTCGTCCGCTCGGAGCGCGGGGCGATCCCGGCAATCGTCGTCATCTCGTTGCTATGGGCCGGGCTTCATCTGCAATACGATTGGACCGGCGTCACCGAGATCGCCGTCGCCGGTCTGTTCCTCGGCTTTGTGCGCTGGCGCTCAGGCTCGACGCTGCTCACGTTCATGCTCCATGCCTTATTCAATCTCGAGGGCATGTTCGAAACCCTGTTGCAGGTGAAGCACCTCATGTGACGCCGGCGCACGTCGCGCCGCTACAGGCGTCACCTATCGCGCGCGTCGGCCCTTGGGATCGAACAGGCGGCCGAAAGGTGAGCCGGCGCTGGGCTGCCCCTCTTGTTGCTTGCGCCGCGGAAGGCCGAGGACTGGTTCGGCAAAGCGAGCGATTTCCGCGACTGTGTCCTCGAGCGACACCGTCGAGCCTGGAGTCTCACTAACGATGACCGCCAAAACGTTCAGATCGCGGCGAAACAGGGAGTCGAGTGCGGTAAGGGTGTGGCTGATGGTGCCCAGATAGCTACCTGCCACCAGGATGAGCGGCAGGCGCAGCGCCATCATCACATCGAGGACGGTCCGCTCGCCATCGAGCGGGACCATGATGCCGCCAATGCCCTCGATCAACAGGATATCCCGCCGTTGCCCGACGGCGCTTTGGCAGAACGCAATGACTTCATCGACGTTGATATCGCGTCCCTCGCGCCGCGCTGCGAGGTCGGGAGACAGCGGGGCGCGAAATCGCCATGGCGAGATCCGGTCAATGGATTCGGGCGTAACCGGCACACCGAGCGCGCGCAACAGAACGCCTGTATCGCTGATGGTAACTTGTGCTGGATCGAAACCGCTTACCACGGGCTTGATTGCTTCCACGGTGCGGCCCATTTGCCGGAAATGGCCTATCAGCGAAGCGGCAACGTAGGTCTTGCCGACATCGGTCCCCGTGGCGGTGATGAAAATCGCGGTCACGACTCAGCATCCTAACACGCGGCCGCGGACGCTTTCGGCGAGCCGCTCGATCTCGCTGTCGGAATGCCCTGCGGTGAAGGCAAAACGCAATCGGGCTGTGCCTTGCGGCACCGTTGGTGGGCGGATCGCGACCACCAGAAATCCGTCCTCCTCCAGCGCACGCGCTGCGGCGAGAGCCGAATCGGCGTCTCCGAGAATAAGCGGCACGATCGCGCTCTGCGGCTCCGGCAAATTCAGCGCGCGGGCAAATAGCCTGGCCTTGCGCATTGGCTCGCCGACGTAAGCCTGATCTCGTTCAATCAGATCAATGGCGGCGACGCAGGCGGCGGCGATGGCCGGCGGCAAACCGGTCGAATAGATGAACGTGCGCGCGCGCGTGCGCATGAGATCGATCACCGGCCGTGAGGCGCACAGATAACCCCCATAGGCGCCGATCGCCTTGGATAGCGTTCCCATCTGCAGCGGTACGTCAGCCGGTCCGCCATTCGCAAAGGTCGAGCCGCGGCCGCCACCGACGACGCCCAGTCCGTGGGCATCGTCGGCCAGAAGCCACGCATCGAATTGCCGCGCGAGTTCCGCCAAGTCGTGAAGCGGCGCCATGTCGCCGTCCATGGAAAAAACCCCGTCGGTCGCAATCAGGGTCTTTGCATGGGCAGCGCGGTTCTCCGACAACAGCGAGCGCGCGTGAGCAATGTCGCAATGCCGGTAGCGGCTAACCGTGGCACCGCTCAATTTCGCGCCGGCATGAAGGCATGCATGCGACAATTCGTCGATCAGGATCAGGTCATCGGAGCCGGTCAGCGCGGGAATGATTCCTGTGTTGGCGAGATAGCCCGAGCCGAAGACGCAAGCGGCTTCGGTCGATTTCAGATGCCTTAGCCGCTCCTCCAGTTCGGCATGAAGCGGGTGGTTGCCCGTGACCAGCCGCGAGGCGCCGGCGCCGACGCCGTAACGTTTCGTCGCCTCAACTGCGGCGGTAATGACTGCGGGGTGATGACTGAGGTTGAGATAGTCGTTGCATGAAAACGAGAGCAAAACACGGCCCTCGCGCTCGGCGTAAATTCCCTTGCGCGTCATCACCTTGGGGGTGCGACGCAGATGCGCGCGATCAAGCGCGCTCAGCTTTTCGCAGGCAAATTCATCGAGCGAGCGCATCGCCCCTCCGCGCGGATTCTACGCCGCAAAACGTCGTGACCCCGGACCGCCTCGGAGGCACAATGCCGATCCGTGACCCTCGCGTGGCATGAAAGCGCCGAATGTCGGGCAATTCCAGCAAAAAAGACAATCGTCGGAACGCTTTACCGGCTTGGTATGCCGGGCTCGATCACGTCTGGCTGCCCTACACGCAGATGAAGACGGCAACGCCGCCGGTTCCAGTCGTGGCGACCCACGGCAGCACAATCGTGCTCGCCGATGGAAGCAAACTCATTGACGGGGTCGCCTCGTGGTGGACGGCCTGTCACGGTTATAACCACCCGCACATCCGAGCCGAGATAGAGCGCCAGTTGGCAGTGCTGCCGCATGTGATGTTCGGCGGCATCGTGCATGAGCAGCCGCTCAAGCTCGCCAAGCGGATTGCCGCTCTGCTTGCTCCGGCCGACCTCGATCGGGTGTTTTTTAGCGAGTCCGGCTCGGTGGCGGTTGAAGTTGCACTAAAGATAGCCGTGCAATACTGGCGTAACCGCGGCATCCGCAAGCGCACCCGGATCTTGTCGTTCAAGGGCAGCTATCATGGCGACACGATCGGCGCCATGGCGGTTTCAGACCCGGATGCAAACATGCATGCCGCATTTCGCGGACTATTGCCGCAACAGATCACGGCCGATTTGCCACTGGACGAGGCGAGTGCCGCTGCGTTCGAAAATTTGCTCGCGCGGCATGCCGACGAGGTCGCAGCGATCATCGTCGAACCACTGGTGCAAGGCGCGGGCGGCATGCGCTTCCACGACGCGGAGGTATTGCGAAAGCTGCGCGCGGCCGCCGATCGTTGCGATGCCCTGTTGATCTTCGACGAAATTTTTACCGGGTTTGGGCGCACCGGTTCGATGTTCGCGTTTCAAGCCGCTGGCGTGACGCCGGACATCCTGACGCTGGGGAAGGCGCTGACCGGGGGAACACTGCCACTGGCGGCAACCGTGGCGCGCAGGAAAATCTTCGACGCGTTCTGGTTCGATGATCCCGGCGCCGCGCTGATGCACGGACCGACCTTCATGGCGAATGCGCTGGCCAGCGCCGCCGCCAACGCCTCGCTCGATCTGTTCGAGCGCGAGCCCCGGATCGCGCAAGTGGAGCGGATTGCACGGGTGCTGCGGCGCGACCTCGCAAACTGCGGCAATATGCCCGGCGTCAAGGATGTGCGCATCCTTGGCGCCATCGGCGTGATCGAACTCGATCGCATCGGTGATCTCGACGCGTTGCGGCAACGCTTTATCCGCCAAGGCGTTTTCATCCGGCCGTTCGGGGAGATCGTATATCTGACGCCAGCCTTCACCATTGCTGAGGAGGAGCTCGGCAAGCTCACCAAAGCTGTCAATGTGGTGCTGGGTGAAATGCTGCTTAGCTGAAGGGACGTGGGTTCATGGACGCCGCCGCCATCATCATGTATGGCTTGAGCGCAACGCCCACCTCCGGTACTGCCAGATCGACCATTTGGAACGTTGGTAGCTGCCCGAATTGTTTGTATTCACGAGAGCCAGGCAATGGCCATCGCGCAGGTGAGGATGCCGCCCGAGAAGCCCACCGCAGCCGACCGGGCACCGTACGCTCCAGGGAGCGGGACCGGTTATCTCCAGGCTCGCAAAGTCTCGATCGCGTATGCCGGACGAGGCGCCGATATCGTTTTGGCCATCGATCGCGTCGATCTTGCCGTCGAGCGCGGCGAATTTGTTTGCCTGTTGGGACCCTCGGGCTGCGGCAAGACCACATTCCTTAATGCCGTCGCCGGCTTTCTGGCAATCTCGTCGGGCGATCTCACTTTAGTCGAGCGACCGATCGAGCGGCCGGGGCCCGATCGGGCCATGGTATTTCAACAGCCCGGGCTTCTGCCGTGGCGCGACGTGTTGCGCAACGTCACTTACAGCCTCGAAATGTCTGGTCGCATGCGCGGACACGCGGCGGCTGCGCGCGCCCGCAGCCTGCTCGAACTGGTGGGCCTGGCCGATTTCGCGCACAGCTTTCCCAATCAGCTTTCGGGCGGCATGCAGCAGAGGGTCAACCTCGCGCGGGCACTGGCGGTCGAGCCGGAGCTGTTATTGCTCGACGAACCGTTCGCGTCGGTTGACGCGCAGACGCGGGAGACCCTTCAGGTGGAACTGCTCGGCATTTGCAGGCGTGCCGAAGTAACTGCGCTTTTCGTCACCCACGACATCGGCGAAGCGGTCTTTCTCGCCGATCGCGTCTGCATCTTCAGTCGGCGGCCGGGACGGATCGTGCGCGAAGTGCGCATACGATTGCCCAAACCGCGCGACCAGGTGCGGCTCAAACCGGAATTCCTTGCGTATGTGCAGGAGGTCGCCGCGGTGATGGGATCGGGGGCTGCGGGCAAAGTCGGAGAGAAAGCCTAGGGAGACGAGGTCATGGCTACGATCATTCTGGACCAAGCCGGAGCCCCCAGGCTGTTGAGCGGCGGGTTATTTGCCCGCATGGGTCAACGCACCGAGCGCGTCGTGCTGGGCACCGCCTTCATAGTTCTGTTGCTGGTGTGCTGGCAATTGGTCGCCATGCTCGGTTTCGAGCCGCCGATCATTCTGCCGTCGCCCGGCGCGGTGGCGAACTCGCTTGTCGGCTTGTTCTCGTCGTCGAGCATCTGGCCGGACCTCGCGGCGAGCGGGGAGGAACTTGTCTATGGGTTTGCGCTTGCAGCCGTCGTGGGCATTTCCGCGGGCCTTGCCATCGGTTGGTATCCGCGGCTCGGATTTTCCTTAGATCCGTTCATCAACTTCCTGTACGCGATTCCACGGGTCGCGCTCGGGCCGCTGCTCATCGTATGGCTTGGGATCGGCTTGAATTCCAAAGTCGCGCTGGTCTTCCTGATTGCGGTGTTTCCGGTACTGGTCAATACCAGTAGCGGCGTGCGCAGCCTCGACCCGCATCTGCTGCGGGTCGCGCGCTGCTTTGGCGCCAGCGACTTCAAGATCTTCCGCACCATCGCGCTGCCCGGGTCGGTGCCGTTCATTCTCGGCGGCTTGCGCCTTGCCGTCGGACAATCGCTTGTCGGCGTGTTCGTGGCCGAGTTGCTCGGCGCCCAGCACGGCATCGGCGCCATGGTGCAGAATGCCGCCGAGCAGTTTCAGACCGATATCGTGTTCGCCGGCCTTCTGATATTCGCGGTCGCGGGCCTGCTCCTGACCGCAATCGTGCGCTGGCTCGAACACCGCTTCGACGCTTGGCGCCTGTGACAATGATTGAAAATGGAGGAAGCACAATGACCTACAGGATCCGAGCGTGGCTGCCGGCGACTGTGGCGCTCGCCTTTTTGCTCGCGCCCGGTGCGGTGCATGTCGCAACCGCTGCCGGACCGACACAGCTCACGATTTCCCACAGCCAAAAGGTCGCCGACTATCTGCCGCTATGGATCGCGAGCGACGCCGGCTACTTCAAGAAGCACGGTCTGGATGTGACGGTACGCTACCTGCCCGCTCAGGAGGGCATCCCCGCCCTTCTCACCGGCCAAGTGGCGATGGCGGGGATCGGCGGTTCCGACGCCGCCTCTGCTGAAGCACAGGGCACAAAATTGAAGCTCGTGCTGACCTTCTCGCCGGTATACACGTTCCAGTTCTGGGCGCGACCGCAATATGCCAGCGCCGGCGCGCTCAAAGGGCAGCGGGTCGGTATCACCAGCACGACCGGATCGCTGTATGCCGGCACGTTATTGGCGCTCAAGCAACTTGGACTCAAGGTCTCCGACGTCACCATGGTCCCGCTTGGCGCATCGACCAACGTCAACAATTCGCTATTGGCCGGCAGCATAGCGGCGGGCGCATCGCATCCACCTTCGACCTACCAGTTCAAGAAGGCCGGCTTCGTCGATCTGGTCGATCTGCCGAAGAAGAAGATCGCGTCCGTGAGCGACGGGCTGTGGGTGAGCCAGTCCTACATCCAGGCGCATCGTGATGTGGTGCAGAATGCGGTCGACGCGATCGTGGAGGCGTATCGTCGCGAGAAATCCGACCGCGCCTATGCAGAAAGCGAGATGACCAAACATCTTGGGGTCAAGGACAAGGCGGAGCTCGACTTCACCTATGACTTCTACGTCAACGAGGTCACGAGCGGCGGTGTGATGCCGCAGGCCGACCAGGTGCAATCGAACATCGATGCGCTCGCCACCAGCAATCCGAAGGTGAAGGGCCTTAGCGCGGCAAGCATGATCGACCAGAGCTTCGTCAAGGAGGCCACAAAAGGCTAACGCTGAAAGACGCGAAGGCGGATCGCTTTACTGCCGCCGGGGGTTGCCTAGAGTCCGACCCAGGACCGGCTTCTGCTGGCGGCCGATTGCCAGGGAGGAGACCATGAAGGAACGGATGCGACGGTCGCTGTTTGCGGCTGCGTTCGGCGCCGCGATTCTTGCTCCGGGGGCGGCAGCGAACGCCGCGACACCGATCGCGCTGTCCTACAGCCAGCGGACGGTGGACTTTTTACCGCTGCTGATTGCGAGCGACGCCGGCTATTTCAAGGAGCATGGCCTTGATGTGTCGATGCGCTATCTGCCGGCCGAGGAAGGCATCCCGGCGCTCATCGGCGGTCAGGAACAGATGGCCGGAATCGGTGGCTCGGATGCGGTTTCGGCCGAAGCGCAGGGCGCCAAGCTCAAGCTCGTGTTGACGTTGACGCCCACCTACATCTTTCAGTTCTGGGCGCGACCGCAATATGCCAGCGCCGGCACGCTGAAGGGCCAGCGCGTGGGCATCACCAGCACGACCGGGTCGCTCTACGCCGCGACGCTATTGGCGCTCAAGCAACTCGGGCTGACCACATCCGACGTCGTCATCGCTCCCTTGGGCGGCGCGACCAATATCAACAGTGCCCTCTTGGCTGGCAGCATCGCCGCGGGCGAATCCCATCCGCCGGCAACCTACAGATTCAAGCGGGCCGGCCTCATCGATCTCGTGGACCTCGCCAAGGAAAAAGTCCCTTCCGTCAATGCAGGCATCTGGTTCACGCAAAGTTACCTGCAGGCGCATCGCGAGGCCGTTCAGGACGTGGCCGACGCGGTGCTCGAGGCGATGCGGCGCGAGAAATCCGACCGCGCTTTCGCGGAGCGCGAAATTACCAAGGAACTCGGCATCAAAGACAAGGCTGAGCTCGATTTCACTTACGATTTCTACGCCGACGAGGTTCTGTCTGTAGGGCCGATGCCGCAGGTCGGGCAGCTACAATCGAATGTCGATGCACTGGTTGCAAAGAATCCGAAGATCAAGACCGTCAATATCGCTGACATGATCGACCAGAGTTTCCTCAAGAAGGCGGAAAAGCAGCAAGCTACGAAGTAGCCGCGGACGTGCGGCTTGCGCCCGGCATCGAGGACGGTCAATAGCCGACCACTGTGCCGTAGAGATCGTAGATGTCCGCGCGCTCGATCTTGACGGTGGCGATCTCGCCCACGCGTAATGGCCGGTGGCTTGCGATGAAGACCGTCCCGTCGATCTGCGGCGCATCGCCCCTGGTGCGCCCCTTGGCGATTATTGAATCGAGTCCCGGAAAGGGACCGATCTCATCGACGATGACGCGCTCGTTGCGCCCGGCCTTTTGTTTGAGACGTTTGCGCGAAATCGCCTGCTGGTGCGCCATGAGGCGGTGCCAGCGCTCTTCCTTGACGGCTTTAGGGACGGCCATTCCATGCTCGTTGGCTGCCGCGCCGCCGACCGGCTCGTAGCGGAAGCAGCCGACGCGATCGAGTTGGGCTTGGTCGAGCCAATCGAGCAAGAACGCAAAATCAGCCTCGGTCTCGCCGGGGAATCCAACAATGAACGTGGAACGGATGGTCAGGCTGGGGCAATCGGAACGCCACTGTCTGATCCGATCGAGCGTCCGATCCTGCGCTGCCGGGCGGCGCATGCGCCTGAGGACGTCTGGGCTTGCATGCTGAAAGGGGATGTCGAGATAGGGCAGTACTTTGCCCTCCGCCATGAGCGGGATGACATCATCCACATGCGGATAGGGGTAAACGTAATGCAGCCGCACCCAAACACCGAACTCGCCCAATTCGCGGGCGAGGTCGACGAATTTCATGCGGACCTCTCGGCCTTTCCAGGAGCTTGCCGCATATTTGGCGTCGATCCCGTAGGCGGACGTGTCTTGCGAGATGACCAGCAACTCCTTCACTCCGGCGGAAACCAGCCGCTCAGCCTCGCGCAGCACGTCGGCGGCGGGCCGCGAGACCAGGTCCCCGCGTAGCCTTGGAATGATGCAGAAGGTGCAGCGATTGTTGCATCCCTCTGAAATCTTGAGATAAGCGTAATGCCGCGGCGTGAGCTTGACGCCCTCGGGCGGTATCAGGTCGGCATACGGATCGTGCTGCGGCGCAGCGGCTCGATGCACGGCCTCCACGACGCTCTCGTATTGCTGCGGGCCGGTAACGGCAAAGACGCCGGGATGCGCGGCGGTGATTTTCTCCGGTTCCGCGCCCATGCAGCCGGTGACGATAACCTTGCCGTTTTCCGCCATCGCCGCGCCTATGGCGGAGAGTGATTCCGCCTGGGCGCTATCGAGAAACCCGCAGGTGTTGACGATGGCGAGGTCGGCGCCGGCATGCTGCCGCGTCAGTTCGTACCCTTCCGCCCGCAGGCGGGTGATGATGCGCTCGGAATCAACCAACGCCTTGGGGCAGCCAAGCGAAACAAAGGAAATGCTGGCAGGGCGGTTCATTGGCGGCCGGTCTCATATCAAAACTCTTCCTAAGTAGCGATACGGTTGCTGCTTCGATAGACTCTCCCGGTGAGATTGCCCGACCCGCCGCTGCTTATGGTGACCGACCGCCATCAGGCGCGGCAGCCGCTTGCCGCAACCGTTGCTGCGGCATTGAACGGTGGTTGCCGCTGGATCAGCCTAAGGGAAAAGGATTTGCCCGAGGACGAACAAGTGCCCTTGGCGCGCTCGCTATTGCTTCTGGTTCGGCGCCATGGGGCCAGGCTGATGATGCACGGCGAAGCCGCGCTGGCCAAACGAGCGGGCCTCGATGGGGTCCATCTGCCTGCTGGCGCCGATCCTGGTGCGGCCAGGGCATTGCTCGGCCGCGACAAACTGATCGGCCTGTCGATCCACACGGTCAATGAAGCCCAGGCGATCGATGCGAAGTCCGTAGACTATGCATTGGCCGGTCCGGCCTTTGAAACGGCGAGCAAACCCGGCTATGGCCCTGAAATCGGTCGCAAGGGCTTGTTCGACGTGGCGCGCGCCGCACGTGTGCCGGTGCTCGCCATCGGCGGCATCAATAGCGCGCGTATTGCCGAACTGATCGCCGCAGGAGCGGGGGGCGTCGCCGTGATGGGCGGCATCATGCGTGCCGCCGACCCGGCGCGAGAGGTGGCTGGTCTCATCGCCAGCCTCAAAGGTACCTTGGCGCTTCGAGGATGATGTTCAAATCTTCCAGGAAGAGCTTATCGGCCCCGGTATGTGCCGATCCCCTGATCGGGCGCCCAGACGCCGGCCGGCAGCTTACCCGCCTGCCAGAACACGTCGATAGGCATGCCTCCGCGCGGATGGAAATAGCCGCCGATGCATAACCATTTAGGCTTCAGCAGGACGGCGAGCTTTTTGCCGATCGCCACGGTGCATTCCTCATGGAATCCCGCGTGGTTGCGGAAACTATTGAGGTAAAGCTTGAGCGATTTTGATTCAACGAGATATCGGCGGGGAACGTAGTCGATAACCAGCGTGGCAAAATCCGGCTGCGCCGTCACCGGGCACATCACGGTGAATTCGGGGAATGTGAAGCGGGCGACATAGTTCGTGTCCGTGTGCGGATTGGGAACGCGGTCCAGCACCGCCTCGCCGGGAGAGGCTGGAATTGCCACAGACCGGCCAAGTTGCAGAGGTTTCTTCACCATCCGCAACTGCATGACTCGCTTCCACCCGGCATGACAAGAGGCGCGCCGATCCTGTAGAAGCCACGGCAAAGCCAGCCGGGAGCCCGCATGACAGCCATTGTCGATATCATTGGCCGCGAAATTCTCGACAGTCGCGGCAATCCGACCGTCGAAGTCGATGTCGTCCTCGCCGAGGGCTCCCGTGGCCGGGCAGCCGTGCCCTCGGGCGCCTCGACCGGAGCGCACGAAGCGATCGAACTGCGTGACGGCGACAAGAGCCGTTATCTCGGCAAGGGCGTGCACAACGCCGTCGAAGCGGTCAACGGTGAGATCTTTGACGCGCTGTCCGGCATGGACGCCGAGGCGCAGGTCAAGATCGACGAGATCATGATCGCGCTCGACGGTACGCCCAATAAGGCGAGGCTCGGCGCCAACGCCATCCTCGGTGTGTCGCTCGCGACCGCGAAAGCGGCGGCTTCGGCCAACAAGCTGCCGCTTTATCGTTATGTCGGCGGTACTGCGGCGCGGCTTCTGCCCGTTCCGATGATGAATATCCTCAACGGTGGCGTGCACGCGGACAATCCGATCGATTTTCAGGAATTCATGATCGTGCCGCTTGGCGCCGCCTCCTTGGCCGAAGCGATCCGCGCCGGTGCGGAAATCTTTCACACGCTGCGGGCGGCCCTGAAGGCGGCCGGCCACAATACCAATGTCGGCGACGAGGGCGGTTTTGCGCCGAATCTGCCTTCGGCCGAAGCCGCCCTCGATTTCATTCTTAGGGCAATTGAGAAGGCCGGATACCGGGTCGGCGACGATGTCATGATCGCGCTTGACCCCGCCGCGAGCGAGTTCTTCGCTGAAGGCGCCTATCAATACAAAGGGGAGGGCAAGTCCCGGTCGATCGAGCAGCAGGTCGCGTACCTTGGCGAACTGACCAAGCGCTATCCGATCGTGTCAATCGAGGACGGCATGGCGGAGGACGATCACGAGGGCTGGAAAAAACTGACGCAAAGCATCGGCGCGTCCTGTCAGTTGGTCGGCGACGATATTTTCGTCACCAATGTGGCGCGCCTTGCGGACGGCATCAAAAACGGACTCGGCAATTCGATCCTGATCAAAGTCAATCAGATCGGCACCTTGACCGAGACTCTGGCGGCCGTCGAAACTGCGTATAAAGCGGGCTACACGGCGGTAATGTCGCATCGCTCCGGCGAGACTGAGGACGCGACCATTGCCGATCTCGCGGTCGCTACCAATTGCGGTCAGATCAAAACCGGTTCGCTGGCCCGCGCCGACCGCACCGCGAAGTACAATCAGCTTTTGCGCATCGAGGAGGAACTCGGCGCACAAGCCAAATTCGCAGGCCGCGCGGCGTTTAAGTGCCTGGCTCGATAGTCCACGATGACCCGGCGCGCTTGTGGAGCTGCCATGCTCGGCGGTATATCAGCGCTGGATCACGCTAAACGGGGCTGCAGCGAGCAGGGGCTTTGCCAATGGATCAAACGCTCGGGCTTCGTGCCGGCAACCGCAAGCTCGCAACCGAACGGCTGCGCGATTTCGTTGCCACGTCGGTGGACGGAGCGGGTCCCAGCGACACACCGTTCACCCACCTTGTCCTCGACCGCGTCTTTCCCGAAGACATTTACGCCGCCATGCTGGCGAATATGCCGGACGCTTCCGATTACCGGCCGATGCATGGTCGCGCCAAGGGTCATGATCTCGTCGACGGTACCCACACGCGGGTGAAGATCGATCTTTTTCCCGAGTATATTCGGCACCTGCCGCCGGAGAAAAAAGCGGTGTGGGACATTGTCGGGCGGGCGCTCTGCTCCGCGACTGTGCGCGACGCTTTCGTTCGCCGCCTTGCGCCGGCTCTTCAACGCCGCTTTGGCCCCGGCTACGCAAAAGTCGGCATGTTTCCGATCCCGGTGCTGACGCGCGATGTTCCGGGCTATCTAATCACGCCCCACACCGATACCCGGTGGAAGGGGATCACGGTGCAACTCTATCTGCCGCGTGATCGCTCGATTCCGCACATCGGCACGATTTTCCATCAGAAGCTGCCCGACGGCTCGCTTGCAAGGGTGAAGCAGATGACCTTTGCTCCCAATTCGGGGTATGCCTTTGCGGTCGGCACGGACACATGGCATTCAGCCGATCGGGTCGGTTCCGAGGTTAGGACGCGCGACAGCATTCTGCTGACCTATTTCGTCGATGCCGGGGCCGTCCGCTATTTTCGCAATCGCGGCAAACGGCTGGGGAACTTTGTTCTCAGCGAGTTGCGCAATATCCTGCCGTAGTCGACGACCTCGCGGCCGAGGTTGGCTCCGGCTCATTAATCCGACTTTAAGCGCCGTTTGCCCAAAATCAGTCCTATGGTCAGCCGCAAACGCCTGCGCTCGATTCTCAACACGCTAGCGCTTTATCTCCTGAGCGCGCTGCTCATCGGCTATTTCGGCGTCAATGCCTATCACGGGGCGCATGGACTGATCGCCAAAAAGGATATCGACCGCCAAACGGCGGCGCTCTCTGTCGAGTTTGCCAAGTTGAAATCTGCCCAGAAGGAATGGCAGCGCCGGGTCTCCTTGCTCCAGGCCGACCATATCGATGCGGACATGCTCGATGAACGCGCGCGAGCGCTGCTCGACTACGTCGATCCCAACGACTTGGTCATGATGATCAAGCCTGACAAGCCGGCGGACGACCCAACCGGGCCTTGAACTACGCCAGCTCGTTCCCGAAATTGAGTTTTCCGACAACGATTTGCGCGTCGGTTTTGATCCCCAGGCTGGTCGCCCGGCGGCTTCCTCATTGGGGCGAATTCGGCTATGGAATGAGCCGCCGGGATTTCGAGGAACACGATGGCCGTCGCCAAAACCAAAGCAGCCGATCAAGGCGTCCAAGAACTACGCCCCGTAGAGTGGGCGACCCAGCAAGGCCCCGTTCCGGAATTCAGCAAGGACCAGGAATTCCTGGCGCTCCGGCAGATGCTCCTGATCAGGCGCTTCGAGGAAAAAGCCGGACAGATGTACGGCATGGGTCTGATCGGCGGATTCTGCCACCTCTATATCGGCCAGGAAGCCGTCGTGATCGGCATGAAAATGGCGATGGCCGAAGGCGACCAGATGATCACCGGCTACCGTGATCACGGTCACATGCTGGCTTGCGGTATGGATCCGAAAGGCGTCATGGCGGAACTCACCGGGCGTCGCGGCGGCTATTCCAAAGGCAAGGGCGGCTCGATGCACATGTTCTCGCGCGAGAAGAATTTCTTCGGCGGGCACGGCATCGTCGCCGCGCAGGTGCCAATCGGCACCGGCATCGCGTTCGCGAATCATTATCGCGGCAATAGGAGCGTTTGCCTGACCTTCTTTGGCGATGGCGCCGCGAACCAGGGGCAAGTCTACGAAAGCTTCAACATGGCGGAGCTATGGAAGCTGCCCGTGGTCTATGTAATCGAAAATAACCGCTACGCGATGGGAACGTCGGTCTCGCGTTCTTCGGCGCAGAGCAATTTCTCCCGACGTGGTCTGTCTTTCGATATTCCAGGTTCGCAGGTCGACGGCATGGACGTACGCGCCGTCAAGGCCGCCGCCGAAGAGGCGATTGCCCGATGCCGCGCGGGCAAGGGGCCGACCATTCTGGAAATGATGACCTACCGTTATCGCGGACACTCGATGTCCGACCCGGCGAAATACCGCACCAAGGAAGAGGTGGATAAAGTACGCACAGAGCACGATCCGATCGAGCAGGTGCGCAAGCGGTTGCTCGAACGCAAATTGGCGGCGGAAGACGAATTGAAAAAAATCGATGCCTCGGTGCGCGCGGTAATCAACGAGGCGGCGGAGTTCGCCACCCACGATACCGAACCCGACCCTTCGGAACTCTACGCGGACGTCTACCGGTGAGCCCGACGTTGCTTGTATATGCGCCGCCCCGCGCCGGCATGACGAACAGCGAGTAGCCGGAATGCCGACCCCAATACTTATGCCCGCTTTGTCGCCGACGATGGAGAAGGGCAATCTCGCCAAATGGCTTAAGAAAGAGGGCGACACCGTCAAGTCCGGTGATGTGATCGCGGAAATCGAAACCGACAAGGCCACCATGGAGGTGGAAGCGGTCGACGAGGGCACGCTGGGCAAGATTCTGGTTCCGGAAGGCACCAATGATGTGGCGGTAAACACGCCGATCGCCGTGATCCTGGGCGAGGGTGAAGATGCCGCAGCATTGAAGGACGGCAAGACCGTCAAGGCCGAGGCGGCGGCCAGTGCGCCTGCGCGGCAAGAAAGGGCAACCGAATCCGCGCCTCCCGCGGCGCCGAAACCCGCCGAAGCGCCGATACCAGGGCTGCCCAAGACCGGAACCGCCGAGCCGCCGGCAAGCACAGCCGCACCGGAACCGGAGGTGCCGGAAGGCACGCAAATGGTTACGATGACCATGCGCGAGGCGCTACGCGACGCCATGGCGGAGGAAATGCGCCGCGATCCTGACGTGTTCGTCCTCGGTGAGGAAGTCGCGGAGTATCAGGGCGCTTACAAGGTCACCCAGGGGCTGCTTGACGAATTCGGGGCACGCCGCGTCGTCGACACGCCAATCACCGAACATGGTTTTGCGGGCCTCGGTGTTGGCGCGGCGCTTGCCGGACTGAAGCCGATCGTTGAGTTCATGACTTTCAATTTCGCCATGCAGGCGATGGACCAGTTGATCAACTCGGCGGCGAAAACGCCCTACATGTCCGGCGGCCAGGTCCAGGTTTCGATCGTGTTTCGCGGACCGAACGGCGCGGCCGCGCGCGTTGCCGCGCAGCACAGCCAGGATTACTCCTCTTGGTACTCACACATCCCCGGCTTGAAGGTGATCGCGCCGTCGACCGCCGCCGACGCCAAAGGCTTGCTCAAGGCCGCGATCCGCGATCCCAACCCGGTGATGTTTCTGGAAAACGAAATCCTCTACGGCCATTCGTCGCCGGTGCCGAAGCTTGACGATTACGTGCTGCCGATCGGGCGCGCGCGCGTGGTCCGCGGCGGGACCGATGTGACGATCGTGGCCTGGTCCATGGGCATGTCCTACGCGCTCAAGGCCGCCGAAGAACTGGCCAAGGAAAATATCTCCGCCGAAGTGATTGATCTGCGCACGCTAAGACCGATGGACTCCGCCACCATTGTCGAGTCGGTGAAGAAGACCGGACGTCTGGTGACCGTCGAAGAAGGCTGGAAGCAGTCCGGCGTCGGTGCCGAAATTGCCGCCCGCGTTATGGCTGACGCCTTCGACTATCTCGATGCGCCGGTCGAGCGCGTCGCCGGCAAGGACGTACCGATGCCGTATGCGGCCAATCTCGAAAAGCTGGCGCTGCCTTCGGTCGCCGAGGTGGTCGCGGCGGCGAAGGCGGTTTGCTACCGATAGCTCACCATGGCCGAACCGGGCTCGATATCGCTACTTAAGGAAATCGTTCAGGACCTGCCGATCCAGCCTGCGCGTGCGATTGTCGTTTTCAGCGAGCGCGTTTTGCAGAAAGTAGTGAATCAGCAGCCAAACCATAGGCCTGGCAAATCGGAAGATTATGTTGCAATAGCAGCATTTACATTAAAGTTTTGCTCCAGATACAAGATTCCCGTTGATCTGCCGGCCTCTGGTCCTAACGTGTATGAGCACATGGCTGAAATGGTTGGGCGCGTTAACAGTCAGCGCGCGAAGATACTCAGCGGCGTGGTCGATTCCGAGATTGATAGTCTCTTGCTCGACTACGACTCTGGAGTCGGAAGTACCTTTGGAATTGCGCGACTTAATGAGGAAGAAAAAACCAAAATCCTTGATCATCTGGAAAAGGCGCGCCATATAATTGAAGGCAGCAAATTATCGGACCGGAAGAAGAATGCGCTATTTGAAAGACTTGCTGCGCTGATTGTTGAAGTAAATACTTTCGGGACACGAACTGATCGTTTTTTCGCGCTAGCCGGGGATTTCGTTTTCGGTGATATGGCTGAAAAGGCCAAACCACTTCTTGATGAAATAAAAGAGATTCTAAGAATTGTTGCGCGCTCACGGGCGCGACAAGAAGGCGTCAGCTTGCCCCCTGGGGATGAAGTTCTACGACTTCCTAACCTCTCCGATACCAAGGAGGATAGCGAGTAATGCCGATCGATATCCTCATGCCGGCTTTGTCGCCCACCATGGAAAAGGGCAACCTCGCCAAGTGGCTGAAGAAGGAAGGCGAGCGGGTCAAGACGGGCGACGTCATCGCCGAGATCGAGACCGACAAGGCGACGATGGAATACGAATCCGTCGATGACGGCGTGTTGGCGAAAATCGTCGTGCCCGAGGGCACTCACGACGTGCCGGTCAACCAGCTCATCGCCGTTCTTGCGGAAGAGGGCGAGGACGTGAAGGTCGCCGCCGCATCGGCCGGGAAGGGCGCTGCGCCGGCAAAAGCACCAGTCGCCAGTGCCCCTCCACCCCAAGCCTCTCCCCAACGCGGCGAGGGGGATGTGCAGCAGGCCATATCCTCTGCAGCTGCACCTCAAGCCAAGGCACCGCCGCCTTCACCGCTTCCCAGTGCGGAGAGGCCGCCGCCGAAGGCGGCGGGTGAGGGGGCTCGGACCAATGGTCATGGCGCTCCCGCCGGCGGCGCGACCAGAATTTTTTCTTCTCCTCTGGCCCGACGGTTGGCGAAGGATGCCGGCATCGACATCGGCCGCATCGAGGGGTCTGGCCCGCACGGCCGGGTCGTCGCCCGCGACGTCGAACAGGCAAAGTCCGGCCGCGGCCTGCGCGCGCCGGGCACTGCGCCCGCGCAGGCTCCGCTCATCGCGCCGTCAATGTCGGATCAGCAGATTCGCGCGCTCTACGAGGACGGCAGCTACGAGGTCGTTCCGCACGACGGAATGCGGCGGACCATCGCGCAGCGGCTCACCGCTTCGGTGCAGACCATTCCGCATTTTTATCTGACCGTCGACTGCGACGTCGGCAAGCTTCTGAACGCACGTGAGGAGATCAATGCGGCCGCGCCGAAGGGCGCGGATGGCAAGCCTTCCTATAAGCTTTCGGTCAATGATTTCGTCATCAAGGCGCTGGCGCTGGCGCTGCAGAAAGTGCCCGACGCCAACGTGAGCTGGACCGATGGCGGTATGCTCAAGCACAAGCATTCCGACATCGGCGTTGCCGTGGCGATGCCGAATGGGCTCATCACCCCCATCATCCGCGACGCCGAAACCAAATCGCTCTCCACCATCTCGAACGAGATGCGTGACCTCGCCGTCCGCGCCCGCGAGCGCAAGCTCAAGTCCCACGAATATCAGGGCGGCACGACCGCGGTCTCTAACCTTGGCATGTATGGCATCAAGGACTTCACTGCCGTCATCAATCCGCCGCATGCCACGATCCTCGCGGTCGGCACCAGCGAGCAACGCGCCGTAGTGTGCAACGGCAAGATCGTCGCCGCCGAGATCATGAGCGTGACGCTGGGTTGCGATCACCGTGCGGTCGACGGCGCGCTCGGCGCCGTCTTGATCAGTGCGTTCAAGACGCTGATCGAGAATCCGGTGATGATGCTGGTGTAGTGTAGTCACCCACATTTGCCCTGCCGCCTATGGATCAGTTGATTGCAGGCTATCGCCGCTTTCGCGCGAAGACGTGGCGCGAGGAAAGCGGCCGGTTTGAAGAACTCAGCCGCTTCGGTCAGCACCCGCGCGCGCTGGTCATTGCCTGTTCCGACAGCCGCACCGATCCCCAGATGGTGTTCAACGCGGCGCCCGGAGAACTGTTCGTCATCCGCAACATCGCCAATCTGGCGCCGCCCTATAGCCCCGACGACCAGCCGCACGCCGTCAGTTCCGCTATCGAATTCGCGGTGCGGACGTTGCGCGTGCCCGACATTGTCGTCATGGGCCATGCCATATGCGGCGGCATCAAAGCATTGCTTGATGGTACACCGCCGGAATTATCCGAATTTGTCGGCCCCTGGATGCGCATTGCCGAGCCGGCGCGGCGGAAAACGATGACCGTGCCGCCTGATCGCCGCCACGATTTTTGCGAACATGAATCGGTTCGTCTGACGCTTGACAACCTGATGACTTTCCCCTGGATCGCAAGCGCGATCGAAGCGGGCCAATTGCGACTGCACGGCTGCTTATTCGACATTCGCTCCGGTGTGCTCGAACGCATGGGCGAGGACGGTATCTTTCGCCCGGTCCCCGATTAGCCGCAGCGCGATGGCCAGACTTGTTCCGGGCGGCCGCCTCTATAGATCAAGGCCAGAGCCGTGGATGGCCGCGACAAGCACGGGCATGACCGTTTAAGGTGGTCATACGAGGATTGAATGGCTGACACGAACTTCGACATCATCATCATCGGCTCCGGGCCGGGCGGCTATGTCTGCGCGATCCGTGCGGCACAGCTCGGATTCAAAACCGCGATCATCGAACGCGAATATCTGGGCGGCATCTGCCTGAACTGGGGCTGTATCCCGACCAAGGCGCTGTTACGTTCGGCGGAGATTTTCCATTACCTGCAGCACGCCAAGGATTACGGCCTATCGGCCGGGACGGTGACCTACGATCCGGCGGCGGTGGTCAAGCGGTCGCGCGTCGTCTCGAAGCGGCTCAATGACGGCGTCGGCTTTCTCATGCGCAAGAACAAGGTCGCCGTGATCTGGGGCGAGGCGGCCATAGAGGCGCCGGGAAAAATCACGGTGAAGAGCGGACGTAACGAGGCGCCGAAGGGCGCGCTGGGTCCCGGCTCATATCAGGCCAAGCATATCATTATCGCCACCGGCGCGCGGCCGCGCGTTCTTCCCGGACTAGAGCCGGACAAGAAGCTCATTTGGACCTATTTCGAGGCGATGGTGCCGGACCGGATGCCGAAGTCGCTGCTCGTCATCGGTTCGGGCGCCATCGGCATCGAGTTCGCTTCGTTCTACCGAACCCTCGGCGCCGAGGTGACGGTCGTGGAAGTGCTGCAGCAAATCCTCCCGGCCGAGGATGCCGAGATCGCGGCCTTCGCGCGGAAGAGCTTCGAAAAGCAGGGTATCAAGATCTACACCGGCGCCAAGGTGACGAAGCTCGACAAGAAGGGCGACAGCGTCAGCGCGACGGTCGACGACGGCAAAGGCGGCACGCAGATGCTGTCCGTCGATCGCGTCATCTCCGCGGTCGGCGTCGTCGGCAACATCGAGAATCTCGGCTTGGAAAAACTCGGCGTCAAAACCGAACGCGTGTCGATCGTCATCGACGGTGCCTGCAAGACAAACGTACCGGGAATCTACGCCATCGGCGATGTCGCCGGCCCGCCGCTTTTGGCGCACAAGGCCGAGCACGAAGGCGTCATCTGCGTCGAGGCCATCAAGGGCCTGCATCCGCACGCCATGGACAAGCGGCTCATTCCCGGCTGCACCTATTGCACGCCTCAGATCGCATCCGTGGGTGTCACCGAGCAGGCGGCGAAAGAGCAGAAGCGCGACATCCGGGTCGGCCGATTCCCTTTCGTCGGCAACGGCAAAGCCATCGCGCTGGGCGAGGACCAGGGATTGGTCAAGGTGATCTTCGACAAGAACACCGGTCAGCTCCTGGGCGCGCACATGGTCGGCGCGGAAGTCACCGAGCTGATCCAAGGCTACGTGATCGCCATGAACTTGGAAACGACCGAGGAAGAGCTCATGCACACGGTCTTCCCGCATCCGACTCTGTCGGAGATGATGAAGGAGGCCGTGCTCGACGCCTACGGCAGAGTTTTGAATATGTGATACGCCGTCATTCCGGGGCCGAGCAAAGCGTGGAACCCGGAATCCATAATGAGGTCAGCGAATAATGGATTTCGGATTCGCCGCCGCGCGGCGATCCGGAATGACAGGTTACGCGACCAATCCCGTCCTTTCGACGGACTTCAGCTTGGCATTGTCCAGACAAGGTACCGTCGCGTGCCGCAAGCCGCCTTGCAGCGCGTTACACCGGCCCGTAAGTATCGGTTGCGGGATTTGAATCCCGTCTGGAACCGTTATGGCCATTTTAATCGACACAATCGCGGTGAGTGGGCCGGCCCGCCACCCGGAAAAGGCGCATCGGCCGGACCAACCCGCCTTGCGCAAGCCAGACTGGATACGGGTCAAGGCGCCGGTTTCGCGGGGCTATCTGGAGACTCGGCAGATCGTGCGCGCGAACGGCCTGCACACCGTCTGCGAAGAGGCTGGCTGCCCCAATATCGGCGAGTGCTGGGAAAAGAAGCACGCCACTTTCATGATCATGGGGGATACCTGCACGCGCGCTTGCGCCTTCTGCAACGTCAAGACCGGGCTGCCGGTGGGCCTCGACACCACCGAACCGGGTCACGTCGCGGCGGCGACGCAGAAGCTCGGGCTGTCGCATGTCGTCATCACTTCGGTTGACCGCGATGATCTCGGTGACGGCGGAGCGGGGCATTTCGCCGCCGTCATCCGCGCCATCCGCACCCGCTGCCCGGACACCACCGTCGAAGTCCTGACGCCGGATTTCCTGCGCAAGGATCGCGCCATCGAGACCGTGGTCGCGGCGCGTCCCGACATTTTCAATCACAACCTTGAAACGGTGCCGTCCAAATATCTCACGGTGCGACCGGGCGCCCGCTATTTCGCTTCGATCCGGCTGCTGCAGCACGTGAAGGAGATTGATCCGAAAATGTTTACCAAGTCCGGAATCATGGTCGGACTGGGTGAGGAGCGCGACGAAATTTTGCAAGTGATGGATGATTTGCGCTCGGCAGATGTCGATTTCCTCACCATCGGCCAATACCTTCAGCCTTCGCGGAAGCATCATGCGGTCATGCGATTCATCGCACCCGAGGAGTTCGCGGCACTGGCGACGATCGCCTACGCCAAGGGATTTCTCCTGGTCTCGGCAAGCCCGCTCACGCGTTCATCGCATCATGCCGGCGAGGACTTCGCGCGGCTGAAGGCAGCGCGCGATGACAAGTATGCGTAGCCGTGGGGCACAGCCGCAGCGCTGCTTCATGGCCAACTCGAGGAGAACTGATTGTCGTTCGCGCATCGGGCCAATTGACCGTGAGCGCAGCGGCAGGGTTGTTCTTGCAGCGTCTGGACCGAGCTGATGCCGCAATTTTCCACAAAGCGCCTCGTGCGGCACTCGGCCACCGACATGTTCGACCTGGTCGCCGATGTCGACCGCTACCCGGAATTCGTGCCGTTGTGTCAATCACTCAGTGTGCGCAAACGCAGCATCGATGAAGCCGGCCGGGAGGTCATCATCGCCGACATGACGGTCACCTACAAGATTATTCGCGAGAGTTTTACCAGCAGGGTGACGCTCAATCGGCCGCAACTCGCCATTCTGGTCGAATACCTCGAAGGTCCGTTCCGGCGCATGAACAATCGCTGGAGTTTTCACCCAACCGACGACCAAGCCTGCGAGGTCGAGTTTTTCCTCACTTATGAATTCAGAAGCCGCATGCTCGGGCTCTTGATGGGCGGCGTATTCGACGCGGCTTTCCGGCGTTTCGCAGCGGCTTTCGAGCGCCGCGCCGACCAGGTCTACGGTACGCGGGCTGCCTGAAAGTTAGGGCTCGGCCGGCCAGTGCCAATTCGTTCCGCGGCCTTGATCTGCTATTCTTTCGGCCAAGGGGTGGATTCCACCAACGAAGAGGCTGGAGGCGGCCATGCCAGGGGCCCGCAAGGCAATCATTCACAAGCAGGCGCGCCTGTTCGACGATTTCTTTAAAATCGACGAAGTAATCGTCGCGCACGAACGACACGACGGGACGATGAGCCCCGACCAACGGCGGCTGATATTCGAGCGCGGCGACTCGGTTGCGGTGTTGCTCTACAACGCAGATGCCAACGCGGTCGTCATGGTCGATCAATTCAAGGTTCCGACTTTGATCGCCCGTCGTCGCGATGCTCCGGATACAACGGACGGATGGATTACCGAAGCGACCGCCGGCATGATCGATGCGGGGGAGACGGCCGAGCAAGCCATCATTCGCGAAACTCGGGAGGAAACCGGCTATCGCATCAGCAATCCCCGGCTGGTCTGCAAATTCTTCTCGTCGCCGGGCGGCACGTCGGAACGCATCTTCCTTTATTTCGCGGAAGCGCACGACAGCGACCGGATAGGCTTCGGCGGCGGCATTGATGGCGAGGACATCGCCGTGCTGCATATGCCGGTAGGCGATCTCATGCAGGCGCTGGCGCGAGGATCGATCGAAGATCCCAAGCTTGCGATCGGGGCTTATTGGTTGAAGGATTACCTGAAAGCCCGCGCCGACGACATCCGGCTCGTCGAATCCGTGCAGCTTACGGTCAACGACCTGCTCGAGCGGTTGGCGAAAGGTTCGATCGAAAATCCAAAGCTCATCACGACCGCGCGGTGGCTTCAGGAATATTTGCTGTCGAGCCAGGGCGATAAATCGCCGCTGCCGGCGCTTAACGCTGCCAGCGTGCCCACGGCGCCAGCGAGCCGGCAGGGTCCGCTACCTCCTTCGACGGTACGCTACCAGCTGAAAGAAAATACCGCCTTGATCGTCGGCTATAAGACCGGCGACATCGAAAAGGTGAAAGGGGTCGGGATCTGGGTTAATTCCGAGAATACCGACATGCTAATGGCCCGCTTCCTCGATCGAAGCGTCTCGGCCAGCATCAGATATCTCGGCGCCCACATCGACGAGCAGGGCAACGTGGTCGACGACGCAATCAATGATGCATTGCGGAACGCGGTCGGTCCGCTCGGCCACGTCAGGATCGGAACAGTGCTGGCGACCGTATCGGGCCGCTTGAAATCCACTCATGGCGTGCGGCGAATTCTTCACGTGGCCACCGTCGAAGGCGGTCCGCGGACACGGCTCCGCGCGGATCGAGACAGACTGAGGGATTGCGTGCAGGCCGTTCTCGACAAGGCGGATAAGGAAAACAAGAAAGTGCGAAAGATCGCTTGGAACATGATTTGCCAGGGAATCTTGATGAACCGTTTCAAACTAAAGGATTACGAGTCGATCCTTATTCCGATGTTCGGTGCCGGAGAGGGCGGGCTCAAAGTCGATGAGGTCGCGGATTTGATCGTTCCCGCCGCCATCGAACACATGCGCAGCAGCCGCCTGCCCCTGCTCAAGCAGATTTACTTTCTGGCGTACGGTGCGGCGAGCAAGAACGCATGCGATCACGTCCTCGAAAAATATCGCGCGGACGGTGTGCTCATCCGGCTGGACGACGCGAAATGACGAGCTGGGAACTGTTGGACGAGAAGAAGGGAGAACTGGATCCGTGGCTGCAGCGCAGCGTGTGGCTGCCACTTCGACGTGTTTTGAAAATGTTTCACCTCTTGCCGCTCATCGCGGTGGCGATCGTGTTCGTGCTCCTGGCAAGCGGCGGTCAGCTTCGGGAGATCTACGTGTCCTACTTGGAGGACACGGCTACGAGCCCCTGGTTGGCGGTCCGGGTTGCAGCCGCCGCGCTGGGCTTCGCGCTGATCAGCGCGATACTCTACGAAACCCATTATATGCTCAACACGTTGCGGCCCACACCGATCTATTCGGTCAACGCCGAACTAGGCGCACGTTCCCGGTTGCGCCGACTGCAGGACATGATGGCAATCGCGCTCGCGCTATCACCCTGGGTCGGACTTGCCGCGGGTCTGCTCAACGCCAAAGTCCAGCTTGTCAGGCAGCTGCAAATCCTGACTAAGGCGTTGAACAATCCGGCCTATCCGCCGTCCCCGTGGACAGCCGCGGATATGCAGCATGTGCCGATGCCGAGTGCAGGCGCGGTCATTTTCGCGGTTTTAGTCCTGGGCATCGTGTTGTCGATACTCGTAGCCGCCAATCCGAAAGCACCGAGATTGCAACAGGCCGTCATTGTTGTCACACCCGCGGCCGCCGCTCTACTAGCGCAGTTGCTCACCGACAGCCCAGATTTCAATCCTTCACCCACTGATCTTGCTTTGATCTACGCGGCCGTGGCGGCGGCAACCGCGCTCTACTATTTTGGCTACCACCGCCTTTACACCATTCGCGCGTTCGTGTTCTCGCCCGGCCTGCAGAAAACTACCGGGGTTAATTTGCGCAAACATCATCGCTCGTTGATGTTCGTTTGGGTGCTATTTCCATGGCTAGCGATCCTTTTGCTTTATTTCAGCTTCACGCCCGCCGAGCCCGAGGGCGCCGTCCACGGTTGGGCGATCATTCCAGTTGCCATGAGTTGGGTGATCTCGATCGGGCTTTTCGTCGCGTTTTTGCTGTATCGTTTTCGTGAAAGTGCAAAGTTGCAAATTACGATCTGTGCAGCAGTCGGTCTGCTAGCCGTGGCGAGCCTTCTGTTATCTTTTCTCGCCTCGGCCGATACGGTTGTGACCGTGTATCGCGCGCTCGGCCCGCTCGCGACTTTGGCGCTTGAGCTTTTGTTCGTGATCTCGATTTTTGCATTGCTTGCTCTGCTCTCGCAACGATCGGGCTTTCCCGTTCTTACGCTCGTCGTCGCGGTGGTCGTTTGTACGGTGCTTCTGCCAATTCCGGTGCCATGGTCCGTCGGTACAGTGATCGTGCTGTGCGCTTTCGTCTTGCTCATGGCGCTGGTATCTCGGTTTTGGGCCGTGGCAGGCGTAGCCTGCGTATTGGCGGTCACGGCGGGCATCAATTACTTCGAATGGCGGGGAGGCCATCCCGTCGATCTCCGATCGGCAGACGCACGACAGCCAACCTTGCAGCAGCAATTCGAATCTTGGCTAAACTACGTCAGGAGCCCGCGCCCGGAAACGGCGAATGGCGGCAGCACGGCCAGCGCCGTGCCATTCGCGTGTCCCGCGACAGCCAAATATCCAGTCTTCATCTTTGCGGTCGAGGGCGGCGGCATCTACGCGGCGAGTGCCGCATCGCTCCTTCTCGCGCGGTTACAAGATGCAAATCCGTGCTTTTCACGACACCTGTTCGCGATCAGCGCTGTTTCCGGCGGCGCGATAGGCGCGTCGATCTTTCAAGCTCTTGACCAATCGCAAATCGCGCGACCCTCTGCCGCGAAGATTTCTCCGATGGCCGGCGTCCTCGGCAAGCAAGTCGGCTCCGCCAGCACAGCGGATAAAGTCGCATCGGAAGGCTGCCTGCCCTCCGGCTCCGACGGCGCGCAGTCCACGGCCGGCAAACTGTGCGCAAAGGTATCGGAAATCCTGCAGGCCGATCACTTTTCTCCGGTCATTGCCGCCATTTTCCCGCAAATGCTCGGGTTTGCCCGCGCCGGGCGTGCCGATGAACTGGCGGCGAGCTTTGAACAATCGGTCCAAGCGCAAGATACGGGGGCAGCTCAGGACCTCGACGGACCGTTCCTCAGCCATTGGTCGACTAAAGGCGGCGCCCCCGCTCTTGTGCTCAACGCGACCTGGGTCGAGACCGGTTTTCGAGCCGCCTTTGCGCCATTTCCGCTGCACGCAATCGATGAATCCCTCTACTCTTTTCTCGATCCCAAAATGCCGGACCTAGTGAGTCCTAGTCACCCAATCTCGCTGATCCAGGCAGCCGTGGTCAGCGCGCGATTTCCGGGAGTGCTTCCGCCATTCTCCACGCTTGTCGAAAATCGGCCGGCGGCCGGCGATTCGGATGCCACGACCTATTGGAACTTCGTCGATGGTGGCTATGCCGATTCTTCGGGGGCGACGACTGCCCTCGCGCTTTACAACGCGCTCAAGCCGATCGCCGCCAAGGACAACGCCGACCTGCGGCTCATTCTGCTCACCAGTTCCGATCCACAGCCAAAGCCCAGCGACATCCATGGCACCTCTTTTGGCGATGTGATGGGGCCGATCGATGCGATCCTCAGCGTGCGGGATGGTTTGGCCAATGAGGCGGTCGCGCGCGCCTGCGATGGCATCGATCACACTGGAGAAACCCGCGCCGCAGCCAAGGACTGCAATGATCCTGGCCCGAAGTCCAACCTGCAGATCGTCGGCGTTGATGATCAAACCTATGGATTGGCGCTGGGCTGGAAAATATCGCAGACCACCTTCGAGGTCGTGTCCTGGATGTTGGGCGATCCCGATAACTGCGATGGAACAAGCGCTCTCAAAGTGCCGCCGCGGGTGCAAGAGCAGGGGGGGCAAACATCGCCTGCCGGCAAGGCCCAACCGACCGTCAATGCCGAGGTCCGGGTGAACCGTCAGCTTGTGCAGAGAAATAGCTGCGTGCTGCACAACATCCTGGCTTTGGTCGACGGCACGGCAAACTGAGCGGTGCGCAGCGTCCGATTGCCTTTGGTTTGTATCCGGGCGTGCGGATAGCCGAGCCGCCGTGGTCAGCGCGCCAACTCTTCCAGCAGGCCCAACGCCTCGGCCACCGAGCACTCGCGTACACGGCGTCGGCCGATCTTGCCGAACAGGCGCCGCCGCTGCACGCGCCGTCCATCGCGGCTCGCCGCGGCGAAATGCACGAGTCCGACCGGCTTCCGCTTGCTGCCGCCGCCAGGACCGGCAATCCCGGTAATGGCCACGGAAATGTCGGCTTGCGAATTATCCAAAGCTCCCACGGCCATTGCGCCAGCAGTCTCCGCGCTCACCGCGCCGTAACGCGCCAGCATCGCGGCCGGCACGCCGAGCATGTTCTCCTTGGCCTGATTCGAATAGGTGACGAATCCGCCTTCGACCACATCGGAAGAGCCTGCAATTTCCGTGAGCGCCGCGGCAACGAGCCCTCCGGTACAGGATTCCGCGGTCGCGACGCGCAGGCCACGTGCACGGCAGAGAGCGAGAACGTGCTTTGCCGCCGCGCGCAGCTCTTGATCGGTCATGCTCGGTTCCACGGCAGACGCAGCGTCGCCGTCGCCATCGCCACAAGTCCTTCGCTTCGCCCGGTAAAGCCCATTTTCTCGCTCGTCGTTGCCTTGACCGCCACGCGGTCAGGATCGATGCCGGCGATCGCCGCGATGCGCGCGCGCATCGCATCACGATGCGGAGACACACGGGGCGATTCGCACACGACTGTAACGTCGAGATTACCGATCATGCCGCCCCGCGCGCGCACCCGCTCGGAGGCGAAGGCAAGAAAGCGGTCTGACGAAGCGCCGCGCCACTGCGGATCGCTCGGCGGAAAATGCTGGCCAATGTCGCCTTCGGCAAGCGCACCCAAAATCGCATCCACCAGCGCATGCAGGACGACGTCGGCATCGGAATGGCCGGTCACGGCGCATGTATGCGGAATCCGGACGCCGCCGAGCATCACATGATCACCGTCGGTAAAGGCGTGCACGTCGAAGCCGGTTCCGGTGCGCACGTCGGCGAGCGCCGCCCCGTACAAAAGTTCGGCGCGGGCAAAGTCGTCATTGGTGGTCAATTTCACGTTGGCGGCCTCACCTTCGAATACCCGCACGGGATGTCCACTCCACTCGGCAAGCGCGGCATCGTCGGTAAAGTCATCGCGGCCCGCCGCGGCGGCGCGGCGATGGGCGTCGACGATCAGCGCAAACGCGAATGCCTGCGGCGTCTGCACCATGCGCAATCGGCCACGGTCCAGGGTTTGCCTTACCGATCCTTCTTCGTCGATTTGCTTCACCGTATCGGCCAGAGCGATTCCGGGCACCGCTGCGCCATACTGCTTGCCGGCTTCGATGGCGCGTCCGATTAGATCGCCGCTTAGAAATGGCCGCGCAGCGTCGTGAACGAGCACCAAATCCGGCGCCCGCTCTTGCAAGGCACCGAGCCCCGCATGGACGGAAATCTGCCGTGTCGCCCCGCCTGAGACCGGCGGCAAAAGCTTGCCCAAGCGGCCGCTGGCGCCCTGAAACAATTGTTCGTCAGCTGGGTGAATGACCGGCTGAACCATATCGATCTTGGGGTGGCAGGTAAATGCGGACAGTGTGGCGCGAATGGCCGGCGCGCCCGCAACCATTCGATATTGCTTGGGGATTTCGCCGCCAGCACGTTGCCCCCGACCCGCCGCAACGATGACAGCCGCGACGACGCTCATCGTAATCTGCTCCGCTCTCTGTTTGAGCGATCCCTTTAGCCGATGTGCGGGGAATGTGCGAACCGCACCTGTGGCGCTTCAGAAGTCGCATCATTCTTGCGCCGGCTCGTCGTGCGGACTTCTGAACCGAAGCAACACAAGATCAATAACTTGCGAGTGTCCCTTCGACTCCGAAGTTCGCAAATGGGGTTCGCACCATGATACTAACTTCGGAACCAGGACAGTAGAGAAGGGCAGCCTGGGACCACGCCCCCACTCCGGTCATGTGCACAGGTTAACAATATTGCGCTGCAGCACTTGCACCTATAATGGATTTGTCTAAACTATATGCAATGAAAAGTATCAGCCTACTTTCTGGGCAGACCCGCGGTTTGGCGCGAAATGGGCGTCACCAGCCGATTTCCGTCAGCGACGCCATCAGCCCTCGACGAAGGAATGGCCGTGAGCTTGGCTGAACCGCTCGTCATGGTATCGGCCGCGGACGCGGTGCTCAACGCGCTTCCCCACCCCGTCATCGTCGTGGCGCCGGACAATAAACTCATCGACGCCAATGCGGCGGCGGAGGCCTTCTTCGAGATTTCCGTGCCGCTGTTGCGACGCCAGTCATTGCGGGACCTAGTGCCGTTCGGCAGCCCTCTGTTGACGCTTATCGAGCAGGTACGCGCGCGCGGCGCGGCGGTCAACGAATACAAGGTCGACCTTGGGACCCCGCGCAACCCCGGCGATCGGCTCGTCGATCTGCACGCCGCGCCCCTGCCGGAACAGATCAATTCCGTGGTGGTGATGCTGCAGGAGCGCACCATTGCCGACAAAATGGACCGCCAGCTCACGCATCGCGGCGCCGCCCGTTCGGTGATCGCGCTCGCTGCTATGCTGGCCCACGAAATCAAAAATCCGCTGTCCGGAATCCGCGGCGCGGCGCAATTGCTGGAGCAATCCGTAAGCGACGAGGACCGCACACTGACGCGGCTCATTTGCGACGAAGCCGACCGCATCGTGAAGCTCGTCGACCGCATGGAAGTGTTTGGCGACGAACGGCCGGTTAAACGCGAGCCGATCAACATCCACATTGTGCTCGACCACGTGAAGCGGCTGGCGCAATCGGGCTTCGCGCGCAACATCAAGTTTGCCGAAGACTATGATCCGTCGCTGCCGCCGGTCCTGGCGAATCGCGATCAACTGGTCCAGATCTTTCTTAACCTGATCAAGAACGCTGCCGAAGCGATCGGGGAAAATGCTGCCGGTGGCGAGATAGCACTCACGACCGCCTTCCGGCCCGGCGTGCGGTTGTCATTGCCGGGCGCCAGAACGCGAATCTCTCTGCCGCTTGAGTTCTGCGTGCGCGACAACGGCCCCGGCGTTCCCGATGAATTGATGCCGCATCTGTTCGATCCGTTCGTCACCACCAAACCGACCGGATCGGGTCTGGGGCTCGCGCTGGTGGCCAAGATCATCGGTGACCACGGCGGAATCGTCGAATGTGAATCGCAATCCCGTCGCACCGTCTTCCGCATTCTCATGCCCAAATACACAGCCGCCGCATCCGAGTCGCACGGCAGTCGGTGGTCGCGAGGGGAGTCTTGATGCCTACGGGAAGCATACTCGTTGCCGACGACGATGCGGCGATCCGGACCGTACTCAACCAAGCACTGTCGCGCGCCGGGTACGAAGTTCGCTCCACCGGCAATGCCGCTACATTGTGGCGTTGGATCAGCCAAGGCGACGGCGATCTGATCGTCACCGACGTGCTGTTGCCCGACGAAAGCGCCTTCGACCTTCTGCCGCGAATCAAGAAAGCGCGTCCCGATCTGCCAATCATCGTCATGAGTGCGCAGAACACGTTCATGACGGCGGTCCGCGCTTCCGAGCGCGGCGCCTACGAATACCTGCCCAAGCCGTTCGATCTCAAAGAGCTTATTTCGATCATCGGGCGCGCGCTGTCGGAACCGAAAGAGAAGCCGAGCCAGCCGACAAAAACCGAGGATTTCGAATCGATTCCGCTGGTCGGCCGGTCTCCTGCGATGCAGGAGATTTACCGCGTTCTGGCGCGATTGATGCAAACGGATCTAACCGTCATGATCGCCGGCGAATCCGGTACCGGCAAGGAGCTAGTGGCTCGCGCGTTGCACGATTATGGCAAGCGCCACACCGGCCCGTTCGTCGCGATCAACGTGGCCGCGATCCCGCGCGACCTCATCGAGTCGGAGCTCTTTGGCCATGAAAAGGGCGCCTTTACCGGCGCCAATTCACGCAGCGCTGGACGCTTCGAACAGGCCGAAGGCGGCACTCTCTTCCTCGATGAAATCGGCGACATGCCGATGGAAGCGCAGACCCGCCTTCTCCGCGTCCTGCAGCAGGGCGAATACACCACCGTGGGCGGTCGTACGCCAATCAAGACCGACGTGCGCATCATCGCTGCGACAAACAAGGATTTGCGCCAGCTCATCCAGCAGGGACTGTTCCGCGAGGATTTGTTCTTTCGCCTCAACGTCGTGCCCTTGCGGTTGCCGCCGCTGCGCGAGCGCACCGAGGACATCCCCGACCTGATCCGGCACTTCTTCGCGCAAGTGGCGCGGGAAGGGCTTGCCCTTAAGCAGATTGATCAGGCCGCCCTCGAACGTCTCAAGCGTCATCGCTGGCCCGGTAATGTTCGTGAACTGGAAAATCTGGCCCGGCGTCTTGCCGCGCTTTATCCCCAGGAGACGATCACAGCCGCCGTGATCGAATCCGAACTGTCGCAGCCCACCTTCGTAACGCCGGGCGAGAGTGGGCGCGCGGAGGATCCCCTTTCGAATGCAGTCGAGCGTTATCTGGCGCGGTATTTCTCCGGATTCGACAATGGACTGCCGCCGCCCGGTCTTTATCACCGCATCTTGCGCGAGGTCGAAGCGCCGCTCCTATCGGCGGCGCTGACGGCGACCCACGGCAATCAAATCCGCGCAGCCGATCTCCTTGGCGTCAATCGCAACACGCTGCGCAAAAAAATTCGGGACCTGGAAATTCAAGTCTACCGCACCAGCGGCGCGTGAGGCATTCCTCTCCGACTGAACCTTAGTCGTCCGGAAACGCCCCGGAATTGTCGCAATCGGGCAACATTGTTGTATAAAAGCCGCACTCGGGGACGGATGGCCGGGCTCTATCCGATCTGCGCCTCGCGACAACAGACCCGCGTTCTCAAGGGGTTCATGGCAAGTGTCGAACACGTCGCGCCCCTTGAGCCGGGTGCGGCATCGCCAATGCCAGTCGCGTCCCGTCTGATTGGCGCCCTCGCCGTCGGGATTGCGCTGCTTTCGGCGACTGCCACGTTCTTGGTCCTCGCCGATCTCACTCCCATCGCCCCGGTTCACCAGGTGGTCGTCGACCTGCTCCTGGGCAACGTCGTGACCGGCGTTCTTTTGATCGTGATCATCGGCCGTGAGGTTTGGCTCGTCGTCCAGGCGCGCCGGCGCGGCCGAGCCGGTTCGCGGCTGCATGTGCAGATTGTCGGCCTGTTTGCCGTCATGGCGGCAGTGCCCACGGTGCTGGTTGCCGTGGTTGCGAGCACCACGCTCGACCGCGGACTTGACAGCTACTTTTCCAGCCGCACCCGCGCTCTGATCGAGCAATCCGCGATCGTCGCCGACGCCTACGTGACCGATCACGCTCAGATCATCCGCGGCGAGATCATGGCCATGGCGTACGACGTTGCCCGCGCCAAACCGTTGTTCGATCAGAATCGCGCTCAATTCCGCCAGTTTCTCACCGAGCAGGCAAAAGGACGCGGGTTGTCCGCCGCCATCATCATCCGTCCGGACGGCTCCACGGTGGAGCGGGCCGACGTGACCATGCCGAAACCGGTCGTGCTGCCGTCACCCGAACTACTGAGCCGCATCACCGAAACCGAACCGCAGGTCGCTCTCATTCCGCAAGGCGATCACGTCGCCGCAGCGGTTAAGCTGCACGGCTATGACAATCTTTATCTCTACGTCGCGCAAATGCTTGACCCGACTGTCGTGCAGCAACTCACGGCAACGCGGCAAAGCATCGGCGAATATGCCAACCTGGAAGCGCGCCGGCTCGGTATTCAAATCGCCTTCGCGCTGATGTTTACCGTTATTGCACTTATCGTGCTGCTGTCGTCGGCATGGATCGGACTGGATTTTGCCAACCGGCTTGTCGCCCCGATCCGGCGCCTGATCGGCGCAGCCAATGTCGTCTCGACCGGCAATCTGAACATCCAGGTGCCGGTGCGCCGCTCGGAAGGAGACCTGGCCCAGCTCGGCGAAACCTTCAACAAGATGACGCAGGAATTGCGCACGCAGCATGAGGATATCGTACGTGCGCGCGACCTTATCGACAGCCGGCGGCGCTTTACCGAAGCCGTGCTTGCTGGCGCCAGTGCCGGGGTGATCGGCGTCAATGCCGACGGCCGCATCACCATTCTCAATCGATCGGCGGAAAAGCTGATCGGCTGCAGCGAAGGCGACGCGCTGGGCCATCCGATCAATGACGTCACGCCCGAGCTTGGTGAAGTCTTCGCGGCGGCACGTAGCAGCAATCAGCGCCTGATTCAGCGCCAGATTGCCATCACCCGCGACGCTCAAGAACGCAATTTCTCGATCCGCGTCACCAGTGAGCAGGCGCCCGAATCCGATCACGGTTACGTCATCACCATCGACGACATCACAGAACTCGTTCTCGCCCAGCGCTCATCCGCCTGGGCCGATATTGCGCGCCGCATCGCCCACGAGATCAAGAACCCACTCACGCCGATACAGCTGTCTGCCGAGCGCCTGCGCCGCAAGTACGGCAAACTGATCACCGAGGACGTCGGCATTTTCGAGCAATGTACCGACACGATCGTGCGCCAGGTCGACGACATCAAGCGTATGGTCGACGAATTCTCCCGCTTCGCGCGCATGCCGAAGCCGGTGATCGCCGATGAGGACGTGGCCGACACCGTCCGCCAGGTCGTTTTCCTTCTGCGGGTCGGCCATCCCGATATCGATTTTGACGTCAACCTCGCGGGAGACGTCATGCCAGCGCGGTTTGACCGCCGCTTGATCTCGCAAGCGCTGACCAACATCATCAAGAATGCAACTGAAGCAATCGCCGCGGTACCGCCGGACGAACTCGGGCGCGGCCGCATCGTCGTAAGCGCCAAACGCGAGGGCGATGAAGCCATAATCGACGTGATCGATAACGGCATCGGCTTGCCCAAGGAAAACCGGGCGCGTCTGCTTGAGCCGTACGTCACCACGCGCGAAAAGGGCACCGGCCTCGGCCTCGCCATCGTCGGTCGTATTCTCGAAGAGCATGGCGGGCGCATCGAGCTGCGCGACGCGTCGGAGAAGATGCCTGGTGCGCGCGGTGCCTGGATGCAATTGCGCTTCACCGTCGAGCCGGTGCCGAGCCCCGCGCAGCCGGTCCACGACCGTGAACCGGTGAGTTGATCCATGTCATCCGACATCCTCATCGTCGACGACGAAGCAGACATTCGCGAACTGGTCGCCGGCATTCTCCAGGACGAAGGCTATTCGACGCGCACCGCGCACGACAGCGACGATGCGCTCGCCGCGGTCGTGGCGCGGCGTCCGAATTTGGTGTTCCTCGATATCTGGCTTCAGGGCAGCCGGCTCGACGGCTTGCAACTGCTCGATGCGCTCAAGCTCGAGCATCCCGAATTGCCGATCGTGATGATTTCCGGTCACGGCAACATCGAAACGGCAGTCTCCGCCATCAAACGAGGCGCCTACGATTTTATCGAGAAGCCATTCAAGGCGGACCGGCTTTTGCTGGTTGCCGAGCGAGCGCTGGAGAACTCGCGCCTCAAGCGCGAGGTGAGAGAGCTCAAGCAGTTCGCCCCGTTGCCGACCGTGATCGTCGGCCATTCTCCCGCGGCCAATCAATTGCGGCAGACTGTCGAAAAGCTGGCGCCGACCAACAGCCGTACCATGATCGTGGGGCCTTCAGGCAGCGGCAAAGAACTCGCCGCGCGCACGATCCACGCCCACTCTACGCGCGCGCACGCGCCGTTTGTCGTGATCAACGCCGCCGCCATCTCGCCGGAGCACATGGAAGTCGAGCTGTTCGGCGTCGAATTGAGCAACGGGACGCAGAGCCGGAAAATCGGCGCGATGGAAGAGGCGCATGGCGGCACCTTGTTCATCGACGAAATCGCCGATATGCCGCGCGAGACACAGAACAAAATTCTGCGCATCCTGGTCGACCAGACGTTTCAGCGCGTCGGCGGCAGCACCAAGGTGACCGTCGACGTACGCATCGTCTCGTCGACCAGCCGTAATATCGAGGCTGAAATCGCCGTAGGCAAATTCCGCGAGGATTTGTTCCATCGGCTGTCGGTCGTTCCGATCCGGGTGCCCTCGCTCGCTGAGCGGCGCGAGGACATTCCCGAACTCGTCGAATATTTCATGACCCAGATATCGCACGCCACCGGACTGCCCAAGCGGAATGTCGGGGCTGACGCGCTCGCCGTGCTGCAGTCGCACAATTGGCCGGGCAACGTGCGCCAATTGCGCAACAACGTCGAACGGTTGATGATACTAGCCGGCGGCGATCCCGAGGCGGTGATTACCGCTGCCATGCTGCCTCAGGACGTCGGCTCGATGATTCCCAACATGCCCAACGGCAACGGCGGCGAGCAACTGATGAGCCTTGCCTTACGCGAGGCGCGCGAGGTCTTCGAGCGCGAATATCTCCTGGCCCAGATCAATCGCTTCGGCGGCAATATTTCCCGCACCGCCGAATTCGTCGGCATGGAGCGATCGGCACTGCATCGCAAACTCAAGGCGCTCGGCATCGACTAATTTAGTATCCCGATTCCGGAGTCCGCATAACGAGCCCCACCTAATAAGGATGATGCAGACTTCTGAACCGCCTCACCACACTAGATCGAGCCAAGCCTCCCACGCGGAAGCGCCGATGTCCCGCATTGCTTACGTCAACGGCCGCTACGTTCCGTTCGGGGACGCAAAAGTCCACGTCGAGGATCGCGGTTATCAATTTGCCGATGCAGTCTATGAAGTCTGCGAGGTGAGGACAGGGTGCCTGATTGACGAGCGGCGCCACCTCGATCGGCTCGAGCGCTCACTCGACGCCATCCGTATTCGCATGCCGATGACGCGTGCGGCGCTCGGGATCGTCCTGCGTGAAGTCGTGGCCAGAAACCGGATCGGCTATGGTTTGGTGTATCTGCAAATCGGGCGCGGCGTGGCCCGGCGAGATCCTGCTTTTCCTGCGACCGGCCTGAAGCCAAGCCTGGTCGTGACGGCGCGCCCGCTCAATGCCAAGCGCACTGAATCGCTCGCCGCGATCGGGATCTCGGTCGTCAGTGTGACGGACAACCGTTGGGGGCGGGTTGACATCAAGACCGTGGGTCTTCTTCCGAACGTGCTGGCGCGACAGGCCGCAATCGACCGCGGCGCGCGTGAGGCTTGGTTCATCGACCACGGCGGCATGATCACCGAAGGGGCCTCCGTCAATGCCTGGATTGTCACCCGCGACGGTAAGCTGGTGACCCGACATGCCGACCACGCCATTCTCCGCGGCGTCACCCGTACGGTCTTGCTCGATGTCATAAAAGGGCAGGGGCTGACGGTTGAGGAGCGGCCGTTCTCTCTCGATGAAGCTCACGCGGCACGGGAAGCTTTCGTGACCTCGGCGACGCAGATCCTGATGCCCGTCGTGCGTATCGACGGCCACGTTGTCGGCGACGGAAAGCCGGGACCGGTCGCCATCGCGCTGCGGCGAGATTTCCATCGGTATGCCGAGCAGAAGTAGAGCGAGCTCCGTCCGCTCCAAGATGCGCGCGGCGCCAACTGGGGCTTGCATCCGAGCGTTCCGCGTCTTCTAATGCCAAATTGGCTAGACTGGGGCTTCTGCGCCAGGTCGCGCCGTCGCGTGAGCATGGGTTGAGCGGAGCAAAACCCATATCGGAATTGTGGCTAGCGGTGGGTTTCGCTGCGCTCAACTCACCTTACTTATAGGAGTGCTCTCTGGGGTGGGCAGGGCGGGTTGCGCCGTCGCCCACCATGCATCGAGGTGCGGCTTGGGTTCGTCCGCCAATCCGCAAAAAGAAACGACCCGCGGGGCAGGGGCCCGCGTGGCAAGAACGGAAGCAACGGCCATGGCAGCCGCACAAAATCTGCAAGACACCTTCCTTAATCACGTCCGCAAAAACAAGATTCCGCTCACCATCTTTTTGGTGAACGGCGTCAAGCTACAAGGCGTGGTCACCTGGTTTGACAATTTCTGCGTGCTTCTTCGCCGCGACGGTCATTCGCAGCTAGTCTATAAGCACGCGATTTCGACCATCATGCCGGGTCATCCTGTCCAGCTTTTCGAAGGTGCCGAGGAAGCGGCGCCTGCGGAAAAGGTCTGATTGGAGCCGCGCCGCCGCAATACCCGAGCCGATCGGCTCGGTGCCGCCGGGCCGCCGGGGGCACCGACCGGGCGGGCGTTGGTTCTTGAGCCGGTGCTCCGCCGCGCCCCGTACAATGGCGCGCGGTCGGCATCCGCCGAGCGGACTCCGTCGGCAAAGCTCGATGAGGCCATCGGACTTGCGTGCGCCATCGATCTTGACGTGCAGCACTCGGGCATTGTCACGCTCAACGCGCCGCGCCCGGCCACCTATCTCGGCAAGGGCAAGGTCGAAGAAATCGCGGGCCTGGTCAAAACGCATGACGCCGGCATCGTGGTCATGGATTGTGCGCTCTCGCCCATACAGCAGCGCAACCTGGAAAGGGCTTGGAACGCCAAAGTCGTCGATCGCACAGGGCTCATTCTCGAGATTTTTGGGCGGCGGGCGCGCACTCGCGAAGGCGCGCTGCAGGTCGAGCATGCACACTTGACCTATCAGAAAAGCCGGCTGGTGCGCTCGTGGACGCACCTTGAGCGCCAACGCGGCGGCTTCGGCTTTTTGGGCGGTCCGGGCGAAACCCAGTTGGAGGC
This sequence comes from Xanthobacteraceae bacterium, assembly GCA_050725855.1. Lineage (GTDB taxonomy): Bacteria > Pseudomonadota > Alphaproteobacteria > Rhizobiales > Xanthobacteraceae > BOG-931. The sequence continues at coordinate 3,097 of JBOHIU010000198.1, read as the reverse complement.
CGACCGCCGCATGATCGAGGAGCGGCTTGCCAAGATCGAGATCGAACTTGCCAAGGTCAAACGCACGCGGGCGCTCCATCGCGAAAGCCGTCGGCGCGTGCCTTATCCGATCGTGGCGCTGGTCGGCTACACCAATGCAGGCAAGTCGACGCTTTTCAACCGTATGACGGAAGCGCGCGTGCTGTCCGCCGACATGCTGTTCGCGACCCTCGATCCGACCTTGCGCGCGGTCGACCTGCCGCACGGGTTTCACGTGATCCTCTCCGACACCGTCGGCTTCATCTCGGATCTGCCGACGATGCTGGTCGCGGCGTTTCGTGCAACGCTGGAGGAGGTGATCGAAGCCGATGTGATCCTGCACGTGCGCGACATTTCGCACGAGGACGCCGAGGCCCAATTGGCGGATGTCGAGAAAGTCCTGCATCAACTGGGCATCGATCCGCACCTTGGTACGGGAGAAAAGCCGCTCTTGATCGAAGTCTGGAACAAGATCGACCGTTTTGATGCGACGGAACGTACGAGGCTGCAAAATCTCGCCGAGCGCCGGGCGCTGGCGCAGCAGCCGGTGCTGGTTTCCGCAATCACGGGCGAGGGCATTGACAGGCTTGGCGCCGCGATAGAGGAGCGGCTTGCCACCGGCCGCGTGCTTATCGAACTTGAGCTCGACCCTGCCGATGGAGCCGGCATGAGTTGGCTGCACCGTCATACTGAAGTGATCCGCAAGGCGCTGGATGAGCATAGCGGGCGCATGGCCATGACGGTGCGAGCTGATGCGGGCCGAGCGGATGCGGTACGGGCCAAATTTCACGCCGTGTGACGGAATCGATCACACCCGCCGTCGTTGCGGTGACGAACTTATTCCTGCGCCTTCGCCTCTTCCCACAAGGCGTCCATTTCGGCGAGGGTCGCATCCTGCGGGGCCTTGCCTTGGGCGGCGAGCGTGCCTTCGATAGAAGCAAAGCGGCGCTCGAATTTTCGATTAGTTTGCCGCAGAAGAGCTTCCGGATCGCCGCGCAGATGGCGAGCGAGGTTGACGGCTGCGAACAAAAGGTCGCCGACTTCCGCCGCTGCCTCCGTCATGTCGCTTTGAGGCGTATCGCGGTCCCCGAGAGCGGCCTCGATCTCGTCAGCTTCCTCGCGGATTTTGCGCAAGACCGCGCGCGGATCGTTCCAATCAAAGCCGACCCTGCCGGCTTTCTGCTGCAGCTTAAGTGCGCGGGTAAGGGCAGGGAGCGCCACCGGTACGCCGGCCAACGCGCCACCGGTGGCAGTCACGCCATGGCGTGCCGCCTTTTCTTCGGCCTTGATCCGCTCCCACAAGCCTTCGACCGCTTGTGGCGTGCGCGAATGTTCGTCACCGAAGACATGCGGGTGGCGGCGGACCAGTTTTTCAGTGATGGCTTGCACCACATCGCCGAAGTCGAACGCGCTCTGCTCTTCAGCCATGCGGGCATGGAACACGACTTGCAATAAAAGGTCGCCCAGCTCCTCCTTGAGATCGGCGAGATCGTCGCGCGCGATGGCCTCGGCGACCTCGTAGGCCTCTTCCACTGTGTAGGGCGCGATACTGGAGAAGGTCTGCTCCAGGTCCCAAGGGCACCCCGTTCCGGGCGTGCGCAGTGTCGCCATGATCTCGAGGAGGCGGTGGATATCGCGGGAAGGAGTCATTGATGCGGGGTCTCGCTAAAAGTACGGAGACCCTACCAGAGCCGAAGATCGCGGGCGAGCCGGGGCTCCCACGCACGCTGATCGCAAATGGCGCCTATTGGTCCGCTTTGTGCGTGCGGCTGGCCTCGAACAGGAACCAGGTGCGCCGTTCTGCCTCGTCGATGAAGTTTTCCAAAAGGCTCGTGGTCGCGACGTCCTCGTGCTTGTCGGCAACCTCGTGAGCCTCGCGCATCAAGGTGACCAGCGCCTTGTTATCGTTCATCAGCTCACGCAGCATCTCGTGCGGCGGAACGAACCTTTCGTCATTGTCCTTCAGCGTCTGCAGCCGCGCGATGTTGCCGATCGACCGCAGCGTCAAGCCGCCGATCTTGCGAACCCGTTCGGCAATGTCATCGGTCATGCCGAAAATCTGCTCAGACTGCTCGTCGAGAAGCAGATGGTAGTCGCGAAAATGTGGTCCGCTCATGTGCCAATGGAAGTTCTTGGTCTTGACATAAAGTGCAAAGACGTCAGCCAAAACTCCATTGAGCTTTTCCGAGATTTCAGCGACGGCCTCCGACGACAAGTCAGTCGGGGTATCGAGCGTAGGACTTGCTTTGCGGCGCGTATCGAGAGCTCGCACTTTGTTGTTCACGGCATCACCTCGCAAAAGCTTACGGAAGGGACAAGCGGGTCGCGCCGCCCAAGCGGTCAGCCGGAGCGGACTTGCCGATCAACGCCGGCACGACAATCTTGGTTCCATGCAAAGGATCAACGCGATGGCGACCATGCCTTTTTCGGCTTACGTCCAGTCTGTGGTTTTCTTCTTTCTTGCAGGTATCGCCCTATTCGCTTCGGCCGGCACCATGGCCATCGCGACCTATTGGGTCTATCTGGCGATATTCGGCGCCGTTTTCGTGGCCTCGTTTCTCCTGCTCGATCCCGATCTTGCCCGCGAGCGCATGCGGCCAGGCGGAAAACATGCACCGCTGGCCCTGCACCTGTTCTCCGGCGTGCTGGTGGCGCATTGGGTGATTGCCGGCCTCGACCGTGGCCGCTTCCACTGGAGCGATGACGTACCGGCCTGGCTGCAATGGGCTGGCTTGCTCGCCCTGGCTGGCGCCTATTCGCTCTGCCTCAGGGCAATGCGTGTGAATCGCTTCTTCTCGTCGGTCGTGCGCATCCAGAACGATCGGGATCAGATCGTCATCACTGGCGGACCTTATGCCATAATCCGGCATCCAGGCTATCTCGCCGGAATTGTGGTCGTGGTGGCGAGCGGACTCGCTCTCGATTCCTGGCTCGCGACGGCGGTGCTCGCGGTCTGCTCGCTGCCGTTCCTTCTGTACCGCGCGGTCAGCGAGGATCGCGTCCTCCACGCTGGATTACCCGGCTATCGCGAATACGCGCAGCGGGTACGCTGGCGGCTTCTGCCGGGAGTGTGGTGAGC
>JBOHIU010000197.1:0-26792 GCA_050725855.1 Xanthobacteraceae bacterium | reverse complement strand
TGGAAAGCGGCCAATGCGCTCGCCGACTTGGCGAATTCTATCCGCAAAACCCTTCGCGGCTGTCGGATTGATAGCTGCAAGATCCGACAAGACGCGATCGAACTCCGCCAGCGCCAGAGCGGAATAGCGAACCTTCATGCCCGTCGGTACTTGGCAAAAACCTCTTCGACCTCCCGATCGGTGGCGATCTCACCGCGCTCAACTGCCGCGATGGCTTCGTCGATAGCGCGCAACTCGTCGGGACTCGCGTGATAAACGCCGTGACGCCGCGCCTCAATTTCCAATACGACTTGCGCCAAATCCTCCTGGTCCTGTTCCGACCAGGTTTCGGCCCGCGCCAGCACTTTTCGAAGATTGATCGTCATGGATTTATCCTAGCATAGCACAGGATCGACAACGCGCGTCTCAAAACCGCGGAATATCCGGGAACGCCACCTTGCCGCCGGACACGTGCATGCGGCCCAATTCGGCGCAGCGGTGCAGCGTTGGAAATACTTTTCAGGGATTGAGCAGGCTCTTGCCGTCGAAAGCGCATTTGAGGCGCTGTTGCTGGTTGAGGTCTTGTTCCGAAAACATGACCGGCATCAGATCGCGTTTCTCAACCCCGACGCCGTGCTCGCCGGTGAGCACGCCGCCGACCTCGACGCACAGGCGCAGAATATCGGCGCCGAATTCTTCGGCGCGATCGAGTTCGCCCGGCTTGTTGGCATCGTACAGAATGAGGGGATGCAGGTTCCCGTCGCCGGCATGGAACACGTTGGCGACGCGCAGTCCATATTTCGCCGACATCTCCTTCATGCGGTTCAAGACCAGCGGCAGCTTGGCCCGCGGAATCGTGCCGTCCATGCAGTAATAATCGGGCGAGATCCGGCCCACGGCCGGAAACGCCGCCTTGCGGCCGGCCCAGAACAACAGCCGCTCCTCTTCGGAGTTGGAAGCGCGACAAGTCGCGGCGCGGCAGCGCCGCGCGATGTCTTCCACGCGCTGCAACAAATAATCGACCTCGTCGCCCGGACCGTCCAGTTCGACGATCAACAGCGCTTCGCAATCGAGCGGATAGCCTGCGTGCACGAATTCTTCGGCCGCGCGGATCGCCGGGGCATCCATCATCTCCATGCCGCCGGGAATGATACCGGCGCCGATAATGTTTCCGACGCACTCGCCGGCGTCCTCGGAGGTCGGAAAGCCGATCAGAACGGCCCGCGCGGTCGGCGGCTTTTTCAGGATCCGCACCGTCACTTCGGTGACAACGCCGAGCAGCCCTTCGGAGCCGGTGACGATGCCAAGCAGATCGTATCCGGCCGCATCAAAATGCTTGCCGCCGAGACGCACGATCTCTCCGGTCATCAGCACCAGTTCGCAACCGAGAAGATTATTGGTGGTCATGCCATATTTGAGGCAATGCACGCCGCCGGAATTCTCCGCCACGTTGCCGCCGATGGTGCAGGCGATCTGCGACGACGGATCGGGCGCGTAGTAGAAGCCGGCATGCTGGACCGCCTGCGAGACGGCGAGATTGGTGACGCCTGGCTCGACCACGGCGAAGCGATTATCGAAATCGATCTCGCGAATGCGGCTGAATTTGGACAGACCCAGAAGCACGCCGTCGCCGAGCGGCAGCGCGCCGCCGGAGAGCGACGTTCCCGCCCCGCGCGGCACCACTTTGATCCCCTCACGGTGGCAAAAGCCAAGCACCGCCGCGACCTGTTCGGTCGTTTCCGGCAGCACCACCACCATGGGGAGTTGCCGATAAGCGGTGAGCCCGTCGCTCTCGAACGGCCGCATCGCATCCTCGGACGCGATCACGCCCTCGCCGGGGACAAGGCGTCGGAGCGTCGCCACGATGTCAGCGCGACGCTTGAGAACGTCCGTATCGGATTGCGGCATGGCCACTGACATTCGCGTTGTCTCCAGGCTGCGGGCTTATCTGTCGAGCACTATATAGCGAAACGGCCGGCCATGCGCTGCTGTAGCGCTGCCCGGCCCCGCATGACCGGAGCGGCGGATTCCGGCGTTGACACGCTCTCCCGGCCCGCTTGAAAGTGACGAGGTTCGGATCGCACGCTGGTGCGGTCCGTCAGCCGCCTGCCTTCGGGAATGCAAAGGAGACCTTGGCGATGAGGATTGTGTTCGTGGCCGTCATCATGATCGCCGCCGCGACCGGAACGGCCGCCGCGCAGGACGCTACCGCCGGCGAGCATGTGTTCAACACGTGCCGGCCCTGCCACGCCATCGGCCCCGACGCCGTCAACATGCTCGGGCCCGAACTCAACGGCCTCGATGGTCGCCCCTCCGGCAGTGTGCCCGGCTACCCGTATACGGATGCCAACAAGAAATCCGGTATCGTTTGGAACGAGAAGACGTTCAAACAATACATCAAGGACCCGCAGGCGATGGTCCCCGGCACCAAAATGTTCTTTGCCGGTATCAAGGATCAGCAAAAAGTCACCGATCTGTGGGCTTATGTCAGCCAGTTCAACGCCGACGGCAGCATCAAGAAGAAATAATCCGACCAGACGATCGATTCATGAAACCCCTCAATCGGCCGCTTAATGCTCCGGCGTAAGACGCGAGAGCCGGCAACAGGGAGACGCCGCAATGACCATCAAAGACATCGTTGTCAATCTGAGCCTTGCCGATGGCGGCGGCTTTGCCGGCGAGTATGCGGCGTCGGTCGCCGGCACGCTTGAGGCGCACCTCACCGGCGTTGCCTTTGCCTACGATGCGATCGTGCCGATCGCAGCGGCGGGCTACGTCCCGGCTGAGGTGATTGACACGCAGCAGCGCGAATCGAAGGCCGCGGCCCAGGCGGTGATCGACCGTTTCAACGCGGCCGTGGCGCGCAGCGGCATCGAAGCGGAGACGATCACGCTGCCCGCGAGCTTCGCCGGCGCCGGCGACCAGTTCGGCCTGGTCGCCAGACGGTTCGATCTCGTCGTCGTCGATCAGGCCGAGCCGGGCAAGAACGCGGTCGAAGGACTCATTGCGGAGAGCGCATTGTTCGAGGCCGGCCGCCCGGTGATCATAGTCCCCTACATTCAGAAGACCCCGCTCAAACTCGATCGCGCCATGGTGTGTTGGGACGGCAGCCGGCAGGCCGCGCGCGCTATCGCCGACGCCATGCCGCTCCTGGAACGCGCCGGGCAGGTTGAAGTTGTGATCGTCGCCAACGAGCGCGGCAAGCAGGACGAAATCCCCGGCGCCGACATGGGCCAGCATCTCGCCCGCCATGGACTGAAGGTTGACGTCAAACGCATCGTCGGCGGCGACATCGACGTGGCCGACGCGCTGCTTTCGCATGCCGCCGACTCCAGCGCCGATTTCGTCGTCATGGGCGGCTACGGCCACTCGCGGCTGCGCGAGTTCGTGCTCGGTGGCGTCACCCGCGCAATTCTGCGTTCGATGACAGTTCCGGTACTGATGTCGCATTAGCAGGCATCAGGGCTCAGGTATCAGAAATCAGATTCCTGCTTACTGATCACTGATCACTGTCTGCACCACAAGCCCTCGTGCCCTGGCGTCGGCGACACCGAGCGCCCGCAATGCTACAAGCGTAAGCGACTGCACGATCTCGCGCCCGGCGGCATCAGGCGCCAAGGGGCCGACAAGCCCCTCGACCAGAATGCCAAGCAACGCGGCCGCGGCGAGAGTCGCGTCCTGCTCGGGCAGCCGTTTGCCCGCAATCGCCGTAGCGATCAGCGAAGCAAATTCGCCGGCAAGCTCGCGGCGAAAGGAATGCCGCACTTCATTCATGTCGGCATCGACCGGCTCGGCGATGGCGGCAAAAGCGAGCCGACGCTCGCGGAGCGCCCGCATCGCGAAGGTCATGATCGCAGCCGAAAGCGCCGAAAGCGGCCCAGGTGCCGCCGCAGCGGCGCTACGCAAGGCCGCGACTTCGCGCTCGGAGATTTCCGCAAGCAGCGCCGCTACAAGATCAAGCTTGCCCGGAAAGTAGCGATAGACCGTGCCGGTTGCGATGCCGGCCCTAAGCGCCACCGGCACGATCTGCACGGCCGCCATGCCACCCTCGCTCGCCGCCTGACGCGCCGCGGCGATGATGGCCGCGTGTCGGGCAGCGAGCCGACGGGTAACGTTCTCCGTCCGGCGATAAGGCATTTCATCGAATTCGAGGAATCAATCTCGAACAAGAAATAAGTGAACCACGATTCAAGGTAGCGGACAATATTGCAGCCGGCGGAGAAAGCTCACCCTTCCCCGAGCGGAGAGTCTCGAAGCAAAAAGCCAAAAAGGTGCCAAGCCCCTGACCGCCACCCAAATCGAGCGGCGAGCCCCACAGGCGCCCCATTAATGGACTTCGTGCTGTTTCGCGGCCTTCTCGCGCTCTTTCGCCAAATGATGGCCAACCACGCAGCCGCCGATCGCGCCGAGAATGGCATGATGATGGGCGTAATGGCCGGCGACGCCACCGACAATCGCTCCCTTGATGCAGCCCTTGGCGTTGGCCGGAACGGCCGTGGTTACAACAGCCAACGACAACGCCGCGCACCCAAGGATCGTTTTCATCGATAGGAACTCCTTGCTTCTGCCGAGTCCGTCAGCATTACTCGTTTCGCGATCGCTGATAGCTGGGATCGGCGCGGCGCGCCGGCAAGTGGCAAGGTGATTTAGCGATTTCGCTCCGCCAACGATTTGGCGCGAATCTTGGACAGTGTCGTCGCCGGCGTAATCGCCTCGGGATCGATTTTCAGCCGAATGATCGCCGGCTTGCCGGACGCCTGCGCCTCCTCGAAGGCGGCGGGAAAATCCTGGGTGCGCTCGACCGAGGCGCCGAAGCCGCCGAAAGCCCGCGCGTAGGAACAAAAATCCGGGTTGCGCAATTCGGTCGCCGAGACGCGGCCCGGATATTTCCGCTCCTGGTGCATGCGGATGGTGCCGTAGAGACCATTGTCGGCGATCACGATCGTGACCGGCAGCTTATACTGAACGGCGGTGGCGAATTCCTGGCCGTTCATCAGAAAATCGCCGTCACCGGCGACGCAAACGATCGATCGCTCGGGGTAAAGCCGCTTCATGGCGACCGCGGCGGGCACGCCGTAACCCATCGAGCCCGCGATCGGCGCGACATGCTGGCCGAAGCGGCGCATGCGAAGGAAACGATGAATCCACGCCGCGTAATTGCCGGCGCCGTTACAGACGATGGCGTCGGGTGGCAGATGCTCGCGCAGCCACACCATGATCGCGCCGAGATTGACGGCGCCGGGTTGCTCGGTCGGCTTTTCCGTCCATTCCAGGTATTCACGATGCGCCGCCTCGACCTGTCCGCGCAGCGGACGCGTCAGGTCGAGTTTTTCCAGCGCCGCCGCGAAGGCGCCCGGCGTGGCGTGGATCGCGAGGTTGGGACTGTAGACGCGACCCAGTTCTTCGGCGCCCGGATGGACGTGGATGAAGGGCAGTTGCGGCTGCGGGATATCGAACAACGTATAGCTCTGCGATGGCAATTCGCCGAGCCTGCCGCCGAGCAACACAACCAGATCGGCCGATTTGATGCGCTCCAACAGCTTCGGATTGGGACCGATGCCGAGATCGCCGGCGTAACAGGGATGCAGCGCATCGAACAAATGGGCGCGGCGGAATGTGGTCGCGACCGGAAGCGCGTATTTCTCCGCGAAGCGAGCCAGCGAATCGGAAGCGGCCTGCGACCAGCGGCTGCCGCCGAGCAGCATGATCGGCGCGCTCGCCGCCGACAGCATCTGCGCAAATTTGTCCATTTCGGCCGGTCCCGGCGAAGTCTCGACGACCGCGAAAGGCGGTGCATCGGCAACGGCGATACGCTCGACCAGCATGTCTTCCGGAATGGCAACGACGACAGGACCCGGCCTGCCATTGGTCGCCGTATAGAACGCCCGTGACACGATTTCCGGTACCCGCGCCGGATCGTCGATTTCGGTTGCCCATTTGGTCATCGACCCGAACACCGCGCGATAGTCCATTTCCTGAAAAGCCTCGCGCTCGCGCATGTCGCGCGCCACTTGGCCGACGAACATGACGAGCGGCGTGGAATCCTGCCGCGCGATATGAATGCCGACCGAGGCATTGGTCGCGCCCGGCCCGCGGGTGACAAAACAGACGCCGGGCCGGCCGGTCACCTTGCCAACCGCCTCGGCCATCATCGCCGCACCACCCTCCTGGCGGCACACCGTGACGTTCAGCGCGCTATCGTGGAAAGCGTCGAGGACGGCGAGATAAGACTCGCCGGGGACGCAGAACACGTGGCGGACGCCATGAATTTGCAACTGATCGACGAGGACCTCGGCGGCGGCGCGCATGTTGTCCTTGGCGCGCATTGAGCGTCTCCTGCGTGATGATCTGGCGTATGGATAGCGCATGTTCGGCAACGCCGGGAACCGATCTGGCTGAAAACGGCGGGCCCATGAAGGGAATCGGAGCGCCACATTTGAGCCAGAAGACGGGCAACCAGACCGACGACCAGACCGAGGTGTTAGCCTTCCTCGCCGAGTCGCGAACTCACGGCTGCGCGTCCGTTCGGCGTATCGATACGCACGCGGCAACGGTTTTTCTCGCCGGCAACCGTGCGATCAAGATCAAGCGCGCGGTTCGCTTTCCTTTTCTCGACTACTCGACTCTCGCCAAGCGCCGGGAAGCCTGCGAAGCGGAGCTTGCCGTCAACGCGCCCTACGCTCCCGAAATCTACCTGCGTGTTTTGCCGATTACGCGCGAAGCCGGCGGCGGCTTGGCGATCAACGGCAAAGGCCCGCCCGTCGAATGGGCGGTCGAGATGCGACGCTTCGATGAGACGCGAACGCTCGACCATTTGGCCAACGAGCTCGACGAAACGCTCGCCGACGCGCTTGGCCGTGCGGTTGCGGCTGCACACGCGCGCGCGCAGCCGGTCGATGACAAGGCCTGGATTGCAGCGCTCGGCTCCTACATCGACGAGCACGCCGCGGCATTTGCCGAACATCCGGAGATTTTCGCCGTGGCGCAGATCGAGGCGCTGGTCCAGGCCAGCCGGGCCGCCTATCGGCAGATCGTCCCGCTTCTCGAGGAGCGCGGCCGCCGCGGCCTTATTCGCCGCATCCATGGCGATCTTCATCTCGGCAACATCGCGCTGATCGACGATAGGCCGGTTCTGTTCGACGCCATCGAGTTTTCCGACATCATCGCTTCCGGCGACGTCCTCTACGACCTCGCCTTCCTGCTGATGGATCTGCTCGAACGCGGCCTATCGCACGCCGCGAATATCGTGCTCAACCGCTACCTCACCGAGGCTCACAGGATCGAAGACCTCGATGGATTGGCCGCCCTGCCCTTTTTCCTTTCGATGCGGGCGGCGATTCGCGCCAAGGTCGCCTTGGCGCGGATGGAACGCCTCGACACCCGCGCGCAAAACCCCGTCGCCCAATCGGCGCGCGGCTATTTTGCCTTCGCGGCGCGCGCGATCGCCCCGCCAAAGTCGAAATTCATCGCCATCGGCGGGCTTTCCGGTACCGGCAAAACCCGACTCGCCCGCGCGCTCGCGCGCCATATCGGACCGATGCCCGGTGCCGTGATCGTTCGCTCGGATATCGAACGCAAGGCGCTGTTCGGCGTCGGCGAGACGGAGAAGCTGCCGGAGCAGGCCTATACGCCCGCGGCGAATCAGCGCGTTTATGCGGTGCTCATCGACAAAGCGAGACGCATCCTCGCCGCCGGGCATACGGTCATTGTCGATGCGGTCTTTGCGCGGCCGCAAGAACGTGACGCGCTGGGGGCCGAGGCAGAATCCATCGGCATCCCGCTTCACGGTCTGTTTCTGACCACGAGTCTCGGAACCCGAATCGAGCGCGTCGCCGGGCGCTCCGGTGATGCTTCCGATGCCGACCGGCAGGTCGCCCGCGCCCAGGAAAATTACCATCTCGGCCGCCTCGATTGGCAGCAGATCGATGCCTCCGGCAGCATCGAGGAGACGGTTGCGCGGGCGCGCGGCACTGGATTGACGTGACGTGCCTGTGCCGACATAAAGCGGCAGCCGGACTGGCAGTTTGGCTTGGGCGCCTGCGCAGGGGCGCGCACGGAAGGGCAAGACAAAATGGCGAATAGTGCATCGGCAGCGACTGGCATCGAACACCCGGAACCACCGTCACGCCGCGACTTCCTTTATATCGCAACCGGCATCGTCGGGGGGGTCGGCGCCGTCGCGACCCTCGTGCCACTGGTCGCCCAGATGAACCCCGACGCTTCGACATTGGCGGCCGGCGGACCGGTCGATGTCGATGTGAGCAAGATCGAGGAAGGCGCGCAGATCCTGGTGCGCTGGCGCGAGCGACCGATCTGGATCTATCACCGCTCCAAGCAAGCCATCCAGATGCTGCAGAGCGCTCAAGACATCTCGCGGCTTTCCGATCCGAACTCCGAGAATCAGCAACAGGCGCCCTACGCGACCAACTGGCACCGCTCGATCAAGCCCGAATATGGCGTTCTGGTCGGTATCTGCACGCATCTCGGCTGCATCCCGCTGTTCTACCCGAATGCGAGCCCGACCACGCCGGTCGCCAACTGGATCGGCGGCTATTTCTGTCCGTGTCACGGGTCGAAATACGATGCCGCCGGCCGCGTCTATAGCGGTGTGCCGGCGCCGTATAATCTGCCGGTGCCGCCCTATCGGTTCCTCAACGATACGACCATTCGGATCGGCGAAGATCCGGAGGGATCGAACTGGGACTTCGACTCGATCCTGCAGCTCTAGGCCAATTTCTGCGAGGTCAGGGACGGCGGGGGCTTTTGCTGCGCACCTTTCGCCTATTGCGACATGACCGTCGATAAAAGGAGCCTGGCGATCGCCACCGCCGGCTTCTGCGCTTTTGTTAATCTCTATTCGGTTCAGGCGCTCTTGCCCGATCTGGCGGCGCAGTTCGGCGTCGGCGCGGACGCGATTTCCTGGCTGATGACGGCGAGCACAGGAGCGATTGCGCTGACGGCGCCGTTCACCGGCGCGCTCGCCGACGCGCTCGGGCGTAAACGCCTGATCACCGCGGCCATGTTTGCCGTCGTGGTGCCGACGTTGCTGATGACCCTGGTGTCGAGCGTGCCGGCCTTTGTGTTCTGGCGGTTCGTCCAGGGATTATTGCTGCCGCCGATCTTTACGGTCGCCGTGGCCTATATCGGCGACGAGTGGCCGCCGACCGACGTCGCGCGCATCGCCGGCATCTACATTTCCGGCACCAGCATCGGCGGTTTCTGCGGCCGCTTCATTCCCGGCGCGCTGACGGACCTGATCGGCTGGCGCTGGGCTTTCGCCGTGGTGGCGCTGCTGACGTTCATTGCCGCGCTTTTGGTCGCGGCAATGCTGCCGCGCGAACGCCGCTTCGTCCGTTCGGGCGGATTACTGCCTTCGCTTGCGCAGATGCTGCGGCATCTGCGCAACCGCCAGCTTCTCGCCACTTACGCGATCGGCCTCGGCGTCCTGTTCAATTTCATCGCCACGTTCACCTATGTGAGCTTCCATCTCGCGGCCTCGCCGTATCTGTTCTCGCCGACGCTGCTCGGCGCGCTGTTCCTCACCTATCTGGTATCGAGCCCGATCGTGCCGTGGGTGGGTCGCGCGATCGCCTTGTTCGGCCAGCGGCCGTTCGTGCTCGGCGTCATCGCGCTTTGGATGGTTGGCGCGGTGCTGCTGCTTGCCCAGCCGGTGAGCGTGATCATGGCTGGGCTGACGCTGTGCGCGGTCTGCGGCATGGTCTGCCAGGCCGTCTCGACCGGATACGTCACCTTGACCGCCAAGGAGGGACGTTCGTCTGCCGTCGGCCTCTATGCCACGGCCTATTATGTCGGCGGCAGCGCCGGCGCCCTCCTCGGCGGTCTCGCTTGGGCTTTTTCCGGTTGGAGCGGCTGCGTCGCCGCCATCATCGCCATGCAGGTGATGATTGCGACCGTTGTCGCGATTGCTTGGGGGCGATGAGTTCTTTCGCGACGATTGTCAGGACGGAGCACGCGCTCGCGGCCAATCGCTCGCGAGGAGTTTTGGATTTGACATTCGCTCCGCGATCTGGCCGCTAGTGAATGTCAAATCGATCCGCTGCAACCTGGAGCGGGATGGCGACTTCGAGGATAGTCGTCCCAAAAGCCGATAAGAGGGGAGACATCATGGTATCGGAGAGTCAGCTCCGTTTCCTACGCTCGATCGATACGCCGACTGTTTGCAATCTCATCGAGATCGTGGCACCGGATCGCCGCGGCGCGGGCTATACGGCGGTGCATCTGCATTGTCCGTTTCCCGATCTACCGCCGATGGTCGGCTTCGCCAAGACGGTGACGATCCGCGCCCGCGATGCGGTGGGCGGGCCGAGCTACATGCAAAAGCGGATGGATTACATCGACTATGTGGCCGCCGAACCGCGACCGAGCGTGGTGCTGATCCAGGATCTCGACGAACCGCCGGGCTACGGCGCATTCTGGGGCGAAGTGCAGACCAACGTGCACAAGGCGATGGGCTGCCTCGGCACCGTGACCAACGGCTCGGTGCGCGACATCGCGCAAGTCGCCGAAGGTTTTCAGATGCTGGCCGGCTCGATCGCGCCGTCGCACGCCTATGTGCACGTGGTCGAGTATGGCGTACCGGTGAAAATCCACGGCATGGCGTCAAACAGCGGCGATCTGATCCACGCCGACCGCCATGGCGCGGTCGTCGTTCCGGCCGACAAGATCGACGCCCTGCAGGGCGCGCTCGATGGCTTGATGAAACAGGAGGCGCGCATCATCGCCGCCGCCAAATCCGGCATGGGCGTCGAGGCGATCAAGGCGGCGTTTCGAAGCTAACCATCTGCGCTGGGGTGCCAGCGCGGCTGGTATCCCGCCGCCAGAACGGCAACGACCGATGGCGGCGTCAGCACAGCGACGGTCGTACCGCTCGGCCGCTTGCTGCGACCATCGTAGCCCGCCGGCGTCCAGCGCAGGAGCGCATCGCCGCGAATCGCGAAAGCCCCCTCCCCGACCGCAATAACGACGCCATCGGGCAAGGCGTCGATCGGGTAACGGTGCAGTCGTTTGGCGCGGCCATCGAGGCGTTCGCGGTGCAATGCCTCGTCCATCCGCGCAGCCTTGGGCCGCGCGCGCAGATTGCGCGCCCGCCGCCATCTTTCCGCAAAATCCACCGCTTGCCGATGACGGCATTCGAAACAAGGCCGATGGCCGGCGGCGAGCGCCGTGGGCTCGTCGAGGAAAAACAGTTCGGTGTAGAAGCGGCCCCAGACGTCGCGATGGCGGTCCTTGAAGTCGAGCACGCAGCAGATCCACTGCCCCGACGCCCACCGCCGCGCGGTGAGGCTTTTCTGATCGGTATGAAAACGCCCGCCGCGGTTGCCCATGAACAAGCCGCGGGCAGGCAGCGCCACCAGCTCGCCGAAAGGCGTTACACGGTTCTGCAGAGGCATTGCTTTGAAGCCGAGTCGACGCAGTTCCGAAATCGCACAGCGGAGGCGCGCGGTGGGCGCCGCTCGCAGTTGCGGCCGCGCGCGCTTGCGAGGCGGCCCCTAAGCCTGCGGCTGCGGCTGCGGCTCGGAGCCGGGCTCGGGACGCGGACGGTTGCGGCCGGCGCCGGCGGTCGGCACGGTCGAGGCGCGCGGAGTGGCCGGCTCGATGATCGACTCGCGGGTTGGCCGCTTGCCCATGATCAGATCCTTGATCTCGTCGCCGGTGAGCGTCTCGAATTCAAGCAGCCCCTTGGCCAGGGTCTCGAGGTCGGCGCGCTTTTCGGTGAGAATATGCTGCGCCTCGGCGTAGCCTTCCTCGACATAGCGCCTGATCTCGCCGTCGATCTTTTTCGCCGTCTCTTCGGAAATGTTCTGCTGGCGCGCCACCGAATAGCCGAGGAATACTTCCTCCTGGTTCTCGCCATACGCGACGGTCCCCAGCGCTTCGGACAGACCCCAGCGCGTCACCATCATGCGCGCCAGCTTGGTGGCCTGTTCGATGTCGGACGCCGCGCCCGAGGTCACCTTGTCCCTGCCGAACACCAATTCCTCGGCGACGCGGCCGCCCATCATGATGGCAAGCCGCGATGTCATCTGTTCGAGGCTCATCGACAGCTTGTCGCGCTCGGGTAACTGCATGACCATACCGAGCGCGCGGCCGCGCGGAATGATCGTGGCCTTGTGCACCGGGTCGGTCGCCTTGACATTGAGTGCGACGATGGCGTGGCCGCCCTCGTGATAGGCGGTCAGGAGCTTCTCCTCCTCCGTCATCACCAAGGACTTCCGCTCGGCGCCCATCATCACCTTGTCTTTGGCGTCCTCGAACTCGACCTGGGTGACCATGCGTTTGTTGCGCCGCGCCGCCATCAGCGCGGCCTCGTTGACGAGGTTCATCAGATCGGCGCCGGAGAAGCCGGGAGTGCCGCGGGCGATGGTTTTCAGGTTGACGTCGGGAGCAAGCGGCACCTTGCGGACGTGAACTTTCAGGATTTGCTCGCGACCGACCACGTCGGGATTGGGCACGACGACCTGGCGGTCGAAACGGCCGGGACGAAGCAGGGCCGGATCGAGCACGTCGGGCCGATTGGTGGCGGCGATCAGAATGACGCCTTCATTGGCTTCGAAGCCGTCCATTTCGACGAGCAATTGGTTGAGCGTCTGCTCGCGCTCGTCATTGCCGCCGCCGAGTCCGGCGCCGCGATGGCGGCCCACCGCGTCGATTTCGTCGATGAAGATGATGCAGGGCGCGTTCTTCTTGGCCTGCTCGAACATGTCGCGCACCCGGCTCGCGCCGACGCCGACGAACATTTCGACAAAGTCCGAACCGGAAATGGTGAAGAACGGCACGTTCGCCTCGCCGGCAATCGCGCGCGCCAGCAGCGTCTTGCCGGTGCCGGGCGGACCGACAAGAAGGAGACCGCGCGGGATGCGGCCGCCCAGCCGCTGAAATTTCGCCGGATCGCGCAAGAACTCGACGATTTCCTGCAGATCAAGCTTGGCCTCATCGACCCCGGCCACGTCCTCGAACGTGACGCGGCCATGCGCCTCGGTCAGGAGCTTGGCGCGCGATTTACCAAAGCCGAGCGCCTTGCCGCCGGCGCCCTGCATCTGCCGCGACAGGAAAATCCACACCCCGATCAGGGCCACGAAAGGCAGCCACGAAATCAGCAGCGAAACGAACCAGGGCACGTTCTCGGTCTGCGGCCGCGCCGTGATCTGGACGCCCTTGTTGTAGAGACGCTGCACCAGGTTGGGATCGTTCGGCGCATAGGTCTGGAAGCTGCCGCTGCTGGTGAAATGGCCGTGAATTTCCGGACCCTGGATGACGACGTCGCGCACCCGGCCGTTATCGACATCGTTAAGCAGTTGCGAGAAGCTGATTTCCTGCGAATTCGTATTGTGGCCCGGGTTCTGAAACAGCGTGAATAACGCCAGCAGCAACAGAACGATGATGACCCAGAGGGCAAAATTGCGCAGATTGGCGTTCATTTAGCTTAGGTCCTTGATCCGCAAAGGAATGCGGAAAACCCGGGTGCGGCTCGTTAACCCGCAAACGTGACCCCGCAAACGCGGCGGCTTCACGTCTCCATACGTCTTGGCAATGTAGGCGCGCGACCGCCCCATGCCAAGGGAATCCCGCGGGCCTTTAAGGGAATCCAGGTCCCATCCTAGACCTCCTTTGTAAAGCGCCTGTTGCGGTTTTGACGTATGGCTGTGTTGCGGGCCACTGCACCCGGCCGTGCGCGTCTGGCGGGAGCGCGTCCGACGGTCAGCCATCTTCCCTCGCGCGTCACGACGGCGCCGGCGAGCGTTCGGCGAAGCCGCGAAACCCGCCGGAGAGCGTCGTAGAGCGCTTCGAGCTTGCCGAGTTCGACCGGTCCTTCGTCTCCCGTATGGGCAACGGCGCGGCCGAGAAGGCGCAACCCGACCTCGACCGGCAAGTCGAAAAAACGCGCGCCATCGAACATCACCGGGCCACGCCGGCGCCAGGCCGCGGGCGCCAAAGCCGCCCGCGCGGCGCCGACGGCAAATTCGACAGCGGCTTCGGCGCGCCGCATCCGACCGGCCAGCCGAGACAGCCCGTGCGCATCGAGTCCCTCGCGCGCCAGCACCGGCATCAGCGCACGCAACCGCGCGCGCGTGAAGCGCGGATCGCGGTTGCTCGGGTCTTCGCTGTAAGTCACTCCGGCCGCTCGCAAGGTGGCGACGAGCCGCGTCTTCGGAAGCGGCAATAACGGACGCAGCAGAAAGATTCTGCGCCCCTTGGCCGTCGGAAGAAAGGACGCGTTCGCCATCCCCGCCAGTCCTGTGAGTCCGCTGCCGCGCGCCAGCCGGAACAGCACCGTTTCTGCCTGATCGTCGAGCGTGTGAGCCGTCAGGACGTGGGCGTATCCGGCAGCCAGGGCGGTCCGGCCCAGCAATTCATAGCGAGCAAGCCGTGCCGCTTCCTGCAGGCCGGTTTTCGGCTTCCGGCCGCGCCAGCGTAGCGTCCGATGCGGTATGCCGAGCCGACGCGCCAACCGCTTCACGGCAGCGGCTTCGGCACCCGCTTGTGCCCGCAAGCCGTGGTCGACGGTGACGGCGAGGAGCTTTGGCGGCCGGTGCAGCCGCTTCGCCCAGGCGGCGGCAAGGATCAGGAGAGCCGTCGAGTCGGGCCCTCCCGAAACGGCGATGACAAGCCCGCCAAGGCCTTCCAGGCCCCGGAACAGCGCGTCCGCCTCGGCATCGCCAACGGCTTGTTCAGCAATGGGCACGCTTTTGATCCCGCGCGACACTCTCTTTGACGCTCAGAGTGGCACGTGGGTATTTGCGTAAAACCTCGCCCAGTGACGCGCAAGCCGCTTCCTTTTGGCCCATGGCCGAAAGCGACTCGCCCAGTCGCAACAATGCGTCCGGGGCTCGCGCATTGGTCTGATATTTGGTCGAAACCTTGAGAAATGCCTCGGCGGCATCATGATATTGCCGGCCATCAAACAGCGACTCGCCGAGCCAGTACTGCGCCTCCGGCGTCAGCCGGTCGCTCGGATATTGATGCAAGAACCTGCGGAACGTGTCGGCCGCGCGCGAATAGTCCTTGTGCTGGAAATAACCGCGACCGAGTTCGAATTCGTCTTTCGGCGTGGTCGCGGGCGGCGATGCGGCCGACAATGACGCCTGCATGCCGGTTGCACTCGGATCGGTAGGCGGAGGCGCCGGCAACTGGCTCCCCGGTCCGGGACCGGGTCCGCCTTGCGGCACGGCAACGCTTGAAAGGCTGAGCGGAGCGCCGGCTTGACCAGGTCCTTGCCCAAGTCCTTGCTCAGCTCCTTGTCCAGTTCTGTTCGCGTTTGCCTGCGGAAACTGATAGGGCGGTGGCGGTTCGGTTGACGTCGTGGACGAGCCAAGCGGATGCGGCGCTCCGGGCGCGGCCGGGTCGAGCGACGGGTTGAAGGCGTCGTGCCGATCGCCGCCGGGTGAAGACGCGACCGCAGCCGGTGGTGGCGGCGGGTAAGACGTGGCCTGAGGTGGCGGTGAATAAGGGGCAGCCGGCGGAGAAGACTGAGCGGCCGGCGGCGGCGAGTATTGTGGCGGCGGTGAATAGCCGGGCGCCGAATATTGCGGCGGCGATGAATATTGCGCCGTGGCTCGCGGCGCCGCCGCGGCAGCCCGAGGCGCACCGCCCGGCATGAGTTGTTCGAGGCGCTGCACCTCCTGCTCGAGCTTTTGGTTATGGTACTGGAGTTGCTCGACCTGCCCGGTCAGATCGCGAATGGTTTGTTGCATCCGATCGACCCGATTTTCCAGATCGGAATACGCATCCTGATTCTGTGCGTGGGCCGCTTGTATGCCAAGCGCGCATAAGACCACGGCCGGAACGAGCGCGAAGCGGATCATCCTTTGCGACATTTTTTTTCTGGCTTGAGCATTCCTAGTGTCCCGATTCCGAAGTTCGCATCATAGTGCGGCACCCTCGTTGGCGAACTTCGGAATCGAAAGGACACTAGCAAACATAGGTGGTAGCGGAGCTTTGGATTTGACAGTCGCTCCTTGGGCTCTCGGCTGGGGGGTAGCGAATGTCAAATCCGCTCCGGGAGCATTAGCTTGCCCTGCGTCCAAATTGTGACTGCGTCATACGGCCGAAACAGCCCCTTTTTCACGCTGAGCAGGAGAGCCGCTCCATCAGAACTGGCATCAGGAGCTCTGATCAAGCACCGTCACGGCGCGCCGGTTCTGCGACCAGCAGGAAATGTCATCGCACGTCGCCACCGGCCGCTCCTTGCCGTAGGAGATGGTCCGCATGCGCTGCGCGGCGATCCCGCGCGAAACCAGATAGTCGCGCACCGTTTGTGCACGCCGCGCCCCGAGCGCGAGGTTGTATTCGCGCGTACCGCGCTCGTCGGCATGGCCTTCGATGGTGAAGGAGTACTGGGCGTAATGACTAAGCCACTCGGCCTGCTTGTCGAGCGTCGCGCGGGCCTGTTGGGAAAGGTCCGACGAGTCGGTATCGAAGAACACCCGGTCGCCGACATTGACGACAAAGTCCTGTTGGCTCCCAGGCGCGGCAGCCGCCGCCATGGCATTGCCCGGATTGGCCGCATCATGCTTGGCACAGCCGGCAATCGCGAGTGCTCCGATGATGGCGACCGCCAATGTAGCGCCGCGGACGATACTCATCCCCTGCATTCCGGTGCCTCCGTCGCTTACGTCGTGGCCCAATCCGCGCCTCCCCCAAGAAGAGGACGGAAATGGACGCACCTTAAGGGGTCTAGCAGCGCCTTCGTTAAGCGAAGGTTCCGTCAACCTTGATGCCGCCTTGCAAAGAAGCGTAGTCCCCGTGCAACACCCGAAAACCCTTTGGAATGGTTAATAAGGTCTCAATGCGGCAACGATGTGTTCATGAGGCGCTTACAGCGGACGCCATTCAGCTCGGCCATCTTTCGGCCCATCGCGCTGGTATGACTGGCTTGAGTTGGCTTGACCTGACTTGACCTAGCTTGACCCACCGGCGGGTCGCAGCCCTTGGCTAAGTCGACTTTCCCGGAAGCGCTTTGGCGGGCGAAGCGCTTCGCGCATCCATGCCGATTGGCCGCGATTGAGCACTGTGGCAGTTGCGCGCAAGCTTCGCCCCGACATGGGTTGCCAGGTCCGGGCGCGCCCCGCAGCGCGAGCGTCAAAGCCCCCTCGCCCGGCAACGTCGTTGGGGAGCCATGCGCATGAAACGTTCTGCTCGATCGAGAAAAACTTTGGATTTGACATTCGCGACTGGAGCTCTCGGCTGGGCGGGGAGCGAATGTCAAATCCGCTCCACTATGACAAAAGCGGCGACCAGGCGGGGTCGGAGGCAAAACTGGGGGTCGGAACCCGCAACTGGTTTCGCCCGGAGATATTGATCGTGTAGAGCGAGGGCCCGGCACCGCCCATCGGATCGCTGAAATACATGACCACTTGGCCGTTGGGCGCGAAGGTCGGCCCCTCGTCATCAAACCCTTCCGTGAGAACGCGCTCGCCGCTGCCATCGGGCTTCATCACCCCGATCGCAAACTTGTCGGCGGATTGCTTGGTAAAAGCGATGTACTCGCCGGTCGGCGACCAAACCGGCGTCGAATACAAGCCATCGCCGAAGCTGATGCGCTGGGCCGGGCCGCCGGTGGCCGCCATGACATAGATTTGCGGCTGCCCGCCGCGGTCCGAGGTGAAGCAAATCCGCGACGAGTCGGGCGAATAGCAGGGCGAGGTGTCGATCGCCTGCGTGTCGGTCAGCCGCGTCGTCGCCTTGGAGCGCAGATCCATGACGAAGATGTTTGAGTTTGAACCCTCCTGCAAACTCATGATGACGCGCTGTCCATCGGGAGAGAACCGCGGCGAGAAACTCATGCCCGGAAAGTTGCCGACGACTTCGCGCTCGCCCGAGGTGATATTGAGCAAATAGACGCGCGGATCGCCCTGGCCGTAAGCCATGTAGGTGACTTCCTGGCTCGACGGCGAAAACCGCGGCGTGAGCACGAGTTCGTCGCCGCGCGTCAGATAGCGCACGTTGGCGCCGTCCTGATCCATCATCGCGAGCCGCTTGATGCGGTGCAGCTTGGTGCCGGTCTCGTCGACGAACACGATGCGGGTGTCGAAATAGCCTTTGTTTCCGGTAATGCGCTCGTACACGGCATCGGAAATGATGTGACCGAGGCGTCGCCAGTTGTCCGGCGTGGTCAGATATTGCTGACCGGAGCCGATCTGCTGCCCGGCGAGCACGTCCCAAAGGCGGAATTCCGCCCGGATGCGTCCGTCGCTCTGCTGTCCCGACCGGCCGGTGATCAGGGCTTGGGCATTGATCGCGCGCCAATCCTGAAAGTTCGGCACGGCATCGAAGTTCGTTATCTTCTCGATGTAAGCCGAGGGGTCGATCGGCGCGAACAGGCCACTGCGCTGCAGATTGGAGGTAATGATCTGCGTGATACCGTGCGCGGTGTCGGCATCGTTCGGCGTCGCCGGCAGAAATTCCGGAACGGCGATCGGCATCGGCTGGAAGTTGCCCTGGTTGATGTCGATGTGAACTTGCGCGGCGGCATGACGCGGCGGGAAGGACGCCGCCGCGCCGAGCGCGCCCAGGACAAGCGCGCGCCGGCGCGTCAATTGAAATCTCGAACTGTGGGAACGCGTCATCGTCTCACTTCGCTCGTTAGTTGGAGAGGTCGCGCGGATTGAAATCCACCGTAATATCTTTCCACTGCGCGTAATGCTCGGGTTTGAGCATCGTGAAAGGCTGGCACATCAAGAGCGCGCGCATGCCGCTTTCGGCCAGCGCCGGTCCCAAGGGAGAGGCGGTCCCGGCGACCACGACCGGCATTTGCGCCAACGTTCCGTCGCGCTTGAACAGAACCCGCAAAGACACATAGATATTGCTGTTGCTGTCGATGCCCGGTGGCGGGCTCCAGCAGTCCCTGATGCGCTCGCGCAGCGCGTCGATTTCGGTCTGCGATAATTTCGCGTCCTGCGGGGCCGTCGGGGCGCCGAGGCCAGCGGTGTTGTTCAGCTCTGCGGCCGAGGCGACCTCGCGCTGCGGGTCGCGATGATCGAGCAACTGAGCGATCTGGTTGGCGTCGTATTTGGGTGTCTTCGGCTTATCGTCGGTCTTCGGCGGGTCGGTTTTCTTCAACAACTCGGCAATCTTGTCGGCCTTGAAGTCGTCCTTCTTCTTTTCCTGCTTGTCCGCTGCTTTCGCATCCTGCTTCGGTTGCAGTTTTTGCTTCGGCTTCGGTTTGGGCTGCGGCAGGGGTGCCGCACTGTTCGTGGTAATCGCCGGCTTGTCGGCAACCTTGGGCGCGAGCTGCTTGATCTGTTTGAGTTGGTCGATCTTGTCCGCCAGCGGCTTGGGCTTGTCCAAATGCGGCGCGTTCTTCTGGCCCAGCGCCGCGCGCGACAGGTCGGCGTCGGTCACGACCGAGACCGGGACATAGTTCGCCAGATCGTCGCTCGGCTTCGAATGGGCAAGACTCACCAAGGCGACCAGCACGATCGCCGCGTGGACGGATCCGGATATGACCCAATCGGATCGCAATCCTAGTCTCCCGCCTTCTTCTCGTTGGTGATGTTCAGGACAGTGCCGAACCCGGCATCGTGCAATCTGCCGAGCACCTTCGCGACATCATTATAGCAGAGCTCTTTGTCGGCGTTGACCCACACCGTGGGCGCGTGCTCCCCTGGTGCGGTGTTGGCGCTTTTGATGGCCTGAAACTTGGCCTCGATGGCGTCCATGGTGATCGGCGTCTTGTCGAGAAACAGGTCCGCCTGACTGGAGCAGCCGCCGCCGCTCTTCTTGAGAGTCAAGCTGAGCGGTGCCTTTTGCGAATCGAGCACGGTGCCACCGCGGGTGTCCGGCAGATCGACCCGGATCGTCAGCGTCATCAGCGGCGCGGTCACCATGAACACGATCAGCAACACCAGCATGACGTCGACGAAAGGCGTCACGTTGATCTCGGCCATGACCGGACGCCGACGGCGGCCGCGCCGGCCGGTCGATGGCGCATCCATGAGCCCAGCCGCCATGTCCCCTCACGCCCGCTCGTCGATCTGCCGCGACAGGATCGCGGTAAATTCGTCGGCAAAGCCTTCCAGCCGCTGCGCCTGACGATTCACCTCGACCGTGAACTTATTGTAGAAAATCGTCGCGGGGATGGCGGCAACGAGGCCGAGTGCGGTCGCCAGCAGCGCTTCGGCAATGCCGGGGGCCACCACGGCCAGCGAGGTATTCTGCGTCGCGGCGATCGATTGGAAGCTCGTCATGATGCCGGTCACGGTGCCGAACAGCCCGATGAACGGGCCGGCCGAACCGACCGTCGCCAGCACCAGCAATCTGCGCTCCATGTGCTCGATTTCGCGGGAGATGGTGACGTTCATCACCTTCTCGATCCGCATCTGCAACCCGGTGAAGGAGCGGATATTGCCCTCGAAGCTGCGCTTCCATTCGTTCATGGCGGCGACGAACAACGCGCCGGTCGAATGTCCGGGCGCCGGTGCCAGCGACTTATAAAGGTCCTCGAGCGATTGGCCGGACCAGAACGCCTCTTCGAAGCGATTGCCGGCCTTGCGGATCCGCGCCAACAGAAGCGTCTTGTCGATGGCGATCGCCCATACCCAGACCGAGCACACCAAAAGGCCGCCCATCACGAGCTTCACGATCCAGAGCGAGTTCCAGAATAGACTGAATAGCTGAAGGCCTGACGATGACATCGCTCGCCCTTTCGCGCGTCCTTCGAGCGGTTCGGTCGCAACCGAACCAGTGAGTGGGCCTTACCCGGTGCGGCGCGCTATGCGGACCAATGGGCAGGTCAGGCAATCGCGTCATGCGCGGCCCCCGACCCGAAATTTCGCGAGGAATCCCAAGCCGACCCCGTCACCGGCAAGCTGGAATGAGTCGCGAAAATTGTCCAAACTAGGGCGTCTCACCCGTCCCTAGTGTGACTGTTCAAAAGTCCGCAACGGCCATCGTCATGCGAATTTCTGAACCAAAGCCACACTATCAATAACTTGCCAGTGTCCTTTCAAATCCAACGTTCACAAGCGAGCGTGCCGCACAATGATGCGAACTTCGGAATCGGGGACACTAGCCTGTAACGAAGCCCGACTGTCGTTAATGGGACGTTAAGGGCATTTTGCGACGCAGCAGCGCCCTATCGACGGGCCGCCCAAAAGCGGACAGGCCGCCGGTCCTGCCGGCGGCCTGCATTTCCTTACCGATCCGATTTCGCCGCTCAGGTCGCCTGCGGTTGCGGCCCTTCGTCACGTCGCCCGTCGTCATGCGGACGGTTGCGTCGCTCGGACATGAACTCGTCGAACTCGGCCCGGTCCTTGGCGAAGCGCAGCCGCTCGAGAAACTCCTTGAACTCGCGCTGCTCCTCTTCCAGCCGCCGCAGCGTCTCGGAACGATAATCGTCGAAGGCGCGGTTCCCGCTTGTGCGCGGGCGCCCCCACCAATCGCCGCCGCTGCCGCGCTTCCGCTCCATCCGGTCTCGCAAGCGATCCATCCTGTCCTGCATGCGCTCCATCTTCGACTGCCAGTGGCCGATATGACGATTCCAGTGCCGATCCCAGCCGCCCTCTCCGTGATAGCGGCCGTCGCCGCAATGACTCCAGCATCCCATTCGTCGGCTCCCGATGATGATAGCGAGGACGGCAAGCCCGATCGGCCACCATGCCCAGAAACCAAGGACCATCAGAACGAGAAGCCCCAAGGGCCACCACGCCCAGAAACCGAGGAGCATGAGCACGCCTGCTGCGATTGGCATCGGACACCTCGCGTGTGAATGTAAATAACATTTACATTCACCAAAGCCGCTGTCAAGGGGCAGTGCCGTGCCGCGCCAGGCTGTACCTCTGCCTTTTAGCGTTCGGGCGTCGTGTCGGGCAGGCCGAGGCCGCGAAGATAGACCAGCACGCCGGCCTCAAGCAGTTCTTCGGCCGACATCGGTAGCGGCCGCCGCACGGCGTCGCCCCGTCCAAACAGCGAGGCAATGCCGTGCGACATGGCCCAGACATGCAGCGCGACCATCAGAGTCGGAGGCCGGCGCTGCGCCGGTATCGCGGCGCAGAGCTTTTCGGCCGCGGCGCGAAGAACCGCGAAGGCACGCTCGCCGGTCTCACGCAATTCCGGGTTCTCCGCAGGCGAAACGCCAGCTTCGAACATGGCGGAATAGTAGGCCGGTTCGGAATGCGCAAACGCCAGATAGGCTTTGCCAAGACGGTCGAAGGCGGTGAAAGTATCCGGGCGTCCGTTATCCCAGGCCTGCGCCAGCGCGGCCGCGAACAGTTCGAAGCCGCGCAGGGCAACGCTCGCCACCAACTCGTCGCGGTCGCGGAAATGGCGATACGGCGCCGCCGGGCTGACACCCGCCCATCGCGCCGCCTCGGCGAAAGTGAAACCCGCCGGTCCCTTTTGCGCAATGAGCTCGAGCGCGGCGCGAATCAGCGCCTCTTTCAGATTGCCATGGTGATAGCCGCGCGGCTCTCTATCGTCTTTCGACCAGCTCATGTAAAAGGCTTTTACATTAAGCCGGTCCGTCCGTCGACGCAGACCTTAACAGAGGCTATGCGCGCCGCCTGGCCGTCGCCCATGGCAGATGATCGAACAGCAAGGGCTCGCCGTGACGCGCCCCCTCGATCGAGAGCAGCCGCAGCTTGGTGCGCACGCCTCCAGGTCCGGAAAATCCGCCCATTTTGCCGCCCGCGGCCAGCACGCGGTGGCACGGCACGACGATCGGGAACGGATTTTGCGACACCGCCTGCGCGACCTCGCGCGCCAGCATGCGGTCGCCCAAACGCTCGGCGATCTCGCCATAGGACAGTGTCGCGCCGGGACGGATGTGGCGCGCAATTTCATAAACGCGCCGGTTGAAAGGCGGAACGCCGCTGTCATCGAGCACGACGCCACTCAATTCCACCGGCGCACCGCGCAGCAATGCGCCGATATCGTCAATGACGCCCTGCACGTTGGAGGGCGGCACCGTCTCCTGCGCTGCCGGATGACGGCGCAAGACGCGACTGCGGGTCGCCTGCGCGGTCTTTTCCGCAAGCTGCACGCCGGCGATGCCGCGCTCGTTCCAAACAATGCCGCAGCAGCCGATGGTGGTCTCGAAAAGCGCGAAACCGAGGTCCGATATCATGACCGGACTATATCGCGAGGCCGCGGCTGAAACACCACCCGATCCCTGCTCCGCCAGACGAGACTCGCCGTCAAATTTGCGCTCCATCGAGATCGGCTTTCATGGCGACGCGCAGCGGCTTCGGAATCGGCCGCGCCCGCCCGCCGCTGACGAAGGCGACACGCACGGAGGATTCGAGCAAAAGCTCGTCGCCGCGCAGGATGCGCTGATAAAGCGTGATCGAAGCGCCCCGGACCTCGCGCGGTTCGGTATGGATTTCGAGCACGTCGTCCATCCGGGCGGGCTTCAGAAATTCGATATTCATCGAGCGCACCACGAACGCAAAGCCCGGCGCCTCCTTCTCGGTCGCCTCGAACAGCGCGCGATGATCGGCGCCGAGGAGCCGCAGATAATTGGTGCGTCCGCGCTCCATGTAGCGCAGATAATTGGCGTGATAGACGATGCCGGTGAAATCGGTGTCCTCGTAATAGACGCGCACCGTCAGCACGTGCCGGCCATCGCGAATTTCGCCGTCGAGCGGGATCGAGGTCATCAACCTATCGCCACGGCACCCGGCCGGACATCGCCTCTTCCCAATGTTGGCCGTCGAAATATCCAAGGCTGAGCGATTCGAGATCGATGCCGTCGAGACAGCGCACGTTGACATCGATCTTGTCAGGATCGGAGCGCGGCACATAGAATGAATGAATGCCGCAGATGGCGCAAAAAGTGTGCTGCGCGACGTCGGTGTTGAAGCGGTAAGCGGTCAGCGCATCCCTGCCGCTCAGCAGTTCGAAATGCTCCGGCGGCACAATCAGGTGCAGAAAGCCTTTCTTGCGGCAGATCGAGCAGTTGCAATAGGTGACGCGCGACAACTCGGCCGTCACGCGAAAACCCACGCGTCCGCAATGACAGCCGCCTTCGTAGGTCTGCATCGCGTTACTCATCGTCGGCCGAAAACAACCCGAACTGCGCCGGGTCGCGTGTGGGCTCGGCTAGTCCCAAATGGCGGAAGGCATGCGCGGTGATGAGCCGGCCGCGCGGCGTGCGCTGCAGAAAGCCGCACTGGATCAGATAAGGCTCGATGATGTCCTCGATGGCGTCGCGCGGCTCCGACAGCGCCGCGGCGAGCGTCTCGACGCCCACCGGGCCGCCGCCGTAATGCTCGGCAATCGTCGACAGATAGCGCCGGTCCATGGCGTCGAGGCCGGCGGCGTCGACCTCGAGCGCGGCAAGCGCCTTGTCGGCGACGGCCCGATCGATCGCGGCGGCTTCGGCCACGGTGGCGAAATCGCGCACGCGGCGCAGCAGCCGGCCGGCGATGCGCGGGGTGCCGCGCGCGCGCCGCGCGATCTCGTTGGCGCCGTCGGCGGTCAGTCCGATGCCGAGCACGCGCGCGCCGCGATTGACGATCTGCTCCAGTTCGCTCTCCGAATAGAAGTTGAGCCGGATCGGAATGCCGAAGCGGTCGCGCAGTGGATTGGTCAGGAGCCCTGCCCGCGTCGTCGCGCCGACCAGCGTGAATTTTGCCAGATCGATTTTCACCGACCGCGCCGCCGGTCCCTCGCCGATGATCAGGTCGAGCTGAAAATCCTCCATCGCCGGATAGAGAATTTCCTCGACCGCCGGATTGAGCCGATGAATCTCGTCGATGAACAGAACGTCGCGCTCTTCGAGATTGGTGAGCAGCGCCGCCAGATCGCCGGCCTTGGCGATCACCGGCCCCGACGTGGCGCGGAAGTTGACCGAAAGCTCGCGCGCCACGATCTGCGCCAAGGTGGTCTTGCCGAGACCGGGCGGTCCCACGAACAGCACGTGGTCGAGCGCCTCCTTCCGGCCGCGCGCGGCGGCAATGAACACGTCGAGATTGGCGCGGGCCTGGCGCTGGCCGACGAACTCGGACAGCCGCTGCGGGCGCAGGCTGGCCTCCGCCACGTCCTCGTCGCGGCGTTCGGCCGAAACCAGCTTGTGTCCGGGACTTGATCCGGGGGGTGGGCTCATCGCTCCGGCCCTCGGCTGTATTTGTTCGGCAACAGATCGGAGATCGGCACGACGGCCGCCATCTTGCCGTTGGGCACGATCACGCGCGCGTTGCGGTCGTAATCGAAAATCAGTTCGCGGCAGGCGCCGCATGGCGACACGACCGCGATATTTTGATCCTTCTCGTCCGGATCGGGGTGGCGTACCGCCACGATCGTCTCGATCCCGGCGTCGCCGAGATCGACCAGGACGCGCCCGAGCGCCACGGCTTCCGCGCACACCGCCATGCGGCCGAGATAGGCGTCGAGATTGACCCCGGTGAAGATCTTTCCCGAGCGCGTGCGTAACGCCGCACCGACCTCCTGCCAATCGTAGCGATAGCGTTGCTTGATGGTCGCGACCGCCGCGGCGATCAGCTCCTTGTCCGGCTTTGTCAGCTTGGCCGGCCGTTTCACTTTGCCAGTTCCTTCAGACCGAGGCGGATCAACTGACGCACGTCGCTGCCTTCGCCGGCGCTGCGCGCCGCGGCGGCGACTGCGGCGGCGGCCTGCGGCAGCGCATAGCCGAGATTGACCAGCGCCGATACGGCGTCGCTGACCGGCTGCGGCGCACGCTTTTCGTCGAGCGCGCCTGAAAGCCGCACCAGCGCCGGATCGACGTCGGTATAGGCCGGCGCCTTGTCTTTGAGTTCGGTGACGATGCGCTCGGCGACTTTCGGACCGACCCCTGGCGTGCGCGCGACCATCGCCTTGTCGCGCATTGCGATCGCGGTGGCGAGATCGGCGGGTTTGAGCGTGCCCAGCACGGCAAGCGCCACTTTCGTGCCGACGCCCTGCACGGTCTGCAACAGCCGAAACCATTCGCGCTCGATGTCGGTCGAAAAGCCGAACAGCCTGATCTGATCCTCGCGCACATGGGTTTCGATCGAGAGCGTGGCCGCCTCGCCGGCGCGCGGCAGTTCCTGCAAGGTGCGCGCCGAACAATGCACCAGATAGCCGACGCCATTGACGTCGAGGACGACGTTATCCTCGCTATAGCTGTCGATCACGCCGCGAAGCTTGCCGATCATGGGCAAACTCCAAACGCAACGGTCAAACTCGTTGTTTCACCTCCCCCCAACCGGGTCGCGCTCGTCGCGCGCCCGGCTGCAAGCTTGAGGGGCATGTCGCCGAGCGCAGCGGGGTGGGAGGGGGGTAATTTATTTGCGCGGTGACTCCAGTCACCCCCCTCCCCAACCCTCCCCCTCAAGGGGGGAGGGAGCAGCTTGTGCTTTCCGATCGTCTGAACGCCGCTCATCCCATCGCCGCCTTGAGCTTCAGAATGACGCTCTGGCGATGATGCGCGTGGGTCACCGCAATGGCGAGCGCGTCGGCGGCGTCGTCGGTGCGCGGATCGGCCTTGGGCAACAACACGCCGATCATCATCCGCACCTGCGCCTTGTCGCCATGGCCGGCCCCGACGATGCTCTTTTTGACCAGGTTCGGCGCGTATTCCGCCACCGGCACGCCGGCCTTGGCCGGCACCACCATGGCGACGCCGCGCGCCTGACCGAGCTTGAGCGTCGCCTTGGCATCTTTGTTCACGAAAGTAGCCTCCACGGCGGCCTCGTCCGGTCTGAAGTCGTCGAGGATCCGCGCCAGACCCTCATGGATCGCAAGCAGCCGCGCCGCGAGCGAATCGCGGTCGTTGGTCATCACCGAGCCGCAGCCCAGGAAGCCGAGGCGATTGCCGGCAATCTCCACCACGCCCCAGCCGGTGCGCCGGAGCCCGG
>JBOHIU010000196.1:0-54251 GCA_050725855.1 Xanthobacteraceae bacterium | reverse complement strand
ATCCAGCCTTCAACAGGTACCAGCCAGGTTTCGCAGAGGATGAACAGAGTAAACGCGACTTGGATTTCTGCTTTTGACCAGCCGAATGTGTGCTGGATTGGAAGGACGAAGAGTGTCCAGGCGTATTGCAGGTTCGCGACCGCCGACATGCAGATGATGCCGAGAACCAATTGGGTCCAGCGCGT
Organism: Xanthobacteraceae bacterium; assembly: GCA_050725855.1. Classification (GTDB taxonomy): domain Bacteria; phylum Pseudomonadota; class Alphaproteobacteria; order Rhizobiales; family Xanthobacteraceae; genus BOG-931. The sequence continues at coordinate 54,066 of JBOHIU010000196.1, read as the reverse complement.
TGCCGTAAAAGATGGAAGAATGCCTCCTCTTGCCCGCGAACTTTGTTGTGTCATCAGAACTCCTCCCGCGATTTTTGGCTGGGTGCGCCCCCAGCGGGTGGCAAACAACGCTGGCTTTGACGCCGAAAGTCCAGAACGTTCAAATCCAAGACATTTCTGGCGAACTGGAAAGTGTGCTTGCGCTTGTCCAGATCACGACGCGCCCCAGCAGTTGGAGTCATTCGACCTGCTTGATTTGACGTTTACAATACACCTTCTGGTGCGATAAAAAGTCGCTGTTGGTGCTTGGTCACGGCGCGCGTAAATATCTTGCGCTCGTTATTACGATTCCCCTGGCTGGCCAGCACCGGTGCTCGGATGCGTGGCAGGGCTGCGCTGAATGGTGAGCAGGGCACGCTACCTCAGGCTGTGACAGCGAAGCGTCGCTCGCAAGGTTTTCGCCCGAATAAGCAATCCATTGCTGCACTGCGATGAGCTGACGTAACTCTGGGCGCATATGAACGAATGCGCCGCGCGAATGATGTTACGTTTACCCTGCGGTTACGCCGCCTCCGCCGTCGGTAGCGGCGACCTGCCGCGAATGATGTCGGAGGCCTTGTCGGCCATCATGATCACGCAGGCGTTGATGTGGGCGCTGACGAGGTCTGGCATGGCCGAGGCATCGCACACGCGCAGGCCTTCGATGCCGCGCACTTTCATGTTCGAATCGAGCACACCGTCCAGGCCCATGGCGCAGGTGCCGGCCGGATGATGTGCGGTGATGACGACTTTCTTCAGCCATGCATCGATTTCGGCATCGGTCTTTACGCTGGCCCCGGGTCCGATCTCTTCGCCGCGAAACGGATCGAGTGCCTTGTTGAAGGCAAGCTCGCGCGCGCGTTTGAACCCTTCGCGCAAGGTCGGCAAATCGTTGGGCGCGGTGAAGAACCTATAGAAGATGCGCGGTGGCGCCATGGGATCGGTGCTTTGCAAGCGAATCTCGCCCCGGCTGTCGGGGTGAAGAAGCGTCGGGCGGATGCCGAAACCGTCCACGAAGGCGGGACGAACCAGCGGAAACCACAGATGAGGATTATGTGAGGTGCCCCGGAACATGAATTCGATGTCGGGGACCGCGAGTTCAGGCCGAGTCTTGACGAACGCATGCAATCCGCCCGGTACCACCGTGCCCGGACCGGTTCCGAACAAATAAGCGCGCAGCATGCTCACGGCCATGCGGTCGAAGCGCATCTCGCGGTAAAACGTGCCCGGCTGCGGACGCGTATAGGTCATGTAGGCGCCGAGATGGTCTTGCAGATTCTTCCCGACCGGCAGGTCGGCGACGACGTCGAGACCAAGGCCGCGCAAATGTGCCGCGGGTCCAACGCCGGAGAGCATGAGAATTTGCGGGGTATTGAACGCGCCAGCCGCGACAATGACTTCACGCGCTGCCTCCACGCGCACCGTCTCGCCGTTCTTGAGGTACTCGACGCCTTTGGCGCGCGGGCCCTCGATCACAACGCGCGTCGTATGCACGTTGATGGCGACGCTGAGGTTTTTTCGCCGGCGTGCCGGTCTGAGAAACGCGTTGGCCGATGACGAGCGTCGGCCGTTGCGAATGGTGTATTGGCCGCGGCCGAAGCCCTCCTGCTGCTTGCCGTTGTAATCGGGCGTAAGCGGATAGCCGCACGCTTCGGCAGCCGCGAGCCAGGCGTCGTATAGCGGGTCTCTGGTTCTGGCGAATTCGGTGCCGAGCGGCCCTTTGCCGCCGCGCCAGGGATCATTACCGTTCTCCCAAGTCTCGCAGCGACGGAAATACGGCAACACATCGGTATAGGACCAGCCACGCGCGCCCTTTTGAGCCCAGCGATCGTAGTCGCCGGGATTTCCGCGCGTGTAGGCCATCACGTTGATCGACGATGATCCGCCCAAAACCTTGCCGCGCATCGCCTCGATTCGCCGCCCATTGAGGTTCGGTTCGGGATCGGTCTCGTACCCCCAGTCGAACATGCCGTAATCGTGCATGCGGCCCATGCCGAGCGGAATATGGATATAGGGATGCCAGTCGCGCCCGCCCGCTTCGAGCAGGAGTACGCTCGCGGCGCCGTCCTCGGTCAGCCTATTGGCCAGCACGCAGCCGGCGGAGCCGGCGCCGACGATGACATAGTCGTATCCGGTCGCTGCCATTTCGCTCCCCTTACGCTCTTATCGGCGAGCGATGGGTTCAATCCCGTGCGTAGCCGATAAGCTTCCTTTTCTTCCGGCCAAGCATAACAAGGATCGTCGATAGAATGGCAAGCACCGCCCAAGTCGGCAGCTCGAAAATGGTCTGCACATAAGGGTCCCAAGCCCAAAGGGCTTTTTGTCGGAACCAGTCCTGTACTGCATTCAGGCTGTGCTGATCGATGTCGGCCCAAAGTTCGCTCACGCGCACGTAAACGAACTGCTGGTTGGCAATCGACTTCGTGCCGTCATAGACCAAGAACACAAAGGCCGTGGCAAGCAGGCACAGGCCAAGAAAACGAAGAAGAAATCGAATCATCGGGATGCCGGCGACCTTCCGGAACGGCGCAATCAGTGAACGCCTTACTCTTCTGTGCCCGCGACTTCAATCCGCTGCAAGTGCGGCCGATTCGGCCCGATGACTGATCTACGCTGCGACGCTTTCGGTCGTCGGCTGCTTTCGCTAAGTTCCGGGCTCCGGCTTCGGCCGTCGGTACGTAAAGGAACAGTACAATGGCTTCCACAAATGGCGGCAAGAGCGGCAGCCACGCGCCACGGCCCACATTCACCGATCAGGAAGCCCTGTTGTTTCACAGCCAGGGGAGGCCGGGAAAGCTCGAAGTCGTGGCCACCAAACCGATGGCGACGCAGCGCGATTTATCGCTCGCCTATTCGCCGGGCGTCGCGGTGCCGGTGTTGGCGATCGCCGAGGATGAAGCGCGCGCCTACGACTACACGACCAAGGGCAATTTCGTCGCGGTGATTACCAACGGTACCGCGATACTCGGTCTGGGCAATCGCGGCGCGCTAGCCGCGAAGCCGGTGATGGAAGGCAAGTCGGTACTGTTCAAGCGCTTTGCCGACGTCGATTCCATCGATCTCGAAGTCTCTACCGAAGATCCGGATGAATTCATCAATTGTGTCAAAGTGCTCGGCAAGAGCTGGGGTGGTATCAATCTCGAGGACATCAAGGCGCCGGAATGCTTCATCATCGAGCAGCGGCTGCGCGAAATGCTCGATATTCCGGTTTTTCATGACGACCAGCACGGCACGGCCATCATCGCCGCCGCGGGCTTGATCAACGCGCTCGAATTAACCGGCCGGGAGGCGGCAAGCACCAAGCTCGTCTGCAACGGGGCCGGCGCCGCGGGCATCGCCTGCCTTGAACTGCTGCGCGCCATCGGCTTTCGGCCTGAGAATCTCATCCTCTGCGACACCAAGGGCGTGATCTACGAAGGCCGCACCGACGGCATGAATCAATGGAAGTCCGGCTTTGCAGTCAAGACCAAGGCGCGCACGCTTGCCGAAGCATTGGCCGGCGCCGACGTGTTCTTCGGACTTTCGGTGAAAGGCGCGGTGACCAAGGAGATGGTGAAATCCATGGCCGACAAGCCGATCATCTTCGCCATGGCCAATCCCGATCCCGAGATCACCGTGGAGGACGTAGCGGAGGTGCGCACGGACGCCATCATGGCCACCGGCCGCTCCGACTATCCGAACCAGATCAACAACGTACTCGGCTTTCCCTACATCTTCCGCGGCGCGCTCGACGTGCGGGCGCGCGCCATCAACATGGAGATGAAGATCGCCGCGGCTCATGCGCTCGCCGAACTCGCGCGCGAAGACGTTCCCGACGAGGTCGCCGCGGCCTACGGTGGGCGGCCGAAATATGGACCCGATTACATCATCCCGGTGCCGTTCGATCCGCGGCTGATTTCAGATATTCCGCCTGCCATAGCCAAAGCGGCAATGGAATCGGGCGTGGCGCGGCGGCCAATCGAGAATATGGAAACCTACCGGCAGCAATTGCGTAGCCGGCGCGATCCGATCGCCGGTGTTTTGACCAGCGTCTACGAGCGGCTGCGCCGGCGACCACGGCGTGTCGTTTTCGCGGAGGGCGAAGAGGAACAGGTGATCCGCGCCGCGGCGAGCTTCGTACACCAGGGCCTCGGCACCGCATTCCTCTGCGGCCGCGAGAATCGCGTTCGCGAGACCGCGAAAGCGCTCGGCGTCGAACTCGGCAGCGGAATTGAGATCATCAACGCCGCCTTGTCCAAGCGTAACGCCGCCTATGCGGCGTATCTCTACGAGCGCCTGCAGCGGCGCGGCTTTTTGCAGCGCGACTGTCAGCGCTTAGTCAACCAGGACCGCAATCATTTTGCCTCTTGCATGGTCGCGCTCGGCGACGCCGACGCGATGGTGGCCGGCGTCACCCGCAACTTTTCGGTCGCGCTCGAGGACGTGCGCCGGTGTATCGATGCCAAACCCGGCCATCGGGTCATGGGCGCATCGCTGGTGCTTGCGCGAGGGCGCACCGTGCTGGTCGCCGACACGGCGGTGACCGAGATGCCCACCGCGCAGGATCTTGCCGAGATCGCGGTCGAGGCAGCGCGCGTCGCTCGCACGCTCGGCTATGAGCCGCGCCTTGCGCTGCTCGCTTTCTCGACTTTCGGCCACCCGCCCGGCGAGCGTTCGGAGCGCATCCAGGAGGCAGTCCGGCTGCTGGACCAGCAGCACGCCGATTTCGAATACGATGGCGACATAGCCGCCGACGTGGCGCTGAACATGGATTTGCGCGAAGCTTATCCGTTCTGCCGTCTGTCCGGGCCCGCGAATGTGCTGATCATGCCGGCGCTCCACTCTGCTTCGATATCGACCAAAGTGCTGATGGAGCTTGGCGGCGCCACCGTGATCGGCCCCATGCTGGTCGGCCTCGATCGCTCGGTGCAGATCGTGCCACTGTCGGCGAACGACGCCCAGCTCGTCAACATGGCTGCGCTCGCCGCCTATAACGTCAGCGGATAGCTGTCGCTGGAAATCTTGTGCAAAAACGCAAGCTCGGAGCTTCGGGCCCTGAGGTTTCGCCCGTGGGGCTCGGCGCCAACAATTTCGGCGGCCGGATCGAAGCGTCGCGCCGTGTCTTCGCGGCGACGGGCTGGGCGCTGTCCGCGGACGATCTTTCAGCGCTCGACCGCATAACGCTTTAACCGCGTTACCGATTCGCGGCATTGGATTCACCGGCATGAAACCATCCGCCGTTAGGCTGCGTTTCATGCAGCAATGCGAGCCACTTCCGCCGTTCGGCTTGGAAATTCACGGCCTCGTCAAGCGTTTCGACCGCCCCGCGGTCGATGGCTTGGAGCTGACCGTGCGCACCGGCGAGTTCTACGCCCTGGTCGGTCCGAACGGTGCCGGCAAGACCACAACGCTGCGGATGATCGCGGGACTGCTTCGTCCCGACGCCGGCACCATCCGCCTCGGTGGCATCGATGCGCTCGCTGATCCGGTGGCCGCGAAGCGGATCGTCGCCTGGGTGTCAGACGAGCCGATGATCTACGACAAACTGACACCGCGCGAGTATCTGGAATTTGTTTCAGGCTTGTGGGCGGTTCAGCCCCGGCTCGCCGCCGCGCGAGCCGAAGCGCTATTGGGATGGCTGGATCTCGCTCCGCATGCCGATGAGCGCTGTGAAGGTTTTTCCAAAGGCATGCGGCAGAAAGTGACGCTGGCCGGCGCGCTCATCCACGAGCCGCGAGTGATCATTCTCGACGAACCGCTCACCGGGCTCGACGCCGGCTCCGCACGCCAGGTCAAGACCGTGCTGCGCGAGCGCACGCGCTCGGGCGGCACCATCGTCATGACCACGCACATCCTCGAAGTCGCCGAACGCATGGCGGACCGCATCGGCATCATCGCCAACGGCAGGCTCATTGCCGAGGGCACCCTCGAAGACCTGCGCCGTCAGGCCGGTACCGAGGCAGACCCCAAAGCCCGTGACGGCGGCAGCCTCGAGGATACGTTCCTTGCGCTCGTCGCCGAGCAAGCTAAAGCTGCATGAGAGTTGCTGCTGGCACTGCCACCTGGTTTGCGCAGCATGAGTCGCGGCTCGTCTGGCGCGATTGGCAGTCGATGATCACCGCCGGCAGGCGTGATCGCCTGCGGCTGGTTGCGATCGGAGTCGTCGGCTTTGTCGTCTTAATGCACTTCGTTGCCTATTGGATGGTCGGCCGCTATGCCGCCGCGGCGATCGACAAACAGACCCTGCTCGCGATCAGCGCAAGCATAGTGCTCTCCTGGATGCTGATGATTTCGCAGGCGATGGAGTCGCTTACGCGAGCATTTTATGCGCGCTCCGATCTCGATCTGATCCTCGCGTCGCCGGCGAACAGCGAGAAGCTTTTCGGCGTCCGAATCGCGACCATCGCGCTCGGAACGACGATGATGGCGCTGCCGCTGGCGGCGCCATTTATCGATGTGCTGATCGCCCGCGGCGGCTGGCGCTGGCTTGGCGCCTATGCTTTGATTCTGGCCATGGGCGCCGCGGCGACAGCGCTGGCGGGGGCTCTCACGTTGTTGCTGTTTCGACTGTGCGGCGCCAAACGCACGCGCTTCGTGGCGCAGGTGATCGCCGCCATCATCGGCGCGGCCTTTGTCATCGGGCTGCAGATCACCGCGATCTTGTCCTACGGGACAATCTCGCGGACCGCGCTGTTGCACTCGAACGCGATGCTTGCGCTGGCGCCGGACGTGACCAGTGCGCTGTGGTGGCCGGCCCGTGCCGCGCTCGGCGAGACTGCTCCGCTTCTCGGCGTGCTTAGCGCGAGCTTGGCGCTTCTTGCCACCGCCATCGCTTTCATGGCGCCGCGATTTGGCAAATACGCGATTGCAGCCGCCGGCGCGAATCCTTCAAGCTCAGCCCGGGCGCGGCGCGATGGGTTCGGCGGCAAATGCTCGCCGCGCGCCGCGCTACGGCGCAAGGAGTGGATTCTGCTGCGCCGCGATCCGTGGCTGATGTCGCAGACGCTGATGCAAATGCTCTATCTGCTGCCGCCGGCGTTGATGCTCTGGCGGAGCTTCGGTCGCGGCAACGGCGCGCTGCAGCTCTTGGTGCCGGTCTTGGTCATGGCGGCGGGGCAGCTTGCCGGCGGACTAGCTTGGCTCGCCATTTCGGGCGAGGATGCTCCCGACCTCGTCGCCACTGCGCCGGTGCCGGCGCGATTTATCATCGGCGCAAAAATCGAGGCGGTACTCGGCGTTGTGGCAGCCGTCTTCGCACCGCTGATTGTGGCGCTTGCCATTGTCTCGCCGTGGCACGCGCTGGTCGCCGCCGGCGGAGTAGCAATTGCCGCCATCGCGGCCGCGTCGGTGCAGTTCTGGTTCCGCAGCCAGGCAAAACGGAGCCAGTTTCGCCGCCGCCAGGTGTCCTCGCGGCTTGCCACCTTCGCGGAGGCGTTTTCCTCGATCGGCTGGGCGGCAACGGCGGCCATTGCCGCCGCCAGCCTGTGGCTCGCCATCGCTCCTGCCGTGCTCTCGCTGCTCGTGCTCGGTGGCGCCTATATGCTGAGCCCGCCTCGGACCGCCGCGTAGCGACGCGAGACCGTCTCGACGCGACCGTCGCGAGGTGATTAAACGTTGGCTCCAAAAGACGGTCGGAGCCGCGAGTGAAGAAACAGCCAGACTGGATGTGGCCGGGCGGCAAGCGCATCGCTGTCGTATTTAACGTCTGTCTCGAGGCTTGGTCCGACGGCAAGGCGCCAGGCATCAGCCCGATGGGCAATCCGCTGCCTGCTGGCGTGCTCGACACCATGGCAATATCCTGGGCTGCCTATGGGATCGAAGTCGGTATTCACCGGCTGATGGACGCATTCGCGCGTCACGGTGCCAAAGCCAGCGTGATGACCAACGCCGTGATTGCTGAGCGCTCGCCGACGACGGTCAGAGCGATCGCCGAAAACGGTCACGAGGTGCTGTCGCATTCCTACGCTATGGACGTCATCCCGGCGCTGCTTTCCGAGGAAGACGAGCGTAAGAACATCGAGCGGTGCACCGCGCTCCTGGAAAAGACATCGGGTCGGAGGATTGTCGGGTGGTTGTCGCCGCGCGGGACTTCGAAGCCGGCAACGCCGCAACTGCTTGCCGACGCGGGCTACCGCTGGTACGGCGACGTGTTTGATGCCGACCTGCCTTACATCGCCAGCCATGGCAACAAGCGGATTGTTGCAATTCCGCTGTCCTACGACGTCAACGACATGCCCTCGATGAAATATGGCCATCCGCCACGCATGATGCTGGAATCGTTTCAGGAGGTCATGGACATCGCACGCCAGCGCGACGCCGAGTTGCGAATCATCGATGTGACCAGTCATGCACACATCTTTGGCCACCATCGCGGTGCGTATTTTTACGAGAAGATCATCGAACAGGCGGTGGCGGCGCCGGATGTTTGGGTCGGCACCCGCGCGGAAATCGCTGATCACGTGCTGAACATGGCAAGCAATTGAGCCGCCATGACCGGCGCGAGACCGGGCATGACGAGAATAGGGAGAACGTAAGTGATTCCGTTCGAGATGGTGGAGCCGAGTTCGCTCAAAGAAGCGTTATCGATGCTCGATCCGCAGAAGCCGACAATCCGTCCGGTCGCGGGCGGCACGGCCTTGATGCTGATGATGAAGGCCGGCGTCTTCACGCCGACCCGCCTCGTCTGTCTGCATCGCATCGAGCCGGAGCACGGGCGTATTACCGTCGGCAGCAACGGCGAGTTACGCATCGGTGCCATGGCGACGCTACGCGAAGTGGAAAAGGACGCGAACGTTGCCAAGCACCTGCCTGTCCTCAAGCGCGCGATGCGTACGCTGTCGAGCGTTCGTGTGCGCAATGTGGCGCGGGTCGGCGGTGCGCTTGCCCACGGCGACCCGCACATGGATTTGCCGCCGGTTTTGAGCGCGCTTGGCGCCCGCATTGCGATTGCCGGGCCGAATGGAACTCGTGAGCTGCCGCTCGAGAAACTCTATGCCGGCTATTACGAGACCGTTCTTGAAAAAAACGAACTGATCACCGCCGCAATGGTGCCGGCGCTCAACGGTCGCAAGACCGCGTACATGAAGGTCACCTCTCGCACGGCGGATGATTGGCCTTCGCTTGGTGTTGCGGTTTCGTTTTCTCTTACAAACGGCAGGATTCGCGATCCGATCGTTATTGTCAGCGCCGCCACCGAGAAGGTCACGCGCATGGACGCGGCGGAAAACGCGCTCCAGGGCGCGGCGCCTGAGGATGCAACGTTGCGGCGGGCCGGCGATGCGGCGGCCGATGAGGTGCAGGCGCTTTCGGATGCCCACGGCTCCGCGCCTTACAAGCGCGAACTGCTGCGAGTCTATCTGCGGCGTGCCGTGCGGCAGGCTCTTGGGGAAAGCCCGTAGCAGGTGTCGCGATGAAGCAGGTCGGGCGAGAAATCCCGCGTCTCGAAGCGCGCGCCAAGGTCACTGGCCGTGCCGAGTATGCGCATAACCTGCGCCTCCCCGGCATGCTCTACGGCAAGGTGTATCGCTCTGCCGTACCGCACGGGCGCATCCGCGCCATTGACACGCAAGCGGCGCGTACGGTCCCGGGTGTCCATCGAGTCGTTACCGGCGACGACATCCGCAAGCTTATTCCCGAGCCGTATTACGGTCCGGCCTTTCACGACCAGCCGATCCTGGCGCTGGACAAGGTCCGCCATGTCGGCGAACCGGTCGCGGTGGCGCTGGCCGGCGATCCGCATGTCGCGGAACGCGCGGCGCACCTGATCGCCGCCGAATACGACGAGTTGCCGGCGCTCTATGACGAGGTCGCGGCCATGCAGCCGGACATCGTCGTTCACGATGTGCTCAAGCCGGCTGGCACTTTCGCGGATCTGAAACACCTCAAGGGCCGCACCGGCACCAATGTGGCGCTCGATTATCACTTGCGGCGCGGCGATACGGACGCTGCGTTTGCGTGCTCGGAGCATGTGCTCGAGCATACGTTCAAGACGCAGCAATGCTTGCACGCGCCGTTCGAGCCGTTTGTGGCCATCGCCGAGCCCGCCGACAGCGCGCTCACGATTTACACATCGAACCAGACACCCTCGTTCGTACGCACCGAAATCGCGCGGCTGTTGGGATGGCCGGAAAACCGCGTCCGGGTGAAGGTGGCGTATCTCGGCGGCGGCTTCGGCGCCAAAGTTTACGTCAAGCTCGAAGCCTTGGTCGCAGCGCTCGCGCTCATGGTGCGCCGGCCGGTCAAGATCGCGCTGACCATGGAAGAGCAGTTTTACATGATCACCAAGCATCCGACGACGTTTCGCATCAAGAGCGGCGTCGGCACGGATGGGCACGTTATGGCGCGCGCCTGCGAGGTGTTGTGGAACGGTGGCGCCTACGCCGATATCGGGCCGCGCGTAACGCAGAAATCCGGCTTCACGTCGCCCGGCCCCTACGACATCGACAACGTCCGCATTGATTCATACGAACTTTACACCAACCGGACCCCGGCGGGCGCGCTACGCGGCTTTGGCATCCCGCAGCTCGCCTGGGCCTATGAAAGCCACACCGACCTTCTCGCGCGTGAGCTGAAGCTCGATCCGGTCGCATTTCGCCGCGACAACATCCTGCGCGACGATCGTCCGCAGGCAAGCGGCACGATCATGAAGGACGCCGCCATTGCCGCGGTGCTCGATGCCATCGCCGCTCGCATGGCCTGGAACGACAAGCAAAAATTCGATCGTGGCGTTGGCACCGTCCGCCGCGGCCGCGGCATCGCCATCGGCTTCAAGGCTTCGATCTCACCGACCACGTCGGTCGCGATCGTCAATGTCTCGGCGGACGGCTCGACTACGCTCTGCACCAGCACGTCCGACATGGGCCAAGGCTCCGATACCGCCTATGCGCAGATCGTCGGCGAGGTTTTGGATGTCGAGGCGGAAAGCGTGCGTATCGTGCATCCGGACACCGACGTGACCCCCTACGATATGGGAACGCTCGGTTCGCGCTCGCTGTTTCACATGGGTAACGCGGTGCGGCTCGCTGCCGAGGACGCGCGCGCGAAGTTGCGCGCACTTGCCGCCGAAGCGGGACTGCCCGAAGGCACCAATTATCCGCCGGCTGAGATTTTCAAGAAGCGCTACGGCATGCAGGCCGGCAACGCGATCGGATCGGCGAGCTTTATTCCCATCTACAAATCGCCTGACCCGCAGACCGGCTTGTCGGACAACGTTACGCCCTTCTGGATGATCGGAGGCGCTGGCGCCGAGGTCGCGGTCGATACCGAAACCGGAGATGTGCGGGTGGAAAAGCTGATCAATGCCGCCGATTGCGGCCACGCGATCAATCCGGCGGTGGCGCGGACGCAGCTCTCTGGCGCCGCGATCATGCAGCTCGGCTTCACCCTGTCGGAGATCATGCAACTCGACGGCGGTCAAGTGACCAATGCGTCGCTTGCCGACTACAAGATACCCGGCATCCGGGACATCCCGCCGATGGACAATATATTGGTGGACGCGGAGCAGCATTCCGGCCCCTTCGGCGCCAAGGGGCTCGGTGAGTCGGGCACGTTCGGCGTCTCGCCCGCGATCGCCAACGCCATCCACGATGCCGTCGGGATCCGCATGACAGAACTGCCAATCACAGCCGAGGCCGTTTTTCGAGCCCTGTGCAAGCAACAGGGCCGACCACTCGAGGACGCATGATGAGCACACGCCTGATAAACTTCACGCTTAACGGTCAGCCGGTTTCCACCGCGATCGAGCCGCATCGCAACCTGGTGGAGCTGTTGCAGCGCTTCGATTTGTTCGGCGCGCGCGAAAGCTGCGGTCAGGGGTTGTGCGGCTGCTGCACCGCTCTGGTCGACGACAAGGCGGTTTCCGGCTGTCTCTATTTTGCAGTCTGGGTTGACGGCAAGAGCGTGACCACCGTCGAGAGTCTCGATGCCGACGGTCAGCTCTCACCGGTCCAGCAGGCCTTCATCGACTGCGGGGCCTTCCAGTGTGGCTTCTGCACGCCGGGCTTCATTCTCATGTCGCATCAATTGTTGAAAGACCATCCGAACCCGAGCGGCGAGGACATCCGCCATTATCTGTCCGGCAATCTCTGCCGCTGCGGGGCCTATCCGGAAATCATCGAGGCAGTGAAGCAGGCGGCGAAGACGTAATCGTCTGTCGCGTAACGGGGACGTTGGGAGGTCTGCTTGCCGACCGTGCGCCTCGGCCTGATTGGCGACAATATCGCGGCATCGCGCTCTCCCGCGCTGCATCGTACCGCCGGGACTCTGTGCGGACTTGATGTCAGCTACGATCTTCTGGTGCCGCGCGCGTTGAATCTCGATTTCGATGCGACATTCGATCGCGCCCACCGTGACGGCTATCGTGGACTGAACATCACATATCCTTACAAAGAAAGAGTCCTGGCGCGGCTCAAAATCGACGAGCCGATTGTGCGGTCGGTCGCCGCCTGCAACACGGTTGTGTTCCAGCGCGAGGAAGCGATCGGCACCAACACCGATTATTCCGGATTTCTGTCAGCATATCGCGGTAATTTTGGAGCGTCCGCGCCTGGCCGCGTCGCGATGGCGGGCTGCGGCGGTGTCGGCAAGGCGATCGGCTTCGCGCTGGCGAAGCTTGACGCCAGGGCGCTGCATGTGTTCGACACCGACCGGTCGAAGGCCGACCGATTGGCGCATGCGCTCGCGAGCGCGTACCCGGCGCTTACCGTACAAATCGCCGGCTGCGTTGAAGAAACATGTGAAGGCGCCGATGGACTCGTCAACTGCACGCCGTTCGGGATGACCGGTCATGACGGCAGTGCGTTTCCCGAAAGGGCACTCGGCAACCGCAGTTGGGCGTTCGACGCCGTCTACACGCCCATCGATACACCGTTCTTGCGTGCCGCACGAGCCGCCGGCTTTTCCACCATGAGCGGCTATGAGCTTCTGCTGCATCAGGGCGTCGATTGCTTCCGCGCTTTTACCGGTCGCGAGGTTGACGTTATCGAATTGCGTCGGGCGCTGAGAGAATTTGATGGCGGATTGAGCACGAGTTGAGATCGTCAAATCGTGTTCAGCGCTGCGACAAATCGTTGTTTGATCGCATGGCCATTGCGGAGCGGCAGGACGCGCGGGACGTCCTCGGAACTGATGCGGGCGTCGACGAGGGTCGGGCCATCGCCGCCATGAAGCAATTCGCGGACCTCGCTGGCCTGGGCAAGATCGAAAACGTGGCGCGCCTGTTTGAAGCGGCAAGCAAGCGCCGTGGCCACGAGATCAACGTTGGATTGCGTGTGGCTCGCCTGCATGCCGGTCTCGCCATAATGGGCGTTGTCGAGCACCACGATAGCCAGGTTGCTGGGCTGCTTGACGCCGATGGTAGCGAGGCTGCCCATACCCATCAGCATGTCGCCGTCGCCGGTGAGCACGGCAATGCGGCGGTCAGTTCGCGCCAGCGCGAGCCCAAGCCCCACCATCGCGGTGCCGCCCATCGCGCCCCAGAGGTAGAAATTGAGCGGATGATCACCGGCGGCGGCGACATCATAAGTCGCCGACCCGAGACCGCTGACGACCAGCAGCTCGCCGCGGTCGATCAAAAGCTGCCGTACGAATTCGCGCCGGTCCAGCATCAGCGCACCCATCGCTTGCGGCCGATCAGGCGTTGCGAGAGCAAAATGGCGATTTGCAGATCGCCGTCGAACGCCATGTCACAGCCGGCGCCGACGATGTCGTCGACTTCGTCGGGGCTATCGACGCGATAGGTGAGGAAACCGGCAAGCCGTAGCACGTCCGAGGTGATCGAGCCCATAGGCACCTGCCATTGATTGAATTCACCGAACTCGCCGCGCATGGTGACCAGAAGCAGGCAGCCGAAGCCGCAATTGCGCAACAGCGAAAACATGTTGATGCAATTGCCGACGCCGCTCGACTGCATCAGCAAAGCCGCCCGCTGGCCCCCGAGTGCGGCGCCGGCGACAAGCCCGACGCCTTCTTCCTCGGTGGTCAGCACCACGTCGGCGATGTTCGGATCGGTCTGACAGAGCTTGATCAGCCGGCTATGACCGGCATCCGGCACGTAGCCGACCTGGCGAATCCCGACGCGTCGGAAATGCGCATGGATCGCATCTGGCCAGGATGGTTCAAGGTTCGCTGTCGTGTGCAATTTTTCCCTCTCAATCACGCATTGCTCGGCGGCAGCGCCGCACGGCCGCGGATTGCATCGGCGGCTTTTTCGACGATCATGATCACCACCGCGTTGATATTGCCGCCGATGAGGTCCGGCATGACCGACGCATCGACGACGCGCAAAGCCTCGACGCCGCGTACCCGCAGTTCCGGGTCGACCACAGAGCCGTCGTCGCTGCCCATGCGGCAGGTGCCGATCGGGTGATAGACGGTGATGCCGGTCCTGCGGATGTGACTTTCAATTTCTGCATCGGAGTTGAGCGGAGTGATCTCGGAGGCGACGAACGGCGCCAGCGGCGTTTGCCGACCGACGTCGACCGCCATACGGATGCCGCCGCGCAGCACCTTCAGATCATCCGTTTCGCTGAGGAAATTCAGCCCGATGCGCAACGGCGCGTGCGGGTCGGCCGATGCCAACGACAAGCGGCCGCGACTCCTCGGCCGCAACAGCGCCACCCGGCAGCCGAACGTGTCGGCAAAGCTCGGCAGAAACGGCGGCAGATAAGGCTGCGCGGCCAGTGATCCCGCCCGGAACAAAAACTGGACATCCGGCAGCTTGGAATCGAGGCCCGTCTTGAGGAACGCGGTAATGCCGCCCGGCACGTCGCCCGCAAAGCCACTGCCGAACAAATAAGCCTTCGCAAGTTCGCGCACGATGCGGTCGAGCCGCATCTGGTGATGAAATTTTCCCGGCGATTTGCGGATGTAGCCGACGTCGGCCGATAAGTGGTCCTGCAAGTTCTTGCCGACGCCGGCGAGCGGCACCTTCGTTTCAATGCCGTGGCTTCGTAGCTCCACAGGGTCGCCGATGCCGGACAGCATCAGGAGCTGCGGCGAGTTGATCGCGCCGCCTGCCAGAATGATCTCGCGCGTCGCATAGGCACGTAACGTATCGCCATGCGCGCTCGTATATTCGACGCCAATGGCGCGATTGCCGTCGAGCAGCACGCGATTGACCAGCGCGCCGATTTCGACGCGCAGATTGGCGCGTCCGAGCGCGGGTCTTAGATACGCGACTGCTGCGCTGCAGCGGCGGCCGTCGCGGATCGTCACCTGGCGCCGAGCGAAGCCTTCCTGCTGACGACCGTTGAAGTCGTCGGTCCACGCGTAACCGGCCGCGTCGCCAGCGGCTGCGAAGGCCTCGACGATCGAATCGGCAAAGCGCGTATGCCGCGTCGTCAGCGGGCCGTCGCCGCCGCGATATTGGCCCGAGCCGCCTTCCCACGATTCCTGCCGCCGAAAATAGGGCAGCACATTTGCATAGGACCATTGCGTAAGCCCTGAGGCAGCCCACCGATCATAATCGCCGCGATGACCGCGCACATACGCCATGGCGTTGATCGATGATGATCCGCCGATCACTTTGCCGCGCGGGATTTCGATCTGCCGGCTGTTCATTCCAGGCTCGGGCTCGGTCGAGTACTTCCAGTCGTGCATACGCCGCGCCATCATGCGGCCCCAGGCGAGCGGGATGTGAATCCACGGATCGCGATCCCAGCCGCCAGCCTCGAGCACGAGCACGCGCGCATCTTCGGATAGCCGGTTCGCCACCGTGCATCCGGCGGAGCCGGCGCCGACGATGACGTAATCGTATTCACGGGCGTTGCCGGTGCGCGGCATGAGATATGTTAGTCTCTGCATTCTTTGACCGACGCCATCATCGGCGAAAGCAGGGCCTTTGCAAAGAGCCGACCCGCTCTTATTGTGCCGATCTCAAACCAAGAAGCAGAAACGGAGAAGCAGTATGGCCACGAGACTTCGCCACATCGCCATCATCGTGCCGGATCCCGAACAGGCAGCGAAATTCTTTGAGAGCGCCTTCGGTATGACTCGCGCCGGCACCGCGCGCCGCGGCATTTACATGTCCGACGGCACCGTCAACGTGGCGTTGCTCAAGACCGAGGGTGAGGAAAAACCCGGCCTGTATCACTTCGGAATGTGGGTCGACAATCTCGATGAGGCGGAAAAGAAAGTCATGGACGCCGGCGGCAAATATCTCGCGGGGCGGCCGACATCGCCGAATTCCTTCTACGAGGCGAAGTACAAGGATCCGAACGGCGTGGTGTTCGATCTCACCCACAATGGCTGGGCCGGCGCCACCAAGGAAGTCGTGGCCAAAGGATGAGGCGCTTGCACTTCTCCGTCGCCGGGAGGCCGCATGAAGGCGCGGGAAAGGCCCGCACATGACGGACGATCGTATCGTTGTCGTCGGTGCCGGGCCGGTCGGTCTTTGTTTGTCTTTGGCCCTGGCGCAGGCGGATGTGAAGGTCTGCCTGGTGGAGGCTTTAGGCGACGATAATTTCCTCGAGCAAGTGCCGCGGGCCGGCACCAACCATCCGGCGACGCTGGAAATGTACGATCGCATCGGGCTGTACGAGAAGCTCGAGCCGCTCGGTATCGTCGCGCCGGTCTTCCATTACTGGGATCGGCACGAAGGCGAGCTCATCGCCGCCTTCGATCACGCCTATCTGAAAAACGACACCCGCTTCCCCTACGTGCTGCAATGCGAGCGCATAAAAATCGTCGAGGAAGCCCTGAAGCTGGCCAAGGCGCATCCCAACATTGATCTGCGCCTCAATTCCGAGTTGGTCTCATTCGAGCAGAATGCCGATGGCGTGGTCGCGCACGTCGTCAATCCCGGTGGCGAAGAGGAGACGCTGGCGGGCCGCTACCTGGTCAGCGGCGAGGGCGCGCGCAGCATCGTGCGTAAGGATCTCGGCATCGCCTTTGAAGGGTTCACCTACGATGATCGCACGCTCAACATCGAGGTGGCGTACGATTTCAGGCGGCACGGCTACGCTCATCGCAATTACATTTCCGATCCTCACCAATGGTCGAACCTGTTCCACTGGAGAGGACCGCCCGACCGCTGGCGCGTGCATTTCCCGACCGATCCAAAGGCGGACGAGGATGCGCTTATGCGCCCCGAGGCGCTGCAAGCGCAGATGCAGAAATTCCTGCCTACCGGCAAAGCGTTCGATATCGTAGGCAGCAATCTTTACGTGGTGCATCAGCGCGTGGCCGCCAAATTTCGGGTCGGCCGAGCCATCCTGGTTGGCGATTCGGCGCATGTGAACAGCCCGATCGGCGCTATGGGCATGAATTCGGGCGTCCATGACGCCATCAATCTAGCCGATAAGCTGATCGCCATCGCGCGCGGGGAAGCCGACGACGACGTGCTCGACCGTTATGAGCGGCAACGACGCCATGTCGCCGTCACGCATACGCAAGCCCAGACGATACGCAACAAGCGGCTGCTCGCCGAACAGGATCTGGCGGTGCGCCAGCGCAATCACGATGAGCTGCGGCGCACAGCGGAAGATCCAAATCTGGCCCGCAAGTTTTTGTTACGGACGGCGTTGTTCGAAAGCCTAAGGGAAGCCGATGCCGTCGCCTGAGAAGAGGGAACCGGGATGAGCAACAAAGCGATCGCGTTTTTTATTGCCACGCTCGCCGTCGCAGCAGGCGGCAGCTTTGGCGCCGCGCGTGCGGCGGCCTGGCCCGATAGGCCGATCCATTTCATCGTGCCGTTTCCGGCCGGCAGCAGTTCGGACATCGTGGCGCGCATCGTGGCGCAAGGATTGGGCAAACGGCTGGGGCAGACGTTCGTCGTGGAAGACCGGCCCGGCGCCAGCGGCGAGGTTGCCGCCGAATATGTCGCGCACGCGGCTCCCGACGGCTACACGATTGGCCTGATCAATACGAGCTTCACGCTGCTGCCGAGTCTGATGGCCACGCATACGTTCGATCCAATCAAAAGCTTCGCGCCGATTTCCATGCTCGGAGCCTCGCCCTTCGTTCTCGCCAGCTATCCCGGTCTGCCGGTGCACACTGTGCAGGATGTGATCGCACTGGCGAAATCCGCGCCGGGGAAACATACCTTTGCCGAGGCGGGCCCGGCCACGCTCGCTAACCTGGCCGGCGTCCTGTTCACCAAAATGGCCGGCGTCCAAATTACGCCGGTCGCTTACCGCGGCAGCGAGCAAGAGGTGCCGGACCTGATTGCCGGGCGAGTCGACATGGCCTTCGTGACCATTCCGCCGACGTTGCCGCTGATCAATCAGGGTCGGGTTCGCGCCATTGGCGTGACCAGCGCGCAGCCCAGTGCATCATTGCCAAAGGTGCCTACGATCGCAGAGTCCGGCCTGCCCGGCTACGAGGCTATCCTCTGGCAGGCGATTAACGCGCCGGCCGGGACACCGGCGCCAATTCTGGCGCGGCTTAATGTCGAGACCAACGCGCTATTGCGGGAGCCAGGCGTCGTGAAAGCGTTGGCCAGAATCGGTGTCCAAGCCGAACCCAGCACGCCGCAAGATATGCTCTACCGCATCACCGCCGACATCAAGAAGTGGCATGAGGTGATCGTCAGCGCCGGCATCAAGGTGCAGTAGCAGCGGCGAATGGATGCTTGACGCGTCGGAACGCGCGACCGATGCTGTAGGCAAATAGGCGCTCGCTGCGACCGCCTGCTATCATGGAGGCCCTCGATGGCTGCACGACTTCGTCACATCGCACTCTCGGTTCCCGATCCCGACAAAGCGGCCAAATTCTTCGAGGAGGCATTTGGCATGAAGCGCGTCGGCAAGGCTGGCATCGGCTGCTATGTGTCAGATGGAACCATCAACGTCGCGCTGCTCAAATACGACGGCGAGGTGCCCGGCTTCCACAAGGGCTATCATGGCCTCGTCCATTTCGGCATGTGGGTCGACGACCTTGAGGAGACCTCGAAAAAGGTCACCGAAGCCGGCGGCACATACTTTGAGGGTCGTGTCAGCGATAATCCGAACACGTTCTACGAAGTTAAGTACAAGAATCCCGACGGCGTCGTCTTCGATCTCACGCACAACGGCTGGCGCGGCGCGGTGAAGGAAGTGGTGCCGGCAGAAGCTGAGAAGGTTGCCGCCGAATAACGGATTTGTCACCGTCGCCACGGCAATCCGGCGGCATCTTCGGCGAAGAACCACGCGCCCTGGCCGAGTTCGCTCGGGAAAGCCGCGGCTATGCCGTCCTCGAAGGCATGCCATTCGAGGTCGGCGCGATCGATCGCCATTTCCGCGGCGGCGAGCGAGCGGACGCGCAACGCATAGCCGGCTATGAAGGGCAGCTTGGTGATTGCCACTTCCGGCAATCGCTCCGTTATTCTGTCGTAACTGACCAGATAGACGCCACCGCGATCCAGATGCAGCACGGCGCTGCCTGACGTCCGCGCCGCCGTGCGGCCGGTGAAGCGCGCGAAGCGCTGCGCGGCTTCGTCGACATCAGCCACGGCGATCACCACGTCGATCAAGCCGATTACACTGTTCGGATGATCAACCCACCGCCTCTGCCAGACCGTTTGCTCGGTATGATGGGTGAGCATCTGAATTCGGCCCTCAGGCATGACCCCCGGCGCGGTGCGGGCTATGGTAAAAGCCGCTGTATCTAAGCCGATTTCAGTAGCGACGGGTCGCGACATGCGGACCAGGTCGCGGACGGCAAAGCCGCTTACCGCAAGCCGGCGCTGCGCCGCTGCCGCATCCGCGACCGAAAAGGCTACCAGATGCAGACCCGGATGGTCGTCCAGCACCGCATCGAACTCGCGCGCGAGCAGCGTGTCGGACGTTTTGAACAGCATTTCCGCATAGCCACGCTCGAACATCGTTGTGATATTTCCGGTTCCGCTCGGGCGGGCGGTGCCGGATGGATCAGTATTGGCGTGGATCGAAACCGGTGTCGGTGCAAAACCGCAACGGATCAGCGCGTCTCGCGCCGCCTCGGGGCTGCGGACGAAATGGGCGACGTGATCGAGAAAAATCTCATCGCCGGTAGGAAGCTGGCGATCGGCCTCGATTGGTCTGAATGACGGCACCGATGCCTCGTGAACGATTATTCGGACTTGGCGATACCGGCCATCTCGACGATCTTGCCCCACCGCACGATCTCGGACTTCAAGAAGGAGGCGAGTTCGTTGGGGTCGCCTTTGCCGAGCGGTTTCATGCCGAGATCATGGAGGCGGCCGCGCACGTCAGGCTCACCGACTATGGCGTTGATCTGCGCATTGAGTTTGTCGACGATTACGCTCGGCGTCTTTCCCGGCGCAACGACCCCTTGCCACGCCGCTAAGTCGAAGCCGGGAACGCCCGCTTCCGCGAGCGGCGGTACATTGGGGAGAACGGCCAGCGCGGTCGTTGTCGTCACCGCGAGGGGGCGCAGCTTGCCGGAATTGATCAAGGACGCCGCCGGGCCGTAATCGGTGAACATGAGCTGGATGTATCCAGCGACCAAATCCTTGAGCGCCGGCGCCGTGCCCCGATAGGGAACATGCCTGAGCTTGATGCCCGTCATGTGGGCAAAAAGCTCGGCGGCGAGATGATGGAAAGCCCCGATTCCCCCAGAACCAAAACTCAATGCTTTTTGTTTGGCGAGTTTGATCAGATCGTCCACGCCGTAGACCGGAAGCGCCGGATTGACGACTAGTATGAACGGAACCGATGCAACGACGGCCAGCAACGCCAAGTCCTTGACCGGATTGTAGGGCAGCGTCTTGTACAGCGTGACGTCGATCGCCAGCGTCGAAACCGCCATCATGATCGTGTAGCCATCGGGCGGCGATTTTGCCACGAAGTTGGTGGCGATGATCGTGCCCTCGCCGGGACGGTTCTGGACCATGAAGGGCTGCCCGAGCCTTTCCTGAAGCTCTTCGCCCAGTAAATGCCCAAGCGTGTCTGTGCCACCATCCGGCGCGTATGGCACGATGAAAGTAACCGGTCGGGTGGGATAATCGCTTGGCCCCTCCGCCCGCGCCAACCCGGCCGCCAGTGTCGGCAACACGACCGCAAGCAATGTCCGGCGCGAGAGCATCGTCATTACCGTTCTTTCCTCTCGCCAGTTGTCGCCCGCACCGGCTGGGATACGCAACCGTGCCTGCGGCGCAGGATTGCGAATTCACAAGGGTTTCTAACGCTATGCCCAAAGTGGCTTATGGTTCAGGCTCGTCAATTCGCGGACTCGGACGCTTTGCTTTTCTTGACAATAACTTAGGGTATCGTCATAAGAACGCCAGCCGGTAGCGCCTGGATGCGGCCTTGAAAGCCGTCATTGGCGTACTTCCGGCCTCAGCAGCATCGACTGGAAAAAGCCGGTCCGGACAATCATCCGCGCGCCGGGTTCGAACACGGAGAAAAAGATGTTCGCGGTCTTCAAAACGGGCGGCAAGCAATATCGCGTCGCCGCCGAGGACATCGTCAAGGTCGACAAGATCAAGGGCGAGCCGGGCGAAATCATCGAATTTGGCGAAGTTCTGATCGTGGGCGGCGACAGCGTAATGCTGGGTACACCGAGCGTGTCGGGCGCCACGGTGGCGGCCAAAGTGGTCGACCAGGGACGCGGGCCGAAAATCATCGCCTTCAAAAAACGGCGGCGGAAGAATTCGCGGCGCAAGCGCGGGCATCGCCAGGAATTCACCCTCCTGCGGATTACCGAAATCCTGACCGACGGCAGGAGGCCGAGCAAGGCGGCAAAGTCGGCGGAGACTCAGGTGCCGGCCGCCGAGGCGCCATCAGCGCCCGCCACGACCGCCGAGAGCTCCGCCCAAACGTAAATGTTGCCGCGCGGAAGGCCGACAGGCCATATCCGAAGGGACACAGAAAAGTTCCGGTATGGTGATGCTTTTGTCACGAAGCCGGTATAAGTAGCAGCGAAGAAGATTTCGGAGCGGAGCGATGGCTCACAAGAAAGCAGGCGGATCCTCGCGCAACGGCCGCGATTCGGCAGGCCAGCGTTTGGGCATCAAGATTTTCGGCGGCGAGGATGTGATCGCCGGCAACATTATTGCGCGTCAACGCGGCACGAAATGGCACGCAGGCCGCAACGTCGGCGTCGGCAGGGACCACACGTTGTTCGCTCTGACCGATGGCAAGCTTGAGTTCCGTACCAAGTCCAAGGGCCGCGTGTTCGTATCGGTACTTCCGATGACGGAGGCCGCGGCCCAGTAAAACGGTGGATCAAATGAGGTCCGCCGGCATCCAGTCAAACCGGCGGGCCCCAATGGGCTCCGAGTGAGGGGAGACCGGGATGCCGGCTCCCCTTTCGGCTTTTCGGTAGGAACCCATTCCATGACTCTCTCTGAGCAAGTTTTCAGACCCACCCAGCCGGATTTCGGGGCTTCCGCGCTGGCCACCGAGCGTCTCGTGTTGCGCGCACCGCAACGCGACGACGTTACGGTTATAGCGCGCCTTGCCAACGACAAGCGCATCGCCGTGAATACGGCGCGTATTCCGCACCCCTATGGTGTCGGCGATGCGGAGCAGTTCATTGCGATGCCAAGCCGGCAAGGCGGAGCAGCGTTCGTGATCACCCTCGAAGGCGCGCTGATCGGTGGCTGCGGCGTTGATCCGCGCGATGACGGCCCCGAAATCAGCTATTGGCTCGGTGTGCGCTACTGGGGCGTCGGCTATGCCACCGAGGCAGTCCGCGCGCTTATCGAGCACGCGTTCGGCGATCTGCAGCATGAGGTCCTCCAGGCCGGCGTTCGCGTCAGCAATCCGGCTTCCCGGCGGGTACTGGAAAAGTGCGGCTTCCAATGGACCGGCGTGCAGCTCACGCGCATTCGCGCCATTAATTCAGCGGCGCCGACCGATCGCTTCCGCCTTGATCGCCGCCTGTGGGAATCGCTGCGGTCCTGGGGGCGAGTGAGTCGAGTCGCGTAGTATGTGCCGCACACGCTCAAACGTTCATCTGCAACACGGGCGAGGCGGCGTCGCGCCGCCCGCTTTTTGTATTATATCAAGCCGACGCATCGGGCTTTTCTCTGGGTTTGCGATGCTCTCTGCCCGCGCGGCGAGCCCTGCGGAGCGCCGATGAAATTCCTCGACGAAGCCAAGGTCTATATCCGCTCGGGCGACGGCGGGAACGGCTGCGTGTCGTTCCGGCGCGAGAAGTTTATCGAATTTGGCGGCCCGAACGGCGGAGACGGCGGCAAAGGCGGCGACGTAGTTGCCGAGTCGGTCGAAGGCCTCAACACGTTGATCGACTACCGCTACCAGCAGCATTTCTTTGCCAAGAATGGCGGCGCAGGCATGGGCAAGGACCGGCACGGCCGGAATGGCGCCGATGCCGTGCTTAAGGTCCCCGTCGGTACGCAGATTTATGAGGAGGACGGCACCACGCTCGTTGCCGACCTCACCCAGCCCGGCCAGCGGGTCGTGCTTCTTCGCGGTGGCAATGGCGGTTTCGGCAATGCGCATTTCAAGACGTCCACCAATCGCGCGCCGCGCCACGCCAATCCCGGTCAGCCAGGCGTAGAGCAAACGATCCGGCTCCGGCTCAAACTGATCGCCGATGCCGGAATCGTTGGGCTTCCGAATGCCGGCAAGTCGACATTCCTCGCCGCGGTCAGCGCCGCCAAACCGAAGATCGCAGACTATCCATTCACCACGCTTAATCCGCAGCTTGGCGTGGTCGGGATCGACGGACGCGAGTTCGTGCTCGCCGATATTCCAGGCCTGATCGAGGGTGCGCACGAGGGCGTGGGTCTGGGCGACCGGTTTCTCGGTCACGTCGAGCGTTGCCGCGTGCTGTTGCATCTTATCGACGGCACCGGCGGAAATGCCGGCGAAGCTTACAAGACCGTCCGCGCCGAGCTATCGGCCTACGGCCACGGCTTGGCGGACAAGCCGGAGGTGGTCGTTCTCAGCAAAGCCGATGCCTTGAATCCGACCGAAATCAAACAGCAGAGCGCTCGTCTCAAACGCGTGGCCAAAACAACGCCGCTGGTGATTTCAGCCGTCAGCGGCGAAGGCGTGAAGGAGGCGTTGCGTGCCGTGCTCCGGCAGATCAAGGTGGCGAGCGCCGGCGCCGAGGAGCCAAGTTCGGTGAATCCCGCCTGGCATCCCTGATCGTACGGCGTCACCGCCCCGGTACGCCGGTACAAGAAAAATGCAGCGATCCATCGCGTTCAATACGCGGCAGAAGATCGATCTCCCACGCCAGATATTCGTTCATTGCCGCTTTGGTATTTCCTGAACGTTCATAAGGCTTGCGCCATTGATCGACGGCCTCGTCGGCCATCAACGGCTCGGCCGACAGCGCGTATCCCGCTGCCTTCCAGGCCGCATTGCCGCCGCCGAGATACTGCACGGGGATACTGGTCAGCGATTGGGCCTCGGCAACGGCGAGAGCTGCGAGCGCGCCGTCTTCAGAGGTGAGGATCAACATTTCGCGCAGTGGAATTTTTGCCAACGCGCGGTCAAGTCGCGATCGGATTGCAAACCACGCGCCGGGGATGTGCGCCTTCAGGTAGTCGCAGCTCAGCGACAGATCGACGACTGTCGCGGCATTGCTCTTCAAGATCCTAAGTACCTCGGAGCAATCAATAGCCGCATCGGGTTGGGTATCGGCGACGAGCTCCGGCGCGGCGGGGTAGCCGGCTTCAGTTCCTGACCCGACGAGCACAAACACATCCCGCCAGCCCATCTGCCGCAGCCAGGACGCCGTCATCATCGCCCTCACTTCGGCATCGTCGACGAGCACGATGCGCGCGCCGAGCGTGCCGATATATTGATCCGTCGCCTGCACCAGCTGGCCGCCGGGTGCCGAAATCGCGCCAGAGACGTGGCCCGCTTCGTATTCGGCGGGATCGCGCACGTCGAACAGATACAGCGTGCGCTCAAGATCGGCGCGCAAATGTTCGAATGTCGGGCGGTCGATGAGTTCGACGCCGCAGCGTTGCGCCACGCCCTGCGCAGCCGGCCGGGCCCATCGGAGAGTTTCGCTTGAAACCTTTGGCGCGCGCTGGTTTTTGTCGCTCTCGCAAGTAAAGCCTGCGAGACTCCAGCCCATCGTGCCGTTGCGCAGAGCCATGACCTTGTTCGGCAGGCCGGCGTTGATCAGCGACTGCGCGCCGATGATGCTGCGCGTACGGCCGGCGCAATTCACCACGATAGTCGTGTCCGGCGACGGCGCGATCTCTCGCGCCCGCAACACCAGTTCGGCACCAGGTACATTCATTGCGGTCGGGATCGAGACCCGCGAATATTCATCGAAGGGGCGGCTATCGAGCACGACCAGATCAGCACGGTCACGTAACAGACGTTCGAGCTCCTCGGCGGCGATGCTCGGCGTTCCCGCGGCGTGCTCGACGAATTCGCCGAAGGCTTTGCTCGGCACGTTGACGCCGGTGAACAGCTCGTACCCAGCCTCGGACCAGGCGTCGACGCCGCCGGCGAGAATGGAAGCATCCACATAGCCGTTGCGATTGAGGATCGCGGCTGCGCGCGCGGCAAGGCCGTCGTTGTCGTCGCAAAGCACGATCGGCGTCGTCCGCCGCGGCACCAGTTGCGCGACCTTCAGCTCAAACCGGCTCAATGGTACCGAACGTGCCAGCAACAGATGGTGACGGGAAAAGATCAGCTCCTCTCGGACATCGATCAGCGCAAGTTCACTGCCCGCCGCGAGTGCGCCCCGCAGTTCGGCGGGGCTTATCGCCGCCGTCACGTTGCCTGCTGCGGAGTCATCTGATGCACTTCGCCGGTTTTCTGGTCGAAGCGCATGCGGTTGATCTGGTCGAGGTTGGTGCCGGTTACGCGGATGAAGCGGGCATGATCGGGATAATCGATCGAATGGATCTTGCCGTCCTGATAGATGCCGGCATGACCGGGTGTGAGCCGATATTTCTTCACCGCTTTAAGCTTGGCATGCTTGTGATCGGCGCCATTGTCCTCGCGCTCCCATTCCGTCATGTCGGTATAATGCGTCGCCTGGCCGTAAATCGCCCAAGAGGCGCCGTGGTCGTGCGGGGGAGAGACTCGCGCCTTGTCGTTGATGTGGGCGAGAATTTGGAAACCGAGTTCGGGATCCTCGTAGAGTACGTGCAGGCCTCGCGGCGTGTCCTCGCTGCAATGCTCGCGGACGAAGTCGGCATTGTCGAGCAGAGTCTCGAGCTTGCTGCGCACCTGTTCGCGGCCGTTTGGCCCGGGATCGCGTTTGAGGATTGAACGACAATCGCCGATGAATTGGTTGAGGTCATAGGTCATTGCGGTCCTCCATTTCGGACGGTTCACGCCCGCCTCATTCCGTCGGGAGAGCATAGCACCGATTTTACTCGATCTTGCCGCATCGGTGGCAACAGTGCCAGCGGCACCTTGCCCCTTTGGGCAAGGGCCGCCAGAAGCTACATTGGACCCATGTTCGGGCTACCGCGAAGTTATAATCGAACGCGCAACGTGCGATTGGATACGCTTGTCCGGTTGCGATGGCTCGCGGTTTTGGGCCAACTGGCCGCGCTGTTGGTCGTGCATTTCGGCCTCGACTACGTTGTGGTGCCGATCTGGTCCTGCTTGGCGGTCATCGCCGTTGCGGCACTCCTTAACATAGCGCTGCGGCTTGCCTTCCCTAAAACGCAATGGTTGGAGCCCGACCGTGCTGCCTGGCTCCTCGGGTTCGATATCGCAGAACTCGCGGCGCTGCTCTATCTGACCGGCGGATTGGAGAATCCGTTTTCATTCTTGCTGCTGGGCCCGGTGCTGATCTCAGCCACGGCGCTGCCGCCGCGGATGACGTTGCTCATAGGCACCTTCGCGATGCTTTGCGCGACCGTGCTGGTCTTCTTTCATTACGACCTGCCGTGGGAGACCCCGCACGGGCTGGAATTGCCTGAAATCTATATGGTGGGTGTCTGGCTCTCGATCCTGCTCGCCATCGGCTACATCGGCGTCTATACGTGGCAGGTCGCCGAAGAGGCGCGGCAACTCTCTGACGCGCTGGCAGCGACCGAGTTGGTTCTGGCCCGCGAGCAACACCTCTCGCAGCTCGACGGCTTGGCTGCCGCCGCCGCCCACGAACTGGGCACACCCCTGGCGACGATCACCCTGGTTGTACGCGAGATCCAACACGCGCTGGACCCGGACTCGCCGTATGCCGCCGACATCAGCCTGTTGCGTGAAGCAACCCAACGCTGTCGCGAAATCTTAGCGAAGATCACTGAGCTGCCTACCGGCGAACCATTCGACCGATTACCGTTATCTGCTTTGCTCGAGGAGGCCGTTGCACCCCATCGCAATTTTGGCATCGCGGTCAGCATCACGTACCCGTCGGACCGTTCGGGCGAGCCGTTTGGCGCGCGCAATCCAGGCATTCGATATGGGCTCGGTAATCTGATCGAGAATGCAGTCGATTTTGCTCGCGGGCGCGTCGAGGTCCTGGCGCAGTGGGATGCCAACGAGGTCAGCCTTACCATCAGCGACGATGGCCCCGGCTTTGCCCCGGAGGTTTTGGACCGCTTGGGCGAACCCTATGTCACTCGGCGTCATCCGGAGCCGCGCGGCGCGGACGGCGGCGGCGACACGGTGTTTGGGCTTGGCCTGGGGTTTTTTATCGCCAAGACGTTGCTGGAACGTTCTGGAGCCAGGCTGTCGTTAATCAATCAGGCGCCGCCATTACACGGCGCGACCATCAAGGTGACCTGGAACCGCGCCGATTTTGAGCGTTCGCTCGCATCGCCACCGTCGGCCCCTCTTGAGCCTTCGGTGCCGGCGGCTTAACTGTAAGCTTGATGATTGGTCCGATCTGACTCATTTTTGGCTTGTCAAACGATGCTTGTGCGGCGCGTACTAATTGCAGCCAGCCCCGATCACGGCGATAATGATGGAGGTCTTGGGTGGCGCCGCGCCTCGCGCGAAGGGCCGTGTATTCGCATTGATGGAGATTCGCCATGTCCAATGCATTGGCCGCCCCGCTTCCGATGGAACGTTCCCTGCTGATCGTGGAAGACGACAAGTCGTTTTTGCAACGGCTTGCGCGGGCCATGGAGGGACGGGGCTTTGTGGTATCGACCGCCGAGTCCGTTTCCGATGGTCTGCTGCAGGTGGAGAGAGCGGCGCCCGCTTTTGCCGTCGTCGACATGCGCCTTGGTGACGGCAACGGACTCGACGTCATTTCGGCGATGAAGAAGCGTCGCCCCGAAGCGCGCGCCATTATCCTTACGGGCTACGGCAACATCGCGACCGCGGTCAATGCAGTCAAACTCGGCGCCGTCGATTACCTGGCCAAACCGGTCGATGCCGACGACGTGGCGGCCGCGTTGCTTGCGCTCGACAATAGGAAGATCGAGCCGCCGGAGAATCCGATGTCGGCCGATCGCGTTCGCTGGGAGCATATCCAGCGCATTTACGAATTGTGCGGCCGCAACGTTTCAGAAACTGCGCGCCGCCTCAACATGCATCGTCGAACGCTGCAGCGCATCCTCGCCAAACGCGCGCCGAAGTAATCTCCAGCGATCCTATGGTCAGTCAATTGACAGGGGCGCTTTTCGCTCCGCGCCGCATAACCTTGTTCGCGCGCAGTTCGGTCGTTACAATTTTAGGATATCCATTAAGCCGAACGTTCCCAC
Source organism: Xanthobacteraceae bacterium (assembly GCA_050725855.1). GTDB lineage: Bacteria > Pseudomonadota > Alphaproteobacteria > Rhizobiales > Xanthobacteraceae > BOG-931. The sequence continues at coordinate 25,544 of JBOHIU010000196.1, read as the reverse complement.
GCGCGGGTAGTGTCGCTGAGGATCCTATGGAGTGTCAGCGGGGACCGAATGCTTGATCAGCGGGAATCGTCCGAAGCAGGAAGGGACGCTTCGACAGCTTCGCCTGTTGCACAGCCGGCTATGCCTCGCCTTCTGGTCATCGACGACGACAATCTGCACCGTATGATTATCTGCCGGATCGCGGCGAAGGCGGGCTATCTGCCGGCCGGAGCGGCCACCTATGACGAGGCCGTGAAGCTGGTACAGGACGATGAGTTCGACTGCATCACGCTCGATCTTTCGCTCGGCGACCGCGCCGGTGCCGAGATGCTGAGGCACTTATGGGTCATCGGCTGCAAGATGCCGATCATCATCATCAGCGGCTGCGATGACGTGATCTGCGGCGAGAGCGAGAAGGTCGCCGAGGCGCTCAAGCTGAATATCCGGGAATCGCTCTCCAAGCCAGTCAACATGGCCGGGCTGCGGGATTCGCTCGAACGGCTCAGAATCGCACGGGAGAGCGCATTGCAAGCGCCTCAGATTGCTCCCGCATAAGGTCCTTGGGGGTCAGTTAGCGCCTGCAAGCGCAGCGCCGCCGCGTGCGCAAAGCGGAGCATGATGGTCTTGCGCGTCGCAGCCGCCAGGCGATGCTCGGGCGCTTCGCCGATGATCGAGGCGCCGAAGGCGTCGGCAACGATCAGGCCGGCATCGGTCGGGAAAATCTCGCGCGGAACATCGACAATCGTGGCGAAGAAGAGTCGATCGCAGTGCAGCCGATAGTCGGTCCATTTCTGGTCGGCGCGAAAATCCGCTACCGACGATTTGATCTCCACGATGATGATTTCTCCGTCGCCGCCGAGCGCGACGAGATCGGCGCGGCGTCCCGACGGCAGCGGTAACTCGCTGACGACGCAATAGCCAAGCGCATGCAAGTAGCGAGCCGTGCCGCGTGCAATGGCCAGCGCAGTGGGCGATTGCCGCCCATCGGCGGGCACGGCCGACGCCAGGGAATTGAGGCTCATGGCCAGAATACCGGGAAGGGGAAGATCGGCCAGGGAACGACCGGAAAGCTTACGCATGGCGACGACTCCGTGGATACAACTGAAGCTTGCGGAATCGTCATTCTGCCCCTGCGCCGCGCTCCGGAAAAGCCCCGGCGAGCGCCTCACGCGAAGCCTCAATCACGCCGCGCTCGGTGATGAGACCGGTGACGAGTCGTGCCGGCGTCACGTCGAACCCGTAATTCGCTGCGTCCGATCCTTCGGGAAGGATACGTACCCTTTCGATCCGCCCGTCGGCCGTGCGCCCAGTCATGATCGCGACTTCGTCCGCGCTGCGTTGCTCGATCGGAATCTCGGCGAGACCGTCGGCGACGGTGAAATCGATTGTCGGAGACGGCAGCGCGACGTAGAACGGCACGCCGTTATCGCGCGCGGCGAGCGCCTTGAGGTAGGTGCCGATCTTGTTGCAGACGTCGCCGTTTCGGGTGACGCGGTCGGTGCCCACGATGACGAGGTCGACGAGTCCGTGCTGCATCAGGTGTCCGCCGGTATTATCGGCGATTACCGTATGCGGCACGCCGTGCCGGCCGAGCTCCCAGGCGGTAAGCGACGCACCTTGATTGCGCGGGCGGGTCTCATCCGCAAAGACGTGGACGGGCAGTCCCCGGTCGTGCGCCTGATAGATCGGCGCCGTGGCGGTGCCAATGTCGACCGTTGCAAGCCAGCCGGCATTGCAATGGGTGAGCACGTTCACCCGTTCACCCGGTTTCTTGCGGGCCGCAAAGGCGTCGATCAGCGGAAGGCCGTGGCGGCCAATCGCCGTGTTGATAGCGACGTCCTCGTCGCAAATTTCGGCAGCGCGCCGATATGCCGCGGCGCTCCTCTCTTTGCGCGGTCGATTACGCACCGAAGCCATCATTTCGTCCAGCGCCCATTTGAGATTGATCGCTGTCGGGCGCGTCGCGAGAAGGTGTGCATAAGCGCCATCAAGGGCCTCGTCGGAGGGCTCGGCGCGAAGCGCCAGACAAATGCCGTAGGCAGCCGCTGCGCCGATGAGGGGTGCACCACGGACCAGCATCGCGCGAATCGCGTGGGCCACGTCGTCGACTGTGGTGAGGCGAGCGGTGACGAACCGATGCGGCAAGGCGGTTTGATCGATGATACCGACGGACCAGCCGTCGTTCTCGACCCAAATCGTTCGCATCGCCTTGCCGTTGATTTTCATGATCGATTCCTGATGCCCCCAATTCGAAGTTCACACGATTATGCGCCGCGCTTGTTTGCGGACTTCGGATCGAAAAGATACTGGCAAAAGGATCCCCGCAGCGGCAATGGTGCGGACTCCTGAGCCGCCAGACTAATTTAGTAGGATTGACGCCGGTTGGGCAGTTCCGGACTGTTTTGGGCGCCTTGCCGGCTCGGCGACCTGGCCGCAATCTCCGCTCTGCTTTCACAGGAGCCGCAAATGGCCGATATAGACTACGATGCCGAGTACAACAATCGAGCCCGTGTTCCCGAGTATGCGGAGCTATTTCTGCGGTGGGCCCGCGAGGCGGAGAATTATCGTAACGATGCCCTCAAGGAGGGCCGCGCCGAGCTTGGGCTCTCGTATGGAGACACGCCACGGCAAACGCTCGACCTTTTCCCGGCTTCGGCGGGGACTGGAGCGCCGCTCGTTTTGTTCATCCATGGCGGCTATTGGCGCTCCCTTGATCCCTCGCTGTTCAGTCATGTGGCGCGCGGTTTAAATCCGCGTGGCATCGGTGTCGCCATCGCCGGCTACGATTTATGCCCGATCGCCACGATCGCCGACATCATCGAGCAGACCCGCCGTGCTTGCGCGTTCCTTTGGCAGCGTCTCGGCCGGCGGATGCTGGTGTGCGGCTGGTCGGCCGGCGGCCATCTCGCCGCTTGCATGGTCGCGACCAACTGGGCGTCGCTTTATCCCAAAGCGCCGATGGATCTCGTGCCAGCCGGTTATGGGATTTCCGGCCTCTACGATCTTGCGCCATTGCTCAAAACGAGCGTGAACGAGGATTTGCGGCTCGATGCCGACGGAGCGCGGCAAGTCTCGCCGCTATTCTGGCCGCTTCCGCCCGGCCGCGCCTTCGACGCAGTGGTCGGATCGCTGGAATTAAACGAGTTCAGGCGCCAAAGCGAAAACCTCGCAAAAACGTGGCGGCAGGCCGGTGCACAAACTGATTATCGGGAAATCGCCGGAATGAACCATTTCAGCATCGTCGGGCAGCTTGCGGACGCGCAGAGCACCATGACTGCGCGGATTGCCGAACTGGCGCAGGCGATCAGATCGTAGCCCGGTTTTGCTCTTCTCGCCGGACTCCTGAACTGGAAGCCGCCGGTGCAGGCCGCGAAAACAGCACACAGGCCGAGGCGGCAAGGACCATGGCGAACCCGACGATATCGGCCACGGTGGGCCGTTCGCCGAGGATCAGAACGGAGGCAATGACGCCGATAACCGGACTGCCGAGCACACCCAATGATGCGGTCATGGCCGGCAGCCGCTGGATGATCGAAAACCACAGGCCGTAGGCGATGCCGGTGCCGAGCAGACCCGACAGCACCATCGCAATGATCCCCTCGGCATGAGCGGCATGAAAATCCGGGCCACCGTCGAAAATCAGCATGCAGGCGCCGATAACGAAAAACGAAATCGCAACCTGCCAAACCGCGATCGCCATCGAGTCGGCGTCGATGCGCGCCCATTTCAGATAAACGGTGCCGGCCGCCCAGCTCACTCCTGTCGCGAGCGCCAAAAGGATGCCGAGCGGAATTCCAGTGACGGCCAAGGGATAGATCAAGATGGCCAGGCCGCCGATGCAGAGCCCGATGGCGACCGGCTGCGTGCCGGTCGGCCGCTCGCCGAGGAATAGCCAGCTCAGCACCACCGCCCAGATCGGCATCGTATAGGCAAGAATGGCCACACGTGACGTTGCCGCGCCGAGCTGCGCAAAGGACGACAAGATGCCGAAGCCCGCAATATTCAGAAGCGCCGCGACCGAGACGTGAGCCCAGCCTTTAAGGCCGGGAAGGCGCAAGTTGCGGCGTGAGGCGATGCAGACCGCAAAAAGCAGGAGTCCTCCAGCCAGAGTGCTGAACGTGCGCATGGTGAAGGGAGGAATTTCCTCAAGCGCGATCCGCAGAATGGGCCAGGTTATGCCCCACACGCAGCACAGAATGACCAGCATGATCCGGGCGCCGGCGGTCGCCGGATCGGCGCGCTCAGCTTCGGAGTTAATGTGGGATTGTTCCGGCGGCATTTTCACGAAGGTTTAGGCCCGGTGCGCAGATACCAGTCGGCGATCTGACCACCAGTCCAGAAGACAACGTCGTCTTTCTTGCGAATGACTTCGAAGATGCGGCGGAAGTATTTCACCCGGTGCGGTGCGCCCATGATGTAGGGATGCACCGCCAGCGCCATGACCCGCGCCGAATCGGCGGCATCCGCATAGATCTGCTCGAACTGGTCGAGGGCGCGTTCGCAATATTCGGAGGCCTTGTGATGCTGGATCAGCATCATGGCGACGTCATTGCATTCCTGGGTGTAAGGCACGCCGAGGATCGGCTTGCCGCGGGTCTTCAGCCAGACCGGCTGATCATCGAGCACCCAGTCGGCAACGTAATCATAGCCTTCCTCGACCAAGAGTTCGGGTGTCTCCCAAGTTTCGGTGAGGCCAGGACCGAGCCAGCCGCGCGGCGGATTTCCGGTCGCCTTGAGGATGGCCTCGCGGACTTTGCGGATATCGGTGCGCTCGTTCGGCACCTTCTGCATGTTACGCTGGGTGAAGCCGTGTCCGATGAATTCCCAGTTCCGCTCGACCGCGGCGCGCACGATCGCCGGATAGGCGGCGAGCGCCGAGCCATTGATCGCGATCACGCCGGGGATGTGGAATTCGTCGAATACTTTGATGAAGCGCCAGAACCCAACGCGATTGCCGTATTCGTGCCAAGCCCAGTTCGGCACGTCGGGCATAGGCGAACCGCCGGCCGGCGGTGTGAGAACAGTGCGCGGCATCGGCTGCGTCGGATCCCATTCCTCAACGTTGACAATGACCCAAACCGCCATCCGGGCCCCATTCGGCAGCTTAAGCGGCGGCCGTTCGACAATGGGCGAATAGGCAACGCGTTCGTGCGGCAGCATCGGCCCTTTCGATGGCCGTTTGTGCGGTCGAGACTTTTTTGGTGGTGTGGTCATGACGCTCTTTTCCCCCGCTTAAAGCTATATCGAGTGGGCCGCCGCGTTGGATTGGGAGCGCAAGGCGGCGATACATAAGTTCATAAAACCTAACCTATCGCGTCACGGGTTGGACGTTCCTCTCGGCTGGGGTGCGATGCCGGCTCACGATGACGCCGAATACAGTAAGCCCCACGGCGCAAAGGCATAGCGGGAGGAACACCGTCCACGGTCTGCCCGTCAAATCCCATAACGCGCCGCTGATCGCCGGGATCGTGACGCCGCAGCTGTAGCTGATCGTGAACATTCCCGCCGAAGTGCGCGGCACGTCCGCCGGCGCGCTGATGAGTGGGGGCAGCGCGAGCAGCGGCGTAAACGTCATAGCGGTGGTCAAGCCTACCAGTGCGGCCGATATGACGATGCTGACTTCGGTGGTGCAAAATATCAGCGTCAGGAATGCCGCGAGCAGGATTGGCCCAAACAACAGAAAGGGCCAGGCACGTCGCTCGAACCGCTTCGCCACGAGCAGCAGAAGCAATGGGGCCATCAGCTGCAATCCGTTAAGCCAGGCCAATGCCTGGCCGAGCAAAGCGGGCTTTCCCAGGCTGGCGAGGTATTCGCCGAGGAAGGCGTTGGTCGAGAAAAACGTGCTGTTGTTGCAACCGAGCGCCAAACCGAGAAGCCAGGTCAGCGGGTCCTTCCAGTCAGGCCACCATCGCCCGCCGATTGCGGTGTTCTCCGAGTGGGCCTCCGGATGCTTCGGGCTCAGCAGATAGAACACCGGCGCAATCAGCAATGCCGGCACTGCCCAGAAAATAAGGTCGTGCCGCCAGGACCCGCCCATCAGGGGAAGGATGAAGGGGATGGTGAGGGACGACGAAAGCGTCGAGCCGATCAGCATGCCGGACGAGTACGCGATGGTAGCGAGCGCGATGTTGCCGGGTAGCCATTCGCGGACCAGAGTGGGCATTCCTGGCTGCATAATGGCGATGCCGAAGCCGGTTCCGATCACTGCCGCATAGAGCGTCGATACGTCAGTGGCTGCGCCACGGGCGCCGCTGGCAAGCGCCGCGATGATCATGCCGGCGATCACCGCCAGCTTGGTCCCAATCCTCGCGATCAGCAGAGATCCTGGCACCGCCGCAATGGCGAATAGCGCTAGCGGCAGGCCAACGAGCAGGCCGACCTGCGTCTCCGACATGTGCAATTGATCGTGCACGAGCGGAATCACCGGCGGCATGGCGAGAATCGTCATGCGCATGGCGACGCCTGCAAGGAAAAGCAGGAACAGAAGCTTGATCTGGCGGCCGAGTGAGTGGCTGGCCGCGGGATTCCCGGCAAGGAGCATTACGAAGGGCGAACCGTTGAATCGGCAAACTGCATCAGCGGACGGAGCAGCGCAAGAAACGGAAGATCGGATCGGCCATGACGATATATCTTATCGAGCCGCGGAACATAGATAGAACCTATATGCATGGCGATAGGGCCCTGTGTCCGCACGGTCTCGCCGCCAAGGAGGTTGGACTTCGCGGCTTCCACAATGTTGCGCCGCATTCCGCTCTATGTTAGCAACGCCCCGAATTTCGCGGGTTTGCGGGACATTTCGCTGTCTCCAAAATCAATCCCGCATCATCTCAAGGGCTTGATCCCAATGGCCTGCGCCGGCTCCCCGCGCGGTGCGTCATTGCGGAACAGCTTCCGGGCAGGCGGCGAGAAGCACAATTGGCAGGCGGAGAGACCATTGTATCCGGCATGGCGGGTCGCTATGCGAGCGCGCTGTTCGATCTCGCGCGCGAGGCCAACGCCATCGATGCCGTGAAGGCGGACCTTGAACGCTTCGACGCGCTCTTGGTTGAAAGCCCAGATCTGATGCGATTGGTGCGGAGCCCGGTTTTTTCCGCCAATGAGCAGCTCCAGGCGATCTCGGCGGTGCTGCAGCGCGTCGGCATCGGCGGGCTGGCGGAGAAGTTCTTGAAGCTCGTGACGTCGAATCGCCGATTGTTCGCGGTGCGCGATATGGTCAAGGCGTTCCGCGAGCTGGTCGCCGACCACAAGGGCGAGGCTACCGCCGAGGTTACTGTTGCCGAACGGCTCAAGGATGATCACGTGGCGGCTCTGAAAAGAGCGCTTCAAGCCGTCAGTGGCAAGGATATCGATCTCAGCATCAAAATCGATCCCGCCATCATCGGTGGGCTCGTGGTCAAGCTCGGCAGCCGCATGGTCGATTCGTCCTTGCGCACCAAGCTCAACGCCATCAGGCATGCGATGAAAGAGGCCCGGTAATGGATATCCGCGCGGCGGAAATCTCCGCCATTCTCAAAGAGCAGATCAAGAATTTCGGTCAGGAAGCGGAGGTCTCGGAAGTCGGCCAAGTGTTGTCGGTCGGCGACGGCATCGCGCATGTCTATGGCCTCGACAACGTGCAGTTGGGCGAGATGGTCGAGTTTGAGAGCGGCGGGCGCGGCATGGCGCTCAACCTTGAGAACGATAATGTCGGCATCGTGATCTTCGGTTCCGATCGCGAAATCAAGGAAGGCCAGACGGTCAAGCGCACGCGTGCCATCGTCGAGGTCCCGGTCGGCAAGGGTTTGCTGGGCCGCGTTGTCGACGCGCTCGGCGATCCGATCGACGGCAAAGGTCCCATCAAGGCCGAGAAGCGCGCGCGGGTGGACGTGAAGGCGCCCGGCATCATTCCGCGCAAATCGGTGCATGAGCCGATGGCAACGGGGCTCAAGGCCATCGACGCGCTCATTCCGATCGGCCGTGGCCAGCGCGAGCTGATCATCGGCGACCGGCAAACCGGGAAGACCGCCATTGCGCTTGACACGATCCTCAATCAGAAGCCGCTCAATGCGACCGGCGACGAGAAGATCAAGCTCTATTGCGTTTATGTCGCGGTCGGGCAGAAGCGCTCGACCGTCGCGCAGTTCGTCAAGGTCCTGGAAGAAAACGGCGCCCTCGATTATTCGATCGTGGTGGCGGCGACCGCCTCCGACCCGGCGCCGATGCAGTTTCTGGCGCCGTTCGCCGGCTGCGCCATGGGCGAATATTTCCGCGACAACGGCATGCACGCGGTGATTATCTACGACGATCTTTCAAAACAGGCGGTCGCCTATCGGCAAATGTCGCTGCTGCTGCGCCGTCCGCCGGGTCGCGAGGCCTATCCGGGCGACGTGTTCTATCTGCATTCCCGGCTTCTTGAGCGAGCGGCCAAGATGAACGACGACAACAAGGCCGGCTCGCTGACCGCGCTCCCCGTGATCGAGACGCAGGCCAACGACGTGTCGGCCTATATCCCGACCAACGTGATTTCCATCACCGACGGTCAAATCTTCCTGGAGACCGACCTGTTCTATCAAGGTATTCGTCCGGCGGTGAACGTCGGACTGTCAGTCTCGCGGGTCGGCTCGGCGGCTCAGACCAAGGCGATGAAGAAGGTTGCCGGTCGCATCAAGGGCGAACTCGCACAGTACCGCGAAATGGCGGCCTTCGCGCAGTTTGGCTCCGACCTCGACGCCACCACCCAGCGGCTGCTCAATCGCGGTTCGCGCCTGACGGAATTGCTCAAGCAGCCGCAGTTCTCGCCATTGAAAATGGAAGAACAGGTCTGCGTCATCTATGCGGGCGTCAACGGTTATCTCGATCCTCTGCCGGTTGAGCGCGTTCGCGCCTTCGAGGATGGGTTGCTTGGCATGCTGCGCGGCCAGCACGCCGATATTCTCGGCGCCGTTCGCGACTCGCGCGACCTCGACGATGCAACCGCGGCAAAACTCAAATCCGCGGTCGACAACTACGCCAAGACGTTCGCTTGATGCAGACGCGCGCTCTCATTTTCTTTTCACCTCCCTCCTTGAGGGGCAGGTCGGCGGGCCAAGTGAGCCGGGAGGGGAAGGCTTCCCGGTCTCCGCGCGAGCCTATGACCATTTTCCCTAATCCTCCCCCCAGGGGATTGGTGCGTCGATGCCCAACCTGAAAGACCTGCGCAATCGCATCGCCGCGACCAAGGCGACGCAGAAGATCACGAAGGCCATGCAGATGGTGGCCGCGTCGAAATTGCGCCGCGCCCAGGCGGCAGCCGAGGCTGCGCGGCCTTATGCGGCCCATATGGACAAGGTGCTCGGTAACATTGCCGCTTCCGTCGGCAGTCTCGATCCCGCGCCGCGCCTGCTCCGCGGCAGCGGCAGCGACAATGTACATCTGCTTCTCGTCTGCACGGCGGAACGTGGCCTGTGCGGCCCGTTCAACACCGCGATCGTGCGGCTCGCGCGCGAGCGCGCTGTCGCCCTCGCGGCCGAGGGCAAGGACGTCAAATTTTTCTGTGTTGGCCGCAAGGGTTATGAACAATTGCGGCGGCTTTTTTCACGACAGATCATCGAAATGGTTGATCTGCGCGCGGCGCGCACCCTGCAATTCTCCCATGCCGAGATGATCGCCGAAAAGGTCATCACCCATTTCAACAATTTCGAATTCGACATCTGCACGCTGTTCTTCTCCCGCTTCCGCTCGGTGATTGCGCAAATTCCGACGGCGCAGCAGATCATCCCGCCGGTGTTCGACGCCAAGGCGGCGGATACGTCCGGCGGCGCGGCCTACGAGTTCGAGCCAGAACCCGAGGACATTCTGCACGAGCTTTTGCCGCGCAACGTCGCGGTGCAGGTTTTCCGCGCGCTTCTGGAAAACTCCGCGTCGTTCTATGGCGCGCAGATGTCGGCGATGGACAACGCGACGCGCAATGCCGGCGACATGATTCGCCGCCAGACGCTCACCTATAACCGCACCCGGCAAGCGATGATCACCAAGGAATTGATCGAGATCATCTCCGGCGCCGAGGCGCTATAACAGGTCGCGGAGGCAGACATGGCTTACACCATAGCAGCGACGACCAAAGGCGGAAGAAATGGCCGTGCCGTACTTGAAAACAACGGGCTTGCGCTGGCCATGGGCCTGCAAAAGGAGTTCGGCGGAGCCGGCGACGGACATAATCCCGAGCAGCTGTTCGCGCTCGGCTGGTCGGCTTGCTTCGGTCAGGCGATCTTGGCGCTCGCCAGAAAGCACGGTCTCGACGGTCAGGACGCGCGCGTGACCTGTACCGTCCAGATGGACAAGGACGACATCAGCTTCGGTTTCAAGGCCGAACTGAAGATTTCCATTCCCGGCGCCGACAGAGCCAAGGTACAGGCCTTGGTCGAGGACGCGCATAAAATCTGCCCCTATTCACGGGCGACCCGCGGCAACGTGCCGGTCACGTTGACGGTCGTCTGAGCCGTTTGCAGGAGATTTGTATGGCTGGCGCAGTTGGACATATCACCCAGGTCATCGGCCCCGTGGTCGACGTGCATTTCGAGGAAAACCTGCCGCCGATTCTCAATGCGCTGGAAACTCAGAATCAGGGCCGCCGTCTGGTGCTTGAGGTTGCACAGCAGCTTGGCGAAAACACGGTGCGCACCGTGGCCATGGATACGAGCGAAGGACTGGTCCGCGGGCAGAAAGTGACCGACACCGGCTCGCCGATTTCAATTCCGGTCGGCGACGGCACGCTCGGGCGCATTATGAACGTGGTCGGCGAGCCGGTCGATGAGGCCGGGCAGATTCCGCACCAGCAGACGCGCGCGATCCATCAGGAGGCGCCGGCCTATACCGAGCAGTCGACCGAGGCCGCCATTCTGGTCACCGGTATCAAGGTCGTGGACTTGCTCGCGCCCTACTCCAAAGGCGGCAAGGTCGGACTGTTCGGCGGTGCCGGTGTCGGCAAGACCGTCATCATCATGGAGCTGATCAACAACATCGCCAAGGCGCATGGCGGTTACTCGGTATTTGCCGGCGTCGGCGAGCGCACGCGCGAGGGTAACGACCTCTATCACGAGATGATCGAATCCGGCGTCAATAAGGACCCGAAGGAAGGCTCGGTCGACGGGTCAAAATGCGCCCTGGTCTACGGTCAGATGAATGAGCCGCCCGGCGCGCGCGCCCGCGTCGGGCTGACCGGGTTGACCGTCGCCGAATATTTCCGCGACCAGGGTCAGGACGTGTTGTTCTTCGTCGACAACATTTTCCGATTCACCCAGGCCGGATCGGAAGTCTCGGCGCTGCTCGGCCGCATCCCCTCCGCCGTCGGCTATCAGCCGACGCTCGCAACCGATATGGGCGCCCTGCAGGAGCGCATTACCACGACCACGAAAGGCTCGGTGACGTCGGTTCAGGCGATCTACGTGCCAGCCGACGATCTCACGGACCCGGCGCCGGCGACATCGTTCGCGCACCTTGATGCCACCACCGTGCTGTCGCGATCGATCGCCGAAAAAGGAATTTACCCGGCGGTGGACCCGCTCGACTCCACCTCGCGCATGCTTTCCCCGATGGTTGTTGGCGATGAGCACTACGCCGTGGCGCGTCGGGTGCAGCAGATCCTGCAGCGCTACAAATCGCTCCAGGACATCATCGCCATTCTCGGCATGGATGAGCTGTCCGAAGAGGACAAGCTGACTGTGGCGCGCGCGCGCAAGATCGAACGTTTTCTGTCGCAGCCGTTCCACGTCGCCGAAGTGTTCACCGGCTCGCCCGGTGTTTTCGTCCAGCTCGAAGACACGATCCGCGGCTTCAAGGACTTGTGCGAGGGCAAGTACGATCATCTGCCCGAGGCCGCCTTCTACATGGTGGGCACGATCGAGCAGGCCGTGGAAAAAGGCAAAAAACTCGCGGCCGAGGCGGCGTAACTGCCATGGCAGCGCTCCACTTCGAATTTGTCTCTCCCGAACGCTTGCTGTTTTCCGGCGACGTGGATCAGGTCGATCTGCCGGGCGCGGAGGGCGACATGGGTATTTTCGCTCAGCATGCTCCGCTCGTGACCGCGCTGCGGCCGGGCATCGTGACCGTGTACGTCGGCAGCGCGTGCGAATCCATTGTGGTCATCGGCGGATTTGCCGAGGTCAGCCCGGCAGGCTTGACCATACTGGCCGACCGGGCGATGCCGCGGGAAAGTTTTGATACCGCGATGCTGGTGTCGGAAATCAAGGACATTGAGGAAGACGTCGCGGATAGCAGCGATGAAACGCAGCGCGATAGGCTCGCGCGGCGGCTCGATCAATTGAAGTCGTTGCAGGCGGCTCTGACGTAGTAGCGAAATGGATTTTCAGGGCTCCGAGGTCAGAGTACGGCGCGTCGGCCTCATCTGATTTTCGCTGATTCCATTCTCAATCATCAAGCGGCAAATTTTACAAATTCGCTGACGACTCGCTCATAGACTGGGCGTTTGAAGGGGACCACGAGGTCCGGAATATTTCTCATCGGCTCCCAGCGCCATGCCGAAAATTCTGCTTCGTGCGTGCCGTCCGGGTCCGCGATGTCGATTTCGCTTTCATTCCCGGTAAAACGCACAGCGTACCATTTCTGTGTTTGCCCGCGGTATCGGCCCTCCCAAGCTTGTCCGACAAGGTCGCGCGGAATGTCGTAGCTGAGCCATTCAGGCATTTCGGCAAGGCGCTCGATCGATTGGATGTTTGTCTCCTCGCGCAATTCGCGTAGTGCGGCGGGCCACGGCTCTTCGCCCGGATCGATGCCGCCCTGCGGCATCTGCCAGGCGTGCTTGAGATCGACGTGCTCGGGTCCGTCGATGCGCCGGCCGACGAAGGCAAGGCCCGCACGGTTGATCACCATGATGCCGACGCAAGGACGATAGGGCAGGGATTCAAACGGCATGCCGCACTACGGAGCACCAGAGGGGGGCGACGGATCGTAGAAAAAATGCATTCGACCAGCCTCTGTTAATGGCCATGCGCTTCAGCCGTTTTCAGGATGGTTTGTCCTTCAGCGCCGCCGCCGTGATCGGAATCAACAGGACGCCGCGGCTTGCCGCCGATTTGGCCCATTTGGCGATGTGCGCAATCGAGACCGGAAGGGCCGATGCAATGCCGACGGCCGTATGATGCTGCCGTGCAGCTATTTCGAGCCGGCCGAGCGCCTGATCGATTTCACCCGGCGTGGGCACTGCATCGAGAGTGATCTCCGCCCTGGCGAAAGGCAAATTGTTCGCGGCGGCAATCCGACCCGCGATGCTCCTTGGGTTTGAGCCGTCGTCGACAAAGATAAGTCCACGGCGCGCCGTTTCGCGCAACACCGGGGTGAGCACCCCATCGGACGCGGTGAAACGCGCACCCATCATATTGATGAGGCCGACATAGCCTTGAAACCGGCTCATCAGCCAGTGCAGGCGATCCATGTTCTGCTCGGGCGGCAGAGACGTGAGCAGCGTTTCCGGACCCGGATCGTTGTCGGGATAGTCGAACGGCTCCATCGGGACCTGAAGTAAGATCTCGTGCCCTCTGGCGCGAGCCCGGGCCACCCAGTCCGCATCGTTGCCATAGGGAATGAACGCAAGGGTAACTGGTCCAGGCAATTTGGCGATTGCATCCGCTGTCAGCTTCGCGCTTATGCCAAGTCCGGTGACAATGAGCGCGACGCGCGGAGCATCGGGATTGCCGGGTATGGGCTTAATGGGTTGCGCGAAGGCATCTTCCGGACGCACGCCGTCCGCAGCGATCTTTGGCAGCGGCCCCTGCGGCGTCATCTCGATGAATTTCTGCATGACGTCGGATTTAGCCGGAGGTTCGATGGCATGCGGGTCCGGAATGGTCACCTCTTGGCGCGCCCCCGTCGTGCCATTGATGATGTCGACCGTTGTGGTGCCGGGCGCATTCACGCCTTTGCCCGGGCTCGCTTCCGCTCCTCGACCTAGGGGGGCTGGCAACTGTGACGGACCATCATACCGGCCGGGCATCTGGCTACCGCTGGCGGATTGCCCGGGGTTCGGCGCGGCGGAACCCTGTGTCTTTGTCGCTTTTGACGGCGTTAGATGGATGGGCACGACAGTCATCGGCTGGCCGCCGAATGGATCGTCGTAGACGGCGGCCCAGAACACGAAGACGCCGAGAAAGATCGCAAGCATTCCGGCAATGATCTGCGGAACCGGGATGCGGATCCTGCCGCGACGGCGTCTCGACTGCTGGCCGAGCGGGGCATTCAGATCGTCCGGCATCGGCCGGTTTCCCTCGCGATCGATTGTCCGCGAATCATGCGCGCCATCTTATCACGGCGCGGCACTGCGCGGCGCGGCCGGCCGGCATAGGTGAAAATGAAAAGGGGCGGCACTGAGCCGCCCCGGCGTTCTATTTACGAGCCGTTGCCCGAACCTTAGTTTGGGACCGGGGTCTTTGGATTTGGAGGGAAAGCCGCGTTGGTCGCCGTGCCACGCAGAAGGTCGATTGCCTCCTGCAACGCCTTGTCGTTTTTCTCGTCCGGCGGCACGTAGGACTGGGATCCAGACGCTTCCTTCCCCGTGGCCGCAAGGTGGCCGGGCAGGGAAGCCTCGCCCTTGCTGTCCATTTCTCCCTTGAGCGCGGCCGGCACGTCCTGCAAGACGATGATGTCCGGAACGATGCCCTTGGCCTGGATCGAGCGGCCGGATGGCGTGTAATAACGCGCTGTCGTCAGTCGCAACGCGCCATTGCCTGCGCCCAGCGGGATTATGGTTTGCACCGAACCCTTGCCGAACGAGCGCGTTCCGATCAGCGTCGCGCGCCTGTGGTCCTGCAAAGCGCCGGCGACGATTTCTGATGCCGAGGCCGAACCGCCGTTGATCAGCACGATCAGCGGCTTGTGCGCGGCGAGAATCTCGCTTGGCCGGGCATCGAAACGCTGCGTTTCATCGGAATTGCGACCGCGCGTCGAGACGACCTCGCCTTTGGCGACGAATGCATTCGCCACCGAAATCGCTTGATCGAGCAGGCCGCCTGGATTGTTGCGCAGGTCGAGGATGTAGCCTTTGATCTTGTCCTCGCCGAGCTGATTTTTCAAATCGGAGATTGCCTGCTTGAGACCGTCCGTCGTCTGCTCATTGAATTGCGTAATCCGGATATAGCCGATGTCATTGCCTTCGGCATGCGAGCGCACCGATTTCACGCGGATGATGTCGCGCGTGACCGTCACCACGATCGGCTTGTTGACGCCCCTGCGCATGATCGTGAGCTTGATCTTGGAGTTGACAGGCCCGCGCATCTTGTCGACGGCTTGGTTGAGGGTCATGCCCTGCACCGCCTCGTCGTCAAGCATCGTGATAATGTCGTTGGCCTGGATGCCTGCCTTGGCGGCCGGCGTATCATCGATCGGCGCGACGACTTTAATGAGCCCGTCTTCCATGGTAACTTCAATGCCGAGCCCGCCGAATTCGCCGCGAGTCTGCACCTGCATGTCCTGGAAGCTTTTCGGATCCATGTAGCTCGAGTGCGGATCGAGCCCGGTCAGCATGCCGTTGATCGCTGACTCGACCAGCTTTTTGTCGTCGGGCTTGTCGACGTAATCGGCGCGTACGCGCTCGAACACGTCGCCGAACAGATTGAGATCCCGGTAAGTGTCCGAGGCCGCCGCCTTGGCGCTGGAGCCGATCAGCAGTTTGTGTGGCGGGACAGCCAGCAGCGTCACCGCCACTCCCGCCAGTGCACCGAGCAGAATCAGAGGGGTCTTGCGCATCATCCGCGAACCTTTTCGCCTTCGTTTGTCGCCCACCAAGGGCCGGGGTCAATGGGAGCGCCGTCCTTGCGGAACTCCACATACAATACAGGTTGCTTCGATCCGGGGGCAACGGCGGCGGACGCCTGTGCTTCACCGCCCATGACCGCTATCGGCTCTCCAGTCAGGACGAACTGGCCAAGATCCACGGATATGCGTGCCATCCCCGCCAACAGCACATGATAGCCGCCGCCAGCATCCAGGATCAAGAGTTGGCCATAGCTGCGAAACGGACCGGCGTAAACCACCCAGCCGTCGCAGGGCGAGGTAATTTCGGCCCCCTGATGAGCGGCGATCGAGATTCCCTTCTGCGTGCCGCCGAAACCATTGGGAGTACCGAAGTCGCGAACCGTGACCCCGTCGACAGGGAGAGGCAGACGACCCCGCGTGTCAGCGAATGCGACGGCGGGTGCCAAACGGCCTGGATCGTTCAGCGCAGCAAGGTCGGGACGGGTTGCGTTCTTTTCGAGCGCCTGATCGACGCCGCTCGCGGCGCGGTCGTTGCGCGGAAGGCTGCTCTCAAGCTCGGCGATCAAGTCGGCGAGATTGTCCGCTTGGCGTCCCAGCTCCGCGGAATGCTGCTGTTCGGAAGCCAATGCTTGTCGGACGTCAGCCTGTTTCTTTTGCCGCGCCTCGATGAGCATGTTCAAACGCAACTGCTCTTTCGCCAGCCGGTCAAGGTTTTGCGCCAAGCCAGTGCGCTCGCCGACAATATCCTTGCGCACACGAGAAAGATCGGTGAGACCGGAGGCGATCGAACTGGCCTCCGCCTGCATGTCCGGCACCACCGCGCCAAGCGTAATTGCGGTGCGTAATGCCTTGAGCGCATCCTCGGGCTGAACCAGGAGCGCGGGAGGCGGCTGCCGTGATACGCGCTGCAGCGCCGCAAGTATCTCGACGATGACGGCACGTCGCTGATCAAACGATTTCTGAAGAGCCCGTTCGCGCTGATCGAGCGATTGCAGTCGGGATCGCGTAGCATCGATCTTTGCCTCGACGTCGCGGACCCGCGCCGCCGATGCGATGAGCTGTTGATTGAGCGCGCGCCGGTCCTCGCTGAGCGTCTCGATCTGGAGTCGGAGCTTGGTCTGAGAGTCTGCCGATTCGCGCTGTTGCGCGCGGACTGCATCGAGCTCCTGATCGTGTTTTTTGACTGCATCGGCTGGCGGCTGGGCCACTTGTGCCGGGGAGGCGGGCCGCGGCGGAGCCTCCGCGCTCGGCGTCTGCGCAAAGGCGGTCAGATTGGCTCCGAACGGAAGCGCTAATGCCAGAGCCGAGCCGAGCACGAGGCACGGATCGCTGGGACGCGGCCGTCGGAGAATCATGCTGTCCACGGGAAAAACAGGCCTCTCCAAGCCACGAGAAGGCAAGGGTTGGACCAGAATAAGACGGCGTTCCTGCGCATTCCTCACATATCAGTGAGGTTGGATTAAGAAGAATTAAGGGCAATCATGCCCGGTGATAGGGATGGCCGGCGACCATGCTGGCGGCGCGATAGAGTTGTTCGAGCAACATGATACGCACGAGCTGATGCGGCCAGGTAGAGGCCCCAAAGGCCAGCTTCAGCTTCGCTCGTTCGTACAGGCTGGCGGCTAGTCCATCGGCTCCACCGATCACGAAACAAACGGCCGGGCGTTCTTCGGAACGCCACTCCCGCAACGATGCCGCGAGCGCCATGCTGTCCAGGTTCTCTCCCCGCGAGTCGAGGACGACGGTTATGGCACGATCGGGAAGAATATTGGCGATGGCAATTGATTCCTCGACGCGCCGCCGTTCGGCATCCGGAGAGCGGCTTTCGCGTACTTCGACGACTTCGATCTCCCGCAGCCCGAGCGGCCGGCCGACGGCTTGCGCCCGTTTGCGATATTGTTCCGCAAGCTCGCGTTCCGGCCCTTGTTTAAGCCGTCCAACCGCGATCACGATGACTCGCATGGGCGACGATCCTCACCCGTGGGAGGGTGGCGCCGCCGTCTGCGGCGCGGCCGATCCGCTAATCAGTGTCTCAACCGAAAGACGAGTCCGAATGGCCTAGCTGGCACGCTGCGCCGTGCGGCCGCCCAACCACATTCTCTCGATGTTGTAGAAGTCGCGCACTTCGGGCCGAAACACATGAACGATGACGTCACCGGCATCGATCAGCACCCAGTCGCAGTGCGGCATGCCTTCGACGCGGGCCGCAAGTCCGGATTTATGCAAATCCTCGACGATCCGGTCGGCGACCGATCCGACGTGCCGTTGAGAGCGGCCGGATGAGACGACCATGTAGTCGCCGATCGAGGATTTTTCGCGGAGATCGATTGTGAGAGTGTCCTCCGCCTTCATGTCGTCGAGGCGTGCGAGGACCAACTGAAGGATCTCCTCGGCGTCAAGACGCATTCTGGAGACCGCTTCGGGCACGCGACGGCCGGCCCGAAAAGTTGCAGGTATGGACAGGGGTCCTTATCCTCTCGCTCCTTGCTCCGCCCGGATCAGCGAATCCGAGCTGCCGCTAAGATAGGCATGCTCTGTTAATACTTTCAACCGGTCCGCAATGCCCTTGGTTGCGCGCCCCGCGCCGCCCGTAGCGCCGTCGATGACAGCGGGGATTTAAGGCCGTGCAGATATATCCAGGCCGGAGGTCTTCGTTCCGGCAACGATTGGGCGGCTGTTTCGTGAACACGGTTTCGTGCGAAGGCTTGGCCTGCGGCGCTAGCCGTGGCGTAAAGGCTTGGCCCAAGCCGATCCACGATTGCAATCGGTACGAGTGCCGCTATTCCGCGCCAGCGCTGCCACCGATGAAAAGTGCGCAGATTGTCGGCTCCCATGATCCAGACAAAATGCACGCCGGGACACCGGCGGACCAGATACGATACCGTCTGGTAGGTGTAGTGGCTGCCCAGCTTGGCCTCGAGATCGGTCACGTCGATGCGGGGATGCCGCGCCAGCGCACGCGCGGCCGTCACCCGTTCTCGCAGGGATGCAAGGCCGCGCGTATCCTTGAGCGGATTGCCGGGGGTGATCAGCCACCAGACACGATCAAGTCCGAGCCGTTTCATAGCCAAAAGGCAGGCGGCGCGATGCGCCGCGTGGGGCGGATCGAATGTGCCGCCAAAAAGTCCAATGCGCATGCCGGGCGCGTAGGGCGGCAACGCGGCTAGACGTCCGGCAGCCGAGCGCGCCGCAGGGAACTCAGAACCCATAGCCGCTGAAACGTCCCCCCTGCCCACACCTTCGCCTGCCGACTCCGCTCGCCCCTTAGCCGCGGCGGTGCCGGGAAATAATTACGGCCGTGTCTGACCGCTGCCGCGGATGCGGTATTTAAAACTTGTAAGTTGCTCAACGCCCACCGGACCACGCGCGTGCAGCCGGCCGGTGGCGATTCCAATCTCCGCGCCGAAGCCGAATTCGCCGCCATCGGCAAACTGCGTCGACGCATTGTGCAAAACGATGGCCGAGTCGACCTCGCGCAGAAATTTTTCCGCCGCGTTCTTGTCCTCGGTAACGATCGCGTCGGTGTGGTGCGAGCCGTAGCGTTCGATATGGGCGATAGCCGACTCGACCCCGTCAACCACGCCGGCCGTGATGATGGCGTCGAGATATTCTGTGCTCCAATCGGCCTCGCTTGCCGCCTTCACGCGTTTATCGACCACCTGTACCTCGGGATCGCCGCGAATCTCGCAGCCGGCGTCGATCAGCATCGTGATCAACGGCTTGAGCATTTTCGCTGCGCCGGCGCGATCAACCAGCAAGGTCTCGGCCGCGCCGCAAACGCCGGTCCGGCGCATTTTTGCGTTTAACACGATCGCCTTGGCCATCGGCAGCTTGGCCTTACCGTCGACGTAGACGTGGCAGACGCCCTCAAGATGGGCAAAAACCGGTACCCTCGCTTCGGTCTGCACGCGGTCGACCAGGCTTTTGCCGCCGCGTGGGACAATAACGTCAATCGCGCCGCCGAGTCCGGAAAGCATCATCCCCACGGCCTCGCGATCCCGGGTTGGCACGAGCGTGATTGCCGCTTCGGGCAGCCCTGCTCGAGCCAATCCTGCAATCATGGCGTCGTGGATCGCCCGCGACGACCGAAAGCTTTCGGAACCGCCTCGCAGAATGACGGCGTTTCCCGCCTTCAGGCACAACGAGCCCGCGTCGGCTGTCACATTCGGCCGGCTCTCATAGATCACGCCGACAACGCCGAGAGGCACACGGACACGTTCGATCCTCATGCCATTCGGCCGCCGCCAAGCCGCCATGACGCTGCCGACCGGGTCCTTGAGTTTGCGGATGACGTCAATGCCCTTGGCCATCGCCTCGACCCCCGCCCCCGTCATCGTCAGGCGATCAAGAAATGCCGAGCTCGCGCCCCCTGATTTCGCTTCCGCGACGTCCTCGGCATTGGCGGCGAGGATGGCCCCGCGGGAAGCAAGCATGCAATCTGCCATGGCGCGAAGCGCCCGGTTCTTCTGCGCTGGCGTTGTCAGCGCAAGAACGCGCGCGGCTTCCCGCGCCTCGCGGCCGATCGCGAGCATGGTCGTTTGCAGGCTTCCGGCGGTCGCAACCGCCTTGAGAGGAGCGTTCACAACCTTGATCCGACTAGTGTCCCGATTCCGAAGTTCGCATCATTGTGCGGCCCCTCGTTTGCGAACTTCAGAATCGAAGGGATACTAGCAAGTTATTGATCTAGTGTGGCTTTGGTTCAGAAGTCCGCATAACGAGCCTCGCCGCAACTATGACGCGGAACTCTAAACCGCCATACTGGCATTCGCCGCTTCTTAGCATGTCTCGCGACATTGCACGAGGCGGCGCCCGCCGTTGCGATTATCCACAGCAACCCACAGCAATCATGGCTCGGCTGCGGAATCTGCGGAACCGCGCCCGACCGACCGCTGTTTTTCTCGCGAAACGGGTAACGTGGAGGCTTTGATGGCTCTGCCGATTGAGCGCCAAACGAACCGCCTGCCGAAGCACCTTCCGGCGGGTAGCATCTATGTCGTGGAGGGTCGTGGTGGCCAATATGGGCGTCTGCGCGTCTCAACGCGCTATATCATTCTGCCCGGCGGTCGGCGGGTCGATATTCCGGTCGACGTCAGCGGCGCTTCCGCCGCTGAATTGCATCGCGGACGGGTGACCCAACTCCGCGGTACAGGGCACCCTCGATCCGCCACGAAAAAATCTGCACTTCCGGCAAAAAAATTTACGGTTATGGCCGGAACCACCGTCGGCTCGTCACGTTGATTGTAAGGCGCCGGGCGAAGCCCCCCAGCCCCTCACCCTCAATCACCCGGCGTCGAACCCCGGTCGCATTAGCGGCCGGGGTTCACTTCTCAATAAGAACGCCTTCCCATCCGCTTGATCGGAACCTGTGAGGAACTGCGGGGTTGCCGCTCGCGTAACCAGGTTGCGTCTGTGCGTGTGTGGTGTGGGGCCGGGCGTGCGGACCCATCCTTTTGGGATGACGCCCGGCCCATCCAGCGACGGGCCCTTATCAGCCTGCCACGACCAGATTGTCGCGGTGAATCATTTCAGCTCGGCCGCTGAAGCCCAGAATCGAAGCGATGTCGGCGGACGATCGGCCCTTGATTTTGACTGCATCGGCGGCATCGTAGGCGCATAAGCCCCGGCCGATTTCAGCGCCGTCAGGCCCGCGGACGGTGACCGCGTCGCCCCGACCAAAACTGCCGTCGACCCGAACGACCCCGATTGGAAGCAGGCTATTGCCGCGCCGCAGTGCGGCTACCGCGCCGGCGTCGATTGTCAGTGTTCCCTTTGGTTCGAGCGAGCCCGCGATCCACTTCTTTCGCGCGGTCACCGGGTTGCCTGCCGCCATAAACCAAGTGCAGCGGGCGCCTGCCGCAACGGCCCGAAGGGGATGGTTGACCCGCCCCGAAGCGATAAGCATGTGCACGCCTGCGCCGGTCGCAATCTTGGCCGCCTCGATTTTGGTCTGCATGCCGCCGCGCGAGAGCTCCGATTCCGCGGAGCCGGCCATCGCCTCGATCGCTGGCGTAATGCGATCGACGCGCGGCACATGCTGCCCGGCCACGGAGGCCGCCGGCGGCGCGTCATACAAGCCGTCGACGTCGGACAACAGCACGAGAAGATCGGCGCCGAGCATCGTGGCCACGCGAGCGGCAAGCCGGTCATTGTCGCCGTAACGGATCTCGCTGGTCGCTACGGTGTCATTTTCGTTGATGACCGGCAGGGCGCGCCATTCCAGGAGCTTGTCGATGGTCGAACGGGCGTTCAGGTAGCGGCGCCGCTCCTCGGTATCGCCCAGTGTCACCAGGACTTGTCCGGCGGTAATCCCGTGCCGCGACAACGCCTCGGCCCAGGTTCGCGCCAGCGCGACCTGGCCGACCGCCGCCGCCGCCTGGCTTTCCTCAAGCTTGAGCGATCCCGACGGCAGCTTGAGCACCGCGCGGCCGAGCGCAATGGCGCCCGACGAGACCACCAGAACATCCCGGTTGTCGCCGTGAAGCCCGGCAAGGTCCGCCACGAGCGAAGCAAGCCACGAATCCTTGAGCCCGCCGGCTTGCGAGTCGACGAGAAGCGACGAGCCGACTTTCACGACGATGCGGCGAAAATCCTCAAGCCGTGGTGTGCTCATGGTGTAACGAATGGCAGCAATGTTTCACGCGTTCGGAGCGCGCACCTCGATGCCGGCGCGCTTCTCGATCGGCCTCACGACCTCAGTGACGTCGCTCTCCGAACCGAGTTCATCGCATGTCAGCTTGAGGAGCGCGGCGACCGCCTCGATCGCCTCGACGGGGACGCCGAGCGCTTTTGCTTCGGAGATGAACAGGTTCACGTCCTTGAGCATCAGCCCCGCGGTGAAACCCTGATTGAACGTACGCGGGATCACCACGTCCGGAAACTTTTGCTCCGTCGCCGTGCTGCGCCCCGAACTGGCGTTGATCACGTCCACCATCACCCGCGGATCGAGACCGGCCTTCACGCCGGTCACGAACGATTCCGAGGTCGCCACTGTTGCGGCCGCGGAGAGCACATTGTTGCAGAGCTTCATGGTCTGGCCCGCGCCCGAGCGTTCTCCGATGAAGAAGAACTTGCCGATCACCTTGAGCGCGGGCTCAACCGCTTCGACGTCGGCGCGCGGTCCCGAGGCCATGACCGCAACGGTCCCTTTGGCCGCACCGCGCACGCCGCCGCTGACCGGCGCATCGATCTGGACGATGTTCTTCGCTGCCAGAAGCTTGGAGATGCGTTGC
This sequence comes from Xanthobacteraceae bacterium, assembly GCA_050725855.1. Taxonomy (GTDB): domain Bacteria; phylum Pseudomonadota; class Alphaproteobacteria; order Rhizobiales; family Xanthobacteraceae; genus BOG-931. The sequence goes on along the minus strand of JBOHIU010000196.1, from coordinate 2,613 downwards.
GCCATCACCGAGCCTGTCGTGGAAAGATCGACGAACCGGCGCACGCGCTTGCCTTCAATGACGCCGTCCGGCCCGGTGGCGACTTTGAGCACGATGTCCGGCGTCGGCAGGCTCACCATGACGGTCTCGGCGACATCCGCGACTTCCTTTGGTGAGCGCGCCGCCACCGCGCCCAGCGCGGCAATAGTCCCAATCGCTTCCTGGCGAACATCGTACACGATGACTTTGTGCCCGGCCTCGACCAGCCGCCGCGCCATATGCGCGCCCATGTTGCCGAGACCGATGAAGCCGATTTCCATATCATTTCTCCCGGTCATTTTGCGCCGATTGTAGACGGCATGAATTCCTTGCGCACCTTTTCGGTATGTTCGCCGAGCGCCGGCACCGGCCCATAGCGCCGCGACGCTGACATGCGCTGCTCGGCCGGGGCCGGATAAGACACCGGGCCACTTGGGGTGCCAACGGTAATGCGGCGCAAATGCGGATGCCGGGAGAGATCGGCCGGCGTGTTGACGCGGGCGAAGGCGATATCGGCCGCCGAGAGCTTTTGCTCCAGCGTGTCGGCGTCGTGGGCACCGAACACGGCGGCGACTCGCCCGTCGGTCTCGGACCGGCGTTTGACCCGTGCGACATTGGTTGCGAAGTCCGGATCGGCGGCGAGAGCCGTATCGCCCAAGACCTTTTCCGCCAGCATGCGCCACTCGCGGTCGCTCTGGATTGAAATAAGGATGTTGATGCCGTCACGGCTGCGGAAAGCGCCGTAAGGCGAGATCGAAATATGGGCAAGCCCGATGCGCCTCGGCGGAAAGCCGGCTTCCTCCTGCAACAGCGGTACGGTCATCCAATCGGCCATGGCGTCGAACATCGAAATCGAAAGTTCGGCGCCTTCGCCCGTGCGTTCGCGGGCAATCAATGCTTCCAGGATCGCCTCGTAGGCGTTCATGCCGGAAGCAATGTCGCAGACCGAGACGCCGACGCGCGACGGCTCAGCGGTGCCGGTGATCGAGGCGAGGCCGGATTCAGCCTGGATCAGCATGTCATAGGCTTTTCGTTGCGCGAGCGGGCCGCTCTCACCATAGCCGGTCACCGAACAGCATATGAGCCGCGGATGCTGTCCGCGCAATTTTTTGATCGGGAAACCCAATTTTCCGACTGCATTCGGTTTCAGGTTCTGCACGAACACGTCCGCGCGCCCCAGCATCGCGGCGAGCAGCGCCTTATCGGCTGTGTTTGTCAGATCGAGGACGACCGATTCCTTGCCGCGGTTGAGCCAAACGAAATAACTGCATTCGCCATGCACGAGACCGTCGTAGCCGCGGGCGAAATCGCCCTCCGGGCGCTCGATCTTGATCACCCGCGCGCCGGCATCCGCCAGCCGGCAGGTGCATGTCGGCGCCGCAACGGCCTGTTCGAGCGCAACGACGAGGAGGTCGGAGAGAGGGAGGGGCATCTAAGCGGTCACGGCCGGGCTTGTCCCGGCCATCTCGATCGGGTGGGCACAGCGTACCGGAAATCGGGATGCGCGGGTCAAGCCCGCGCATGACGGCCTTGCACTCGTCATGGCCAAGCTTGTCCCCGCCATCTCGATTGGTTGACTACGGATGTGCAATGTCATTGTACAGATCGCGCCATGTATCATTTTCTTTTGCGATAAGCCTTGTCTTCCAAACTCGCGGCCAATGTTTGATGTTCTTTTCACGTTGGATTGCTTGATAGGCGGTTTCATAGATTTCGAAATAAACCAGCTTATCGATTCGATATCGCTTTGTATGTCCCTCGGCCAGCTTGTTCTTATGTTCGTAAACGCGCCGGACCAGGTTGTTCGTCACGCCAACGTACAATGGGTCGCCGGGCCGACTTGCGAGGATGTAAACATAGAACTGTTTCGTCCGTCGAGTGCCACTGTCGAGATGGCCGGGACAAGCCTGGCCATGACGGCCTAATACGATCTCGGCAGCCCGAGCACATGCTCGGCGATGTAGGAAAGGACTAAATTGGTCGAGATCGGCGCCACCGTATAGAGCCGCGTTTCGCGGAATTTGCGCTCGATGTCGAATTCCTCGGCAAAGCCAAAGCCGCCATGGGTCTGCACACACATATCCGCCGCCGCCCATGACGCTTCGGCGGCAAGTTGCTTGGCCATATTGGCCTCGGCGCCGCAATCCTGGCCGGCTTCGTAAAGCGTGGCGGCTTCGTGCACCATCAGTTCGGCGGCGCGCATGGCGATATACGCGCGCGCAATGGGAAACTGTACGCCTTGGTTCTGGCCGATCGGCCGACCGAACACCACCCGCTCACCGGCATAGGCACTCGCCTTCTCGATGAACCATTTCGCGTCGCCGATGCATTCGGCACCGATAAGGATGCGTTCGGCGTTCAAGCCGGAAAGGATGTAGCGAAAGCCCTCGCCCTCGTTACCAATCAGGTTTTGCGCCGGTATGCGCATGTTCTCGAAGAATACTTCGGTGGTGGCGTGGTTCATCATGGTGCGGATCGGCCGGATGGTGAGGCCGTGGTTCTTCGCCTCCCGCATGTCAACGAGGAAGACCGAAAGGCCCGTGGTGCGCGATGCCGCCACTTTTCCCTCCCCCGCTTGCGGGGGAGGGTTGGGAG
>JBOHIU010000195.1:0-13317 GCA_050725855.1 Xanthobacteraceae bacterium | reverse complement strand
TCTCGTATCGGAACAGCCAAGAGCATTGGCGCTTGCCGTCCGAACGCAAGTAGAGGCCAGCGCCATCATGGTAGGTGCCTTTCCGCTTGGCGAAGCGTTCGACTTCGGTTGCCGAGAAGCGATGCATTGGCCTGCCCATAAGTGCGCTCCATGTGTACGGGATAGCCGGGCGGCAAGTTCGATTCCCATTTCCATTAGGCGGCCGACCCGTCTTTTTCCAAGTATACGGTCCTTCATACGGTTTCAAGCCGGTTGCAGGCATAAGGCGGCGAAAGCCGGCGAAGCTCACAGCTGTTATTTATGCCGATTGATGTTAGCTTTTCTGAAGGTAGGCGAAGGTAAGCGAAGGTTGGCACAACCAGGAGTGGCGGAGGGAGTGGGATTCGAACCCACGATACGGTTTCCCGTATACACGCTTTCCAAGCGTGCGCCTTCAGCCACTCGGCCACCCCTCCCGGATGGGCGCAATATAGCGACGGGTCGCCGCGACACAACTCGGATCCGCCGGGCATCGCGCATTGGACATGCGCCGCCGACCTTTGGTCCGGCTGAAGCGGGATGGAACATTTGGCCGGCGTTTCGGTTGTATCTACGGGCGCAACAAGGCGACCAAGGAGGTGTCACAGGACGCGGGTATTGTGGTGACTCCCCCGGTATTTTGCCGCCGATCATTGTGGTGACGAGGCCAGTTACCGGCCTATATTGCCTGGATATTGAGTGACGCGTGTGACGATGCAGAGGCCCGGGCGACCGGGCCTCTTGCACGTCCGGCTTCCGCCACGACACCCGTTCCCTTACATTGTGGGCATGGCTTCGCCCATTGACGACTATCTGATCCGCCCGGACCCGCTCGACCCGCGCCTAACCGAGCGCTTGCACGGCATCGATCACACCGGCGCCAGAATCGAGACCTCGGTGACGGTTGAACGCGCGCTGACGATCTTCCTCAATTCCCAGGAGATCGTCACCGCGATGACTATCAACGATCATCCGGACTATCTCGCGCTAGGCTATCTGCTCAACCAGAACATGCTCAGATCCGATGACGTCGTCACCGGCGTCGATTATGACGATGAGCTCTCGGTCGTGGTCGTGCGCACCAGGCGAAAAACCAACTACGAGAAAAAGCTCAAGAAGAAGGTGCAGACCTCCGGCTGCGCCCAGGGCACCGTATTCGGAGACCTGATGGAGGCGCTGGAGAACGTCGCCCTGCCGAAGGCAGAATTGCGCACTTCCTGGCTCTACGCGCTCACGCACAAAATCAACACCACGCCGTCGCTCTATCTTGAAGCCGGCGCCATCCACGGCTGCGTGCTCGCGGTTAGGGATCGCCCACTGGTCTATATGGAGGATGTCGGCCGCCACAATGCGGTCGACAAGATCGCCGGCTGGATGTTCAAGCATGGCATCGGTGCGGCCGACAAGATTTTCTACACGACCGGGCGGCTCACCTCCGAAATGGTGATCAAGACCCTGCGCATGGGCATTCCGATCCTGATTTCGCGCTCGGGCTTCACCGCCTGGGGCGTCGAACTCGCCCGCAAAGCAAATCTGACGCTGATCGGCCGAGCCCGCGGCAAACGCTTCATCGCGCTTGCCGGCGAGGACCGCATCACCTTCGATCAGGACCTCGCCTACATCGAGGAAGAAAGCGCCGGGCACCGGCGCAAGGCGGCAGTGCATGACGAGTAAGACTGTTGCACGGACATGCTCCGCTGCTCGGGGGTATCGAGCATTCGCCGCACATGACCCGATTTCCGAATTGCCCGATCAAGTCGAGCAATGACCCCTCAGACGACTCTCGGTTTGATTCTCGCCGGCGGTCTTGCCCGGCGCATGGGCGGGGGCGACAAGGGTCGCGTCCGCGTTGGCGGCTTGACCATCCTCGAACGCGTGCTCCGGCGCCTGCGGCCGCAATGCAGCGGAATCGTCATCAACGCCAACGGCGACCCGGCCCGCTTTGCCGATATCGGCGTTGTGGTGGTGCGTGACAGTGTGCCGGATTTTGCCGGCCCACTTGCCGGAATTTTGGCCGGTCTCGACTGGATGGCGGAAAATGCCCCCGACACCGAATGGCTCCTGAGCGTACCCGGCGATTGCCCGTTTTTGCCGCCGGATTTGCTGACACGGCTCCACGAAGCCCGTTTGACCGCGGGCATGCCGCTCGCCTGCGCACAATCGGGCGAATGGCGGCATCCGGTGATCGGGCTGTGGCCGCTCGCCTTGCGCGACGATTTGCGTCACGCCCTCGTTGCTGAAGGCGTGCACAAGATCGAATTGTGGACGAAACGGCACGGAGTCGCCATGGCCGACTGGCCCGATGCGACCGTAGATCCGTTCTTCAACGTCAACACGCCCGAAGACGCGGCATGCGCCGAAGCCCTGTCAGCGCGGTACCCTAAGGCATAAAGGGCCGAATTTATCTGATCGCCAGGCAAAGCCGCCGCGTGCAGCATCAGTTTAGACAAAAACCCGCGCCTGCCCCTCTGCAATCGTCGGAAGGCGGCCAAGCCGTCGCGTGGCCCACTCGTCAAAAAGACGGATCATTCATTCGCGGCCGGCGGAATCGCTAGACGCGTCTTAAGGCTATCGGCGGCGATCCTCGACCAGGAGGTGGCCCCTCGACCACGGGCTCGGCGTAATAGGCCGTCAGCACGATTTTGATCGAGGCCGCGACAGGCACGGCAAGCAGCAGACCTATGACGCCAAACAAAGCGGCGCCCGACAAGAAGGCAAAAATAATCACGACCGGGTGCAGTTGCGCCACGCGGCCTAAAACCAGTGGGCCAACAAGCTCATCGATCGATAACCTCAGTCCGATGGCGAAGGCGGCCAATCCCGCCATTCCGAGAAGCGATGTCTGTTGAATAGCGGTGAGGCCGACGAGCCCGAGCGATGCGGCAGGACCGACCATCGGGACGAGCTCCAACAATCCGACGGTGATCGACAACAAAGGCGCGTGCGGCACCTGAAAGACGAAGTTGAAGCCAAGCCATGCCACTGACGTGGTGTAGGAGACCACGGCGACAAGGCCGACGAAGTACCGCCACAACATGGGGAAGATCTTGCGCGCGATCCGCTGCAGGCCGCCGCGATATTCGGGCGGAACCAGCCAGAAAACGCCTTCCGCAACCCGCTCTCCCGATATCAAAAAGTAGATCAGCAGAACCAGCATCATGAAAACGCCGAAGATCGCCGCGACGCCGTAGCCCGCAAGCTTCAGCCCCGCGCTCCCGCCAAAGACGGCGCCGAGATCGGTCAACACCATCTTCTGCGCGGCGGAGACATCCATCGACTGACCGGTCATCGCCGACATGGCGCGGGAAAGATCGCCCAGTAGCTTCCGCAACAGTTGCGGAAACTGCTTGACGACTTCGACCGCGTCACGGATGACGAGACCTCCGACCCAATAAGCCAGAAGGCCAAATGCCGCGAGCACGACAAGATAAACCGCAGTGGCCGCGATCCAGTGAGCCACTCTGAGACGACGAGCGATATATTCGACCACGGGATACAGAACGAAGGAAATAGCCGCGGCGAGAATAAAGGGCAGCAGAATATCGCGAATAAAGAACAGAAAAATCAGGACCGCGACGATGGCTGCGGTCAACGGCCAGCCGCCGATTTTCGATCGAACCTCGGGCATTATCAGGAGCCCTACTGCGAAAAATCATCGCCGCAAAAAAAGCGCTCGCTGCAGGCGGCTTAACCCGGATCAGGCAACGAGCAGTGCTCGCGGCACGGAATCCGAGGCGGGCGCACGCCTTGATGGGAACGGCCAAGATCGCGTTGCGTTCCGGTGCCGCACGTGCACGGCTGCGGTTGTTTGAGAACGCCGCGCAACCGCGACGGCCCGTGCCCTGCCTCGCCGCAACTATCGGATCGCGTCAACCGATCAGTGACGCGTAGGGGAGAAATCCAATGGTTGCGCCAGGCTCGACCTGGGTCACATCCTCGCGCAGCTCGGCAAGCCCATCGGTCTCGGTGAGCGACGTAAGAACGCCCGCTCCATCTTGCGCGTATTTGACCGCTTCGACCGCGCCATCGGCCGCGGCGCGAAGCTTAACGCGCACGTACTCACGCCGGCCCTTGCGCTTTTTGTAGGGAAAGGCCGACCGGACCGGCAGCGCGATCAACGATTCGGCCAGCGCCCCGGCAAGCCGCAGCAGCAGCGGCCGGACCACGCACACGAAGGTGACAAAGACCGCGACCGGATTTCCCGGCAGGCCGACGAAAGCCGCGCCCTCGCCGCTGTTGGCGCCGGGAATGACGCCCATTGCCACCGGCCGGCCCGGCTTTATCGCCAGCCTCCAGAACACGATACGGCCGGCACTTTCGACCGCGGCGCGCACATGGTCGGCTTCACCGGTGGAGACGCCGCCCGTGGTCAGCACAAGATCATGATCGATAGCGGCCGAGGCGATCGCCTTCGCTAATTTTTGCGGCTCGTCGCGCAGAATGCCGAGGTCGGCGACCTCGGCGCCAAAACGTTGGATGAGCCCGATGAGCAGATAGCGGTTCGAATCGTACAGCGCGGCGCGCGGCAGCCGCTCGCCCGGCTCGACAATCTCATCGCCGGTTGAGAACAGCGCGACGCGGACGCGCCGACGGACTTGAAGCGACCTGATGCCGAGCGCCGCCGCCAGCGCTACGTCCTGCACCGCCAAGCGCCGGCCGGCCGGCAGCGCCACGGCGCCGGCGGCAATGTCCTCGCCGGCAAGCCGCCGATTGGCGCCCGACTTTAGTCCTGGCGGCACGATCACCGCGCCATCTTCGAGACGGCAATCCTCCTGCATGAAAACCGTATCGGCACCTGGTGGCATCGGCGCGCCGGTAAAAATGCGGACGGCGTCGCCGGCACCGAGCGGGCGGCTCGCGCTGTGACCCGCCGCCACCCGATCGACAATCGCGAGCCGGCTGTCGCGCTCGCCATTGAGATCCCCTGCGCGCACTGCGTAGCCGTCGACAGCGGAATTATCGAATGGCGGCAGATTGACTGGGGCAATCACATCCGCGGCGAGCACCCTCCCCGCGGCGGCGCGCAACGGCGTGTTTTCCTGCTCCTGGATCGGCACAATGCGTTCGGCGATCAGGCGCTCGGCATCGGCAACCGGCATAAGCGGGCCATCGAAGGCGAAGCAATCGTCCGACAATTGCGCCATCAGCCCGTTTCCGCCGGCTGTTCATTTGCTTTGCCGATCTGATTCAACGGCAGCGCCTCGGCCTGCAGCGCACTGGCGATGCCCTCGATATCGTCGAGCATCAGCACCGGTATGCTGGCCTGCGGCAGCGGCGCATCGGTGGCGATGGCGACGATGCAATCGTCGTCGGGATGCAGGAGCGGCTTGCCGACGCAGGCGCGATAGACTTCCAGCTTGGGATGGGCGTGCCGCTTGAACCCCTCCACAATCACCAGATCGACCGGACTGATCTTTTGCAGGATGTCGGCGAGGGCCGGCTCCGGCTCGGGCCCCAGTTCGTGGACGATGGCCCAGCGCCGGCTCGACACGATGGCAACCTCGCTGGCGCCAGCCTGCCGGTGCAGCCACGAATCCTTGCCGGGCTGATCGATGTCGAATTCATGATGCGCATGTTTAACGGTCGCCACCTTCAATCCGCGCCGAACGAGCGCCGGAACGACGCTTGTAACCAGCGTCGTCTTGCCGGAGCCACTCCAACCCGCGAGACCGATGATGCGCATGACCGTCATATAGGAACTATCCGCCAGCGGGCTCCATCCCCAGCGCCCGGATTCGGTCGCGCGTTGTCTCATCGTGCAGCACCGCGAGGAACGCCTGCACGGCGGGGCGATCCCGGCGCGCTTTGCGCAGCAGGAAATCGTACTCCTCGGGCGCGATGGGCAGAAACGACAAACCATACATTCGCGCCACGGGCTCGATGGCGATGCCCCAATCGGCACGCTCTTGCGCGACGGCGGCGGCGACGGCGTTGTGGGACCGCGGCTGATTGGCGTAGCCCGGCGGGCGCGCTCCGGCGAGAAGGCTGTCGACCAGCACGCGGGTGCCGGAGCCGGCGTTGCGATTGACCATCAGAACCGTCGGATCGGCCAGCGCGACTTTGAGAGCCGCGGCGGCGCTCAAGCCATCGAAGCGGACATCGCCCGGGCGAAACACAAAACCCTGCATGCGCCGCCAGCCGGGCACCAACGCCATGCCGGGGCTCAACAAATGTTTGTTGTAAAGGCCGGTTGCCGGATCCACGAGATGGACCGGCGCGAGATCGCACTCGCCCCGGCTCAATGCGGCGACACCGCCGAGGCTGCCGACCGCGATGGTGCGCGTCTGGAATCCGCGCTCGGCGAGTGCGCCCACCACCACATCGAGCGCTATGTCATGGCTGCCCATGATGACCAGATCCGGCGCGTGCGCCGCTTCGCCGATCAACGTAACCTCGACCTTCGTCTCGGCATCGAGCGCCCCGGCGAGCGCATCGATCGCCAAGAATCCGTCGGCCTGGGAAAAAGCCGTGACCGCGCCGGAGCCCTTTCCGCTCGGAAAGGCGATGTCACCGTCGTCGCCGGCGACCAAAGAAACCAGCACGAATTCCTCGCGGCCGAGTTCGGAGGCAATCCGCACCGGTACTCGCGCCGCGATGGTACGCGCAGCCTCCGGCAGCAAGCCGGCGCGGGCGCGGATGATCGGCGCCACGAAGGCGTGAAACGTAAAGATCGCCGAGGTTGGGAATCCCGGCAGGACGATCAGCGGCTTGTCACCGATCACCGCGAGACAAAGCGGCTTACCGGGCTTTAGCGCCACGCCGTGCACCAGGATGCCGGGCGAACCGAGCCGCGCAACAATGCGATGCGACAAGTCGCCCGCGCCCTTGGACGTGCCGCCCGACAGCACGACGAGATCGCAGGATTGCAACGCCGAGCGCATGGCAAGCTCGAGCGCAACCTGCTCGTCGGGAAAGGCGCCGAATGGCACCGGTTCGCCGCCAGCTTCCGCAATAGCCGCCGCGAGGATCGCGCCGTTGCTGTCGTAGACCCCGGCTGGTTTGAGCGGCCGGCCGGGCTCAACCAGTTCGTCGCCGGTCGAGAGCACGGCGACGCGCGGACGGCGCACCACCTCTACGGAAGCAAAACCGCAGGCCGCGAGCATGCCGATTTCGCGCGAGCCGATGCGCGCGCCCTTGCGCAGCAGCGTCTCGCCGCGGGCGATATCGGAACCGGCATACGAAATGAACTGACCGCTCGCCACCGCCCGGCGCACCTCGATAGCGGGCGCGGCGACATCTTCGATCAGGTCGGTCCGTTCGATCATGACTACGGCGTCGGCGCCGCGCGGAATGACGCCGCCGGTCGCAATCGCGGTCGCGCTCCCCGGCATGACCTCGATCGCGGGCTGGCAGCCGCAAGCGATGACTTCGGCATTGAGGCTGAGCAGGCGGGGCGCGCCGTCGCTGGCGCCGGCAACGTCTGTTGCGCGCACCGCAAAACCATCGACCGTGGAGCGGTCGAACGGCGGCGCGTCGACGGCCGCGATCACATCGGCGGCAAGCGTCCGCGACAGCGCAGCGGCGAGCGGCACCGGTTCTCCGGGGAGCGGCGAGCGGTCGATGCATGCGTCAAATCGCCGGCGCGCCTCGGCCGCAGACACCACTTCGAGAAACTGCTCCTGCCGTGCCGCGTGCTTCACAGCTTCAAGAAGCGGGCCGTCCCGCGCCCCGAACGCATTCACGATAACTGCGGATCTTTCATTTACGGCCATGGTTTTACCGCAACCGGCGTACCTGCTGCATAACCTTCGCTGTCGGCCGGAACGACGATCCAGCCGTCGCTCCGCGTCAACGACACAAAGGACAGATAGCCGGAGGCCAGCGGCTCTGCCATGTCATCTTTGCAACTGACCGGGATGAACTCGGTCATGCCGATCGCCGAAGCCACCTTGCGCTTGAGCGGCAGCATTATCGTTCTGTCGTAAATCCTGCCGCCAGCGAGTTTTGCCACGATACCACGCCCAATCAAATGCCAGGCCGCAAGAGCGGCATCGAGCCGACCAGAAACCAGGAGAACAGGCCGCGCCCCCGCAAATCCAAGCGCGGTGGTTTGGCCGGGCGAAATCGCGATACCGTGTATCTCAACTCGTCCAAGTCGCGCCAGCTCCTGCACCGCATTGTCATGTCGTCCGCTGCCGGTCCCACCGAATGCGACAATGGCGTCATTTTCCGAATCGGCGACCGCAACATCGAGAGTCATCTTGGGTTTGTTGGACACTGTGGCGCCGGCCTCAAAGACAGAGCGAACAAGAAGACCGGGCACCCCGCCGAGAGGGATCACCGGCTCGACGCCGAGAACTACGGCGATACGGGGCTCCCGAACCAGCACACCCTTAATTCCGGCCGCCTGCGCAGCGACGATATCGATGGACCTCATCCTTTCGCCGGCGTGGCGCAGCAGCGCGCCCGGCGCCGCATCGCCGCCCGCCAGCAAGACGCCCTCGCCCGGTGCCACTGACGCGACGGCTTCAGCCTGTTCGCCGCGGAACACGACAGCATCTAGCGGCAGCACGGCGTCGGTACCATCCGGCATGGATTCGCCAAGGTCGATGCGCCGGATCGGCGACGGCAGCGGCACGGGCGCGTAGGAGCCGGCATCGGCGATCGCGGCGGCTTCGACGGCGAAACCGTCGCGCAACCCTATCGGATGCTCAGGCTGCTGCGACGCCACGACATTTTCAGCCAGCGTATATCCGAGGGTCGCGGCTACGTTCCATCGTTGCGGCTTCACGGCCTCGATCTGCGCATCGATGCGTGCGAGCACCGCCTCGATCGGCGTCAGCCGGGAAATGCGTTGTGCGCTTAAATCCTCAACCATTGCCGTTACTATATAATGTGCGCGATGGAGTGGTTCGACGATGACAAAGAATGACCGAAAAGACGCTTAATCTTCGCGGGCTCAAATGCCCGCTGCCGGCGCTGCGCACCAAAAAGGCGCTCAGTCAGGGGCAGCCTGGCGATGTGTTTATCGTCGAGTGCACCGATCCGCTCGCCGGCATCGACATCCCGAACCTCATCAACCAGACCGGCGACACGCTGGAGCAGACAAACAAAGAAAAGAAGCTACTGACGTTCCGAATCAGGAAGCGCTAGCCGTCATGGGCCGGGCTCGTCCCGGCCATCCACGACTTATGACCCGCCACGAGCTATAAGACTTGGATGCCTGCGACGAGCGCGGGCATGACGAATCCTTACTCCGCCGCGACGCGATGCGCGGCGACGCCGCGCGCCTTCACCACCACCTTGATGGCGCCGTCGATCCGCTCCTTGGCGTAGCGGATCGCGGTCGGCAGATCGTCGAGCGGGAAGGTGTGGGTGTGGATCTTGGTGGCATCGAAGCGTTTTTGCGACATGAAGGCTTCGGCGCGGTGCGTCGCGCTCTTGCCCTCGCCGCGGATGCCGTAGAGATAAATGTTGTTGCGCACAATATGGGCGACGTCGACCGGCGTCTCGGCATGCGGGAATGCCGCAAGACACACCTTGCCGCCGCGGTTGACCATGCGCACCGCCTCGTTGACCGCATTGGGCGCGCCCGAGCATTCGAGCACGTAATCGACGCCCTTGCCGCCATTGAGCCGGCGCACGGCCTCGACGGCATCTTCGTTGCGCACATTGATGACGTGATCGGCGCCAAGCTCGCGGCCGATGCGCAGCCGATTGTCGCGCGTGCCGGTGAGGATCACCGGCTGCGCGCCCATTGCCTTCGCCACCGCGACGCCGAGGAGCCCGATCGGCCCCGGCCCGGTGACGACGACGCTCTCGCCGGCAACGAGCCCGCCCAGTTCGGTGAGCCCGTACATCGCGGTGCCGGCGGTGACGACCAGCGTCGCCTCTTCGTCGGACATCGCGTCCGGAATGGCGACCAGCGTGTTGATGTTGTTGACTTGGTATTCGCAAAAGCCGCCGTCGGTGGTGAAGCCGTTGGCGCGGTGGCCCTTGTCGACGTCGCCGTAGTTGAGGCCGTAGTTGTGACACGAGGTGTACATGCCCTCGCGGCAGCGCTTGCACTGGCCGCAGCCGGCATGGATTTCGACCGTCACGCGCTGGCCGATCTTGTACTCGTCGACGCCGGGGCCGAGCGCCGCGACCGTGCCCATATATTCGTGGCCGGGCGTGAAATTCTTGTTGAACGGCATGCCGCCCTGGATCGAGGCCGGCGGGCCGTGATCGATGATTTCGAGGTCTGTGGCGCAGATCGCCACCGCATCGATGCGCACCAGCACTTCGGCGCGCTTGGGCACCGGCACCGGCTTTTCGACGAGCTTCAGCTCGCCGGGATTGCCCAGCACCCACGCCTTCATCGTGTCGGGAACAGGGAAATCCGCGCTCGTCTTCACTCCGGGGCCTGAATACATCGCTTGGTCCTTTGCTCGGCCCTCTCGGCCTTGCGGCGCTTATAGTGAAATTCGCCGCGCGGCGAAACTGGGTCACACGACGCATCGCCGCGCCAACACCTCCTCCTGGAGGGGGGAGGTCGATCGTCTTCGCTTAGCATGAGCGAAGGCGATCGGGAGGGGGTGACAGCAATCACGGTTGCTCGTTCTAACGGCGTCGCACCTCACCCCACCCCGCGCGCTTTGCGGCGCGCGACCTTCCCCCTCCAGGGGAGGGTGAAGAAAAGCACTCCCGTTCTCGCGCTGCGCTTTTTTTTCGCGCCCCGAGGTTTGCCGCACGCTGTTCACGAACGGGCCCCCACGAGGGGGCGGAGCGCCGAAAGGCGCACACGCGAGACCGCTCCCCGCATCCGAGCGTTACCGCCGTGCGGATTCGCGGCGCGCACCTTCCTCTTTTTCCCTTCCCCGAGGGGCAGGATTAGGGAGGGGGCGCGCTCGCCTTCCGGCGCTCTACCGCGGCTCTCGCCAAGTTTTTAGGCTTGGCTCAGTCCGGTCCCGCGCTTCATGGTCGCGGACAACCGATCCGCGCCCCGGGCAGCCAGCTCCTGGCAGACCGGCGTCGTGGCCGGCCGGGCGAGTTTCCGAACCGCCCGAACGCGATTTGCGAGACCGCGCCCGGGCACCGCTCTCGCTCCACCTTCAGGATTGCATCCGGAATGTGCCCTTGGACGAGCGAGATGGACTCTTTTAGTTCGACGCGCGATGCGATTTCAAGAAATTCCGGAGAGTGGAGCCATCCCGTTGATCTGACGCGAGTCTTTCTTCGCTGTTTGTTTGATTCGCATGAGCGGAAATTGTGACAATGTTGCCATGATTCGCATTTTTCGGTTAAGGTGCGGAAAGTGCGGACGTTTTCGAATTGCGGCAGCGAAGGTAGCCCCGAATCGAGCGCCGGCGAAATCCGGGCATCGGCAGCCAGGGTTGCCCCTGGTTCGCGCAGCTCGAGCCCCGTCTGTGCTTGGATTCCTGAAACCACACCATACGTAAGCTGGATCCCAAAAAAGGAGGCGCCCATTGCCTCAGTTTGTACTTCCGGCACTGATCTCCTGTGACGAAGCTGGCTTTACCGGGAATAATTTGCTCAACCCGGATCAACCTTTCTTTAGCTACGCTTCTCATGACCTTTCTTTGCCCGAATCCGAATTTCTTCTTCGACGCCTACGTCGCCAGTATCCCGTCCAGATGCCGGAATTGAAAGCGGCCAGGCTCCTCCGCAGTCGGCCAGGACGTGCGTTGATATCCGACGCTCAAGGCGCAATGAACGGTCGTTACATCACCACTCTGTACGACAAGCGATTGAGTCTCCTATAAGCTATTTGAATATCTTTACGAGCCGGTTTTGCAGGCCAACAATATGCTGTTCTACAAACAAAACCTGCACCGGTTTGTAGGGATGTTCTTCTTCATGCTTATGCGTGATAAGTCGATCCAAGTTTTAGCTCAGGAATTTGAGAATTTCATGCGATCGCTTGACCCAGCAGACGCGCCCACATTGTTTGGTGTCGATCCTGGCGAAAATCCTATGATCGGCCAAATTCTTCGATTTGTGCGAGGCTATAACGTTGTCATCGCCCGTGAAACTCGCAGCCTCGGTCGCGCATCTAACGATAATTGGAATATGTCAAAACCCATCGAATTTGTCTCCTCTAAAGATCACGCCGGTATCCAACTGGCCGACTTAATCGCGGGTGTGACTGCGGCGCTTCCCGATCGAGATGAGAAGCTGGCTCATTTGGCTGGCCAGATTGAGCCACACTTGCATGATGAGTGCATTTTCCCAGATTTTGATTTGCTGGACCTCAAGGGCGACGAAGCGCCAGTGAACTGGCTTATATTGGAAGAACTCGCTTGCCGTGCCGATCGTGGCGATGATCCTCTCGAGGGAATGGATGTTTTTTATGAGCTAGGGAAGGAATCGGTGGGCGACTTTAGAGAGGGAAAGTTTTCGCCCGCGCCAACGTGGCTAGGGAGAAACTGATGGAAGACAAGCCTGACGCACTCGTGCGGGCCGAACTTGATCACGTGCCGGTGCATTTGAAGCCGTTCTTCGCCGAGGCTCAAAAAGAGGATTTCGATGACCAAATAATGATGACGATGGGATACATGGCCTATGCATACGGTCGAGCGTTTGAGGAATTCGCGGTAGGCGCGCTGAACGCCTGGCCAAAGAAGGACTATATCGCGCAACCCATGTGTTACTTAGCGCGGCACTCGATGGAGCTTTGGCTCAAGCATGCGATCAAGGAGTACCAGGAGTTTCTTGGCGATTATTCAGCCGACATTGATCACCATAACCTGATGAAGCTTTGGAACGCGCTGATGGAGCTCCGAAGCGCTGCTGGGGCCGAAGAAAGCGATTACGCCAAATATATTGGTAAGCTATTGAACCACCTAAACGAGATCGATCCCGATGGGGAACAATTCCGCTATCCGCACACGAAGGCAGGCCAAGCCTTCAAGCTAGCCAAGGTCGAATTGGAGGGGCTCCTAAAGGCATATTGGCATGTGAGCCGATATGCGGAGGCCTCTGTGGAAATGATCCCCGACTTGGCTGAGGAAGAGGAGTGAGGGCTTCGCGATATGAGTCGTGGTGTCCGCCATTATTTGGCTGGCCTGTAGCGCGGATAGCACAACGTATTCGATACGGTTCCGCAAGATGAATCTCGCCGATCTAATTCCCGACGCCAATGTGCTGCTTGCGCTCGAACCTGACGAACTTGGGCTGCGCATCCTCCAAGTATTGCAGAGCTGGCCGGCTCACATGCAGTAGCAAGTAGCCCGGATTGAGCACAGCGAAATCCGGGTGCCGGCGGCCACGCTTACCCCGGGTTTCGCGTCGCTCAACCCGGGCTACGGCTTCTCCCCGATCAACTCGGAAACCAGGGTATCGTCTCACGTGGCGGCG
>JBOHIU010000194.1:0-14129 GCA_050725855.1 Xanthobacteraceae bacterium | reverse complement strand
GTGGACGAATGGCTCGTTGGCGTAGGCCTTCGCCAGCAACGCATGGAGATCTTCGGGCGACGCCTTGAGCCCGCGCACGTAGATGGTGGAGAGAATGCCGCGGTTCATCGGCACCAGATGCGGCGTGAAGCTGACGATCACCTCCCTCCCGGCGGCAAGGGAAAATTCCTGGTCGAGTTCGGCCATGTGGCGATGATGACCGACGCCATAGGCGTGGAAGCCCTCCGAGACCTCGGAGAAAAGCATTTCCTCTTTCGCCGCCCTGCCCGCTCCAGTCATGCCCGATTTTGCGTCAACGACGATCTCATCAGGGTCGATGGCCTCGGCCCTGAGCAGCGGGATGAGCGCAAGCTCGGCGCACGTCGTATAGCAACCGGGGTTGGCGACGAGCCGCGCCGCCTTGATTTTCGTGCGGTAGACCTCCGTCAGCCCGTAGACGGCCTCTCTTTGCAGTTCCGGCGCCAAATGCTCATGGCCGTACCAGCGCGCATAAGCGGCCGGATCGGCCAGGCGGAAATCGGCCGACAGATCGACGATCTTGGTGCGCGGCGCGCGTTTGAGCAAATCCGCAATCACTTTCTGAGTCGCGCCGTGCGGCAGCGCGCAAAAAACAAGATCAAGCTCAAGGGCCCGCCAGTCGGCCTCATCGACCGCTGTGAGCGTCGGCAGCGCGAACGGCGAAAACTGCGGAAATACGTCGGCCATCGCCTTGCCGGCGCGCCGGTCGGCCGTCAGCAACACGATTTCCACAAACGGATGGCGCAACAGGAGTCGCACCAATTCTCCCCCGGTATAACCTGAGGCACCGAGGATTCCGATCTTTGCCTTGATGTCTTGCGCAGGCATGATTCAACCTCTGCCTTTGATTGATCAGGCCGAATCCGCGGAAGAATATCAGGAAAGGTGCCGCGGAGCCGGCGGCACGAGCGGTTACGCGATGGCGCGTGTTCTTGCCGTGCCGCGAGAGCGAGGACGGCGACGCTCGGCAAATTCGGCAGTCACTGAAGCGCACAACATGGCCGCCATATAGGCTGGGCCCGCGCGAGCGTCAAATGCGGTGACGGTTTTGCCGCCCAAATGGCATAGTTCAAGTCATAGTCTTTAGGGTGATTCGCGGTGCTTGCGCCCGACGGGCGAAGCACCACATCGCAAGAGAAACCGGGGCAGGATTCTGGGGTAAAGCTTGGGAAAGACGGCAAAATCATCGAAAGTCGCGGACGCTCCGGACTTGTTCTCCGGAGCACCGCAAACGCGTCGCGCCGGCACCCAGCGCATCAGGTCCGCGCCGGCGCGCGGGTCTTCCGCCGAATCCGGCTACACCGCGAAGCACATTGAGGTCCTGGAGGGGCTCGAGCCGGTACGCCGCCGGCCGGGAATGTATATCGGCGGCACCGACGAGAAGGCGCTGCACCACCTCTTTGCCGAGGTCATCGACAACGCCATGGACGAGGCGCTGGCGGGCCATGCCGACTGGATCGAGGTCGAAATGGAGCCAGATGGTTTCCTCACCGTCACCGACAATGGCCGCGGCATTCCGGTCGATCCACATCCGAAATTCCCGAAAAAATCCGCCCTCGAAGTGATCATGTGCACGCTGCACGCCGGCGGCAAATTCGATTCGAAGGTCTACGAAACCTCGGGCGGTCTGCACGGCGTCGGCGTGTCAGTAGCGAACGCGCTGTCCGAGCGCATGGAGATCGAGGTCGCGCGGGGCCAGCGGCTCTACCGCATGAGTTTCGAGCGCGGTAAGCCGAAGACGAAATTGCTGGACGCCGGTAGGGCTCCGAACCGCCGCGGCACCACGGTGCGATTCCGTCCCGATCCCGACATTTTCGGCGCAAAAGCGCATTTCAGAGCCGAACGCGTATTCAAGATGACGCGATCGAAGGCTTACCTGTTCGGCGGCGTTGAAATCCGGTGGTCGTGCGCCAAGGAGTTGCTGGACGGCATCAAGGATGTGCCCGAACAGGCGACGTTTCATTTTGCCGACGGCCTGAAGGACTACTTGGCGGAAACGCTGTCCAGCGCCACGCTCGTTCATCCGGATATCTTCACTGGCAGTGCCGGCAAGATCGGCGTCCACGGCGGCGTGCAATGGGCCGTCGCATGGACCGCCGATGCCGACGGCTTTCTCAATTCCTACTGCAACACTATTCCGACTCCCGATGGCGGCACCCACGAATCCGGGCTGCGCACAGCCCTCTTGCGCGGACTCAAGGACCACGCCGAGCGGATGAACCAGGGCAAGCGCGCTGCGGCGATCACCTCCGACGATCTGATGGTCGGCGCCGGTGCCATGCTCTCGGTGTTCATCCGCGAACCGGAATTCCAAGGCCAGACCAAGGACCGGCTCGCCACGGCCGAGGCG
Organism: Xanthobacteraceae bacterium; assembly: GCA_050725855.1. Classification (GTDB taxonomy): domain Bacteria; phylum Pseudomonadota; class Alphaproteobacteria; order Rhizobiales; family Xanthobacteraceae; genus BOG-931. The sequence goes on along the minus strand of JBOHIU010000194.1, from coordinate 11,761 downwards.
CAAAGGATCGTCGAGCAAGCGATCAAGGACCCATTCGACCACTGGCTCGCCGGCAATCCGGCCACCGCCAACAAGCTGTTCGATTTCGTCCTCGATCGCGCCGAGGAGCGCATCCGCCGCCGTCAGGAAAAGGACATCGCGCGCAAGAGCGCGGTGCGCAAGCTTCGCCTTCCTGGAAAGCTCGCCGACTGCACCAACGGCGCCGCGGCAGGTGCCGAGATCTTCATCGTCGAGGGCGACTCAGCCGGCGGCTCGGCCAAGCAGGCGCGCGATCGGGCGACCCAGGCCATCCTGCCGCTGCGCGGCAAGATCCTCAACGTCGCCTCCGCCGGCAAGGACAAGCTCGCGCAAAATCAGCAGCTCGCCGATTTGGTGCAGGCGCTCGGCTGCGGCACCGGCGCGCATTATCGGGACGAGGATTTGCGCTACGGGCGGGTCATCATCATGACCGACGCGGACGTCGACGGTGCCCATATCGCGTCGCTACTGATCACGTTCTTCTACCGGCAAATGCCTCAGCTCATCGACAACGGCCATTTGTATCTCGCGGTCCCGCCGCTCTATCGCCTGTCCCATGGCGGCAAGATTTTCTACGCCCGCGACGACAAGCACCGCGACGAGATTCTGAAAAAGGAATTTCACGCCAACGCCAAGGTCGAAGTCAGCCGCTTCAAGGGCCTCGGCGAGATGATGGCCGCGCAGCTCAAGGAAACAACCATGGCCCCGAAGAAGCGCACGCTGCTTCGAGTCAGGCTGCTGGCCGACGATCAGGAGGCCACCGAAAGGGCCGTCGAGCGGCTGATGGGCACCAAGCCCGAGGCGCGTTTTGAGTTCATCCAGGAGCGCGCGGAATTCGCCGACGAGGAATCCCTTGACGTGTAAGCCGCGCGATCGGCCCTCGCTTGGAAAGCAGGGCCGATCGAAGCAGGCTCACTTCTTCTTCGTCTGAAACAGCTGATCGGTAGCCGTGATCAGGCCGATGTCCGGATGCGCGGAGCAAAACTCCCCGAGCTTCTTGGCGTTCGCCACGAATTTGGCGGTATCGATGATCGGCGGATCGTCGTCGTTCTTATAATACCCGTCGAGCCAGGCGAGGATCACCCCGACGTCATCCTTGCTGGCGGCCTGGAACTTGTGGCAGCTCCAGGTCGACAGATCGATCTCGGTGGCAAAAGCCGAATTGCCGCAGAACAGCAGTCCGGCGCTTAACGCGCATACGAAAAATTTCATTGCGCCCCTCCGTCTTGGTTTGCCGATTTTGCATCGCTTTTGCGCAAAGTCCAGACGGCAAATGAAAGCTAAGTACGATTGTTCGGGCAGATCACACCAAGCTCTTGATGTCATTGGAAAAGGTCGGAAACGCGTAGACCGTTTCACGGATATCATTTGCGGTAATCCCGAACTTGATCGCGAAAGCAAAGATATGGATCAGCTCTTCGGCGGCATGTCCCGCCAGCTGGGCGCCGAGAATGCGGCCGCTACGATCGTCGTAGATGACCTTGGCCCAGGCGGACTCATTGTAAGTCCGTGACGACATCCAATCGCTCATATCGTTTGTCTCGACCTTTACCTTTTGACCGCTCTCTTTTGCTTTTGCCTCGGTCAAACCGACGCTGGCCAGGGCCGGAACGGTGAACACGCAGGACGGAATGCAGGAGTAATCGGGCTTTTCTTTCGCTCCTTCGACAATATTGCGGCCGACAATGCGGCCTTCGTAGGTCGCCACCGGCGAAAGCTGCGGCGAACTCCACAACGCGTCGCCGCAGACATACACGGCTTGGTTCGATACCGAGCGCATGTACGGGTCGAGGTCGATGCGGCCGTCGCGCAGACGCACATTGCCGGCTTGAAGATCAAGTGTATCGACGTCAGCGACGCGCCCTGCCCCGTTGACCACGCGATCCGCTTCAAGCGTCTGCTCCGCACCCTCATGCTCATAGAGCACGGCAACGCGGCCGGCGCCGCGGCCCTCGATGCGCTTGACCTTCACGTTCGTGATCAGCGTGATTCCAATCCGCTTGCTTTCGTGCACAATCTGCGTGACCGCATCTTGGTCGAGCGCCGGCAGGAAGCGCGGAAGCACTTCAAGGATCGTGACCCTTGTGCCGGCGCGAGCGTAGACGTGGGCAAACTCGAACGCAATGACCCCGCCACCGACAAAAACCGCCTCATGCGGCTGCGTACGCTCGCTCAAAATGTCATCGGACGTGATCATATGCTCGGCGCCCTCGATCGGCAGCCGCCGCGGTTTCGAGCCGGTGGCGATGACAATGTTCTCTGCTTCGAGGATGCGATTACCGACGCGCACCGCGTTCGGGCCGGCAAAAACAGCGCGCTCGTGGACTACATCGACGCCCCGGTCGGCCATCAGCTTGGCGAACGACGCCGGAAGGTGGCTGATCAATTCCTTCTCACGATCGATGAGAGCAGCCCAATCGACCCGTGGCTTGCCGACGGAAATGCAATGGCCGCCCGCCCGAGCGATTTCACCGAGCGCGTGGCCGGCCGCCACCATAACTTTCTTCGGCGTACAGCCACGGTTCGGACAGGTGCCGCCAAGTTCGCGATTTTCGGCCATGGCGACCGAAAGTCCGGCTTTGCGCGTCTCCACCGTCACGGCCATGCCGGCATTGCCGCTGCCTAGAATAATTACGTCGTATGTCGCGGGCCATTGGATGGATTCTCCAGGCTCTTGGTCGCCCCAGACAACAACGCCGTCGCCGCCAAATCGATAGGATGCGATCCCTTTGATTTTCGCCGGCTTATCCGTCGCAATTGGCGTTGCATCAGTGAGGCAAAGAAAGCTCGAGCTGAAGCGTGCGGCATCGCTTTCGGTTTCGCGATGCCTCGATTCGCGCTACCAATGTCGCGGGTAACAGCAGCGCCGAGGCGAAGACCAGCGCCGGCGCGGTGCCGAAGGAGGACAGCATGAGCACAAGCTCAGGAGTGGACCGCAAGAGGCTGTTTGTTCCCGCAGCGGCGCCGCTCTATGAGGCGCTTTCGCCGGTCGGCTATGCGCTCATCCGCGTCGCGCTTGGCCTCATCCTTGTGCCGCACGGTTTCGCCAAGCTTTTTCTCAATGATGCGATTCCAACGTCGCATCATTTTGCCCAATGGGGGTGGGCCTATCCGCTCGCCTGGGCCTATTTTATCGGCGCCGTCGAATTCTTCGGCGGATTATTGCTTGCGCTCGGATTATTCACGCGCATCGCCGCCGCGGCATTTGTGGTGGAAATGGCGGTGATCTCCTTCGCGTTGCTTTATCCCCGCTGGGATTGGGGCAGGCACGGCATGGAATACGCGCTGTTCATGGGCGTCGTTGCGCTCGGCATTCTGCTCGCCGGAAGCGGGCGCTATTCCGTCGACAGCCTGATTGGCCGCGAGTTGTGATTTGGTCTCGAGCTTGACGTGCGCGCGGCCTGCACCATTTTGCAGGACTTGATGGGTGTCGCTCTCAACAAGCTGCTCAAGCAGCAGCGTATTGCCGGTGAGATCAAGAGCCGAGGCCATCAGATCAATATGTCCGTCATGACTTCATCCACTCGACGAGCGCCTCGGTTACCGCGCGCGGCTGTTCGATCGTCGACAAATGCCCGCTATCGACGATAACAACGAGCCGAGCGCCGCGAATGCCGTCCGCCATCTCGTGCGCCAGAATGGGCGGCGTCAGTTGATCGTCATCGCCGACGAGAACGAGCGTCGGACACGTAACGCCGGCAAGATCCGGCCGCGAGTCCAGGCGATTCATGATCGCCTGCTGCTGGCGGATATAGGCTTCCGCACCGGTCTCCTCGTTCATCGCCCGGACAATGGCCTTGAGCGCCGCATCGCCATGACGCTTACGGTGCACCAGAAGCGGAAATTGGTTATCGGTGATCTCGGCGAAACGGCCTTGCCGGGCCATCCGCAGAAGCGGCCGGCGTTGTTGGGTGCGCTCGGGATTCTCGGCGCCCGCGCCGGTGTCGAGAAGCGCCAGCTTGGCCACCCGTGCGGGCGCCTGCCGCAGGATTTCGAACGCGATGTAGCCGCCCATCGACAATCCGGCGAGGGCGAAATGCGGCGGAGTTGCGGCCAAAATCCGCCGCGCAATCCCGGCCACGCTGTCATCGCGGCGATGATCGGCCACCATGACCGGGCCAAACTGCCAGAGCGAGGGGATCTGGTCAGCGTAGAGGCGCGCCGAACAGTTCAGCCCTGGAACCAAAACGATCGGCAGGGCGGCAGCGGAAAGAGTGACCATAGTTGCGCTCCATGATGAAAATATGAAGGAGTTCGTTTAGCTTATGCGTAGCGAGCGGCCATTGCCCGTTGACTTTCGCCCATTCGCTCCTATGTTTCTGGCAACTGAGGCGAGGCAGATTCGACCGCCCGTTATCCTTTCCCGGTGTCATTATTGAGCGTTATCGGCGGTCTCGACAGAGGGTTTATGTCGTTTTCACATCTCGGCCTGTCCGAAAAGGTTCTCACTTCCGTAGCGGCGACCGGTTACAAGACGCCCACCCCGATCCAAGACCAGGCCATCCCCCACGTGCTTGCTAGGCGCGACGTGCTCGGCATTGCGCAGACCGGCACCGGCAAGACGGCAGCCTTCGTCCTGCCGATGCTGACGATGCTGGAAATGGGCCGCGCCCGGGCGCGGATGCCGCGCACGCTCATTCTGGAGCCGACGCGTGAATTGGCGGCGCAAGTCGAGGAAAGCTTCGTCAGATACGGCGTCAATCACAAGCTCAACGTCGCGTTGCTGATTGGTGGCGTCTCATTCGACGACCAGGACGTGAAACTCACCCGTGGCGTCGATGTTTTGATCGCCACGCCGGGCCGGCTCCTGGATCATTTCGAGCGCGGCCGGCTCCTGCTCACGGGCGTCGAATTATTGGTCATCGACGAAGCCGACCGCATGCTCGATATGGGTTTCATTCCCGATATCGAACGCATTTGCAAACTCGTTCCGTTCACCCGCCAAACTCTTTTCTTCACCGCCACCATGCCGGCGGAAATCCGGCGGATCACCGAACAATTCCTGCATAATCCAGTCCGGGTCGAAGTGGCGCGGCCCGCCACCACCGTCGCCACCACGAGTCAACTGCTGGCCAAATCGGGCCGCGATCCGTTCGAGAAGCGCGAGACGCTACGGCGCCTGATCCGTTCCGCGGAAGGATTGAAAAACGCCATCATCTTCTGCAACCGCAAGCGCGACGTGGCCCTGCTCCACCGCTCGCTTTTGCGCCACCGCTTTTCCGTGCAGGCCCTGCACGGCGACATGGACCAGCCCGCACGCATGGCGGCGCTCGAACAGTTCCGCAAGGGCGAGGTAACGCTCCTGGTCGCCTCAGACGTCGCCGCGCGCGGTCTCGATATTCCGGACGTGAGTCACGTCTATAATTTCGACGTCCCGCTTCATCCCGACGATTATGTCCACCGTGTCGGTCGCACCGGCCGCGCCGGCAGGACCGGCACCGCAATCAGCATCGTGGCCGGCCCAAACGACGTTAAGGCCGTAGCGGCCATAGAGAAACTGATCGGCCGCACGATGGCCTATATTGACGAGCCAGCCAGCGTCGCGTCGGCGCCGCAACAGACCGCGCCGACAAAGGAACATGCTCATCCGCGCGGCGGAAAGCACGACAGCAGCCGGCCCCCACGCCACCGCCCTGCCGCGGTCACTCGCATCGATGAAGCGCGCTCGCATCGCGCGTCACAGGCGCCGCGCAATCGTTCGGAGGACGGCGACCTTTCCCATCTGCCGGCATTTTTATTGCGTCCCGTGCCACTCAAGGCGTAGCTGCAAGATCGGAGGCGCGGGGGCGACGCCCACGCTCGTTTACTGCTCGTTCACTGCTCTCTCCTAGAGTCGCACTTCGGACATTGATTCAGGACACACCACGCGTTTTGTCGCGTTAAATTCCTTTTTTTCTGGTCTGATCAGGGGCGGGCGATGACCGTGACTCGGGATGAGCACGAGCGCAGTTTTGCGTTCGCCGAAGTTGCGCTCAGCCAAATCCGTGCCCTGTCGCAACCGGCTTTTCCGCGAAATTATGAGATTTGGTACCATTACGCGACCGGCTATAAGCCTGCGCTCAATCAGGCGATCAATCAGACGATCGAACAGAAAGGCAGCCTCAGCGAGGCTGATCTCGATCAAATCTATAACAGCTACATTGGCCCTACCCGCTTCGGCGAACAGATCGATGCGGTCGGTGCCCGCCTGCTCGACGAGGTCAAGCAAGTCCTGGATATGATCGATGCCGCCTCGGGCTCGACGACCAGCTATTCCGAACATCTTGCCGACGCTTCCGCCAAGCTTGCAGTCGCCCATGACAACGACACGCTCCGCGCGGTGATAGACCGGCTCCTTGAGGGCGCCAAGGCGATGGAAATCAACAACAGGAAGCTCGAGGCCAGTTTGTTGGCGTCGAGACAGGAAATCGGGCACCTTCAGCAAAATCTCGCGGCGCTGCGCAGCGAAAGCCTCACCGATCCATTGACTGGCCTGTCCAATCGCAAGTTCTTTGACGCCGCCCTCGCGGAGGCCATCGCTCGCGCCAAGCAGAACGGAGAGCCATTGTCGCTGTTGATCGCCGATGTCGATTGCTTCAAGCAGTTCAACGACAAATTCGGGCATCAGACCGGCGATCAGGTGCTCCGCTTGGTTGCGATCGCGATGAAGCAGAACCTCAAAGGCCAGGACATATTCGCCCGCTACGGGGGCGAGGAGTTCGTCATCGTACTGTCGAAGACTTTGTTGCGTTCGGCGACCATCGTCGCCGAACAGATACGGCGCGCGGTCATGGCGAAGGAATTGATGAAGCGGACCAACGGCGCGCGCCTCGGCCGGGTAACGATTTCCGTCGGGGTGGCGCTCTTGCGCAGCGACGAAGACGCGCCATCGTTCATCGAGCGCGCCGATAATTGCCTGTATGCTGCCAAGCGCGCCGGGCGCAACCGCGTCGTCTGCGAGACCGATCCGGAAGCCTCGCCCGAGGCGAACGCCGCGGCTTAGCGGTTTGCGTCACGCCGGTTGCCGCGGTTGCGCACCCGTCGCCTGCGCATCTTGCGCCGGTTCGATTTGCACCGACTCGCCGCAGCCGCACGCCGCGGTCTGATTTGGATTGTTGAACACGAATTGCGCGGCAAGTTTCTCGGCCTTGTAGTCCATCTCGGTACCGAGCAGAAACAGCACCGCTTTCGGATCGACCAGAATGCGCACGCCCCTGTCCTCGATCACCTCGTCGAGCGGATCGATCCTTTCGGCGTATTCCATGTAGTAGCTCATGCCGGCGCAACCGCCGTTCTTGACGCCGACGCGCACGGCCGCGATCGGCCGGTCGGCCTTGGCCATGACGGCCTTGATGCGGTCCGCTGCGGCTTCGGTGAGCCGCATCACCTGAGGTCTCGGCCGGGGAGCGGCCATCATCTTATCCTCCTCACGTCGCCCGCAATCCTGCGGGCGCGCATCTCGCAAACGACAATAAATCAAAAGGCATTAAATGATTTGCTCTCTCGCATGTAATGCGCGGTCGTGCACCGTGCAACGCAGCAGAACCTTGTCACCACATATCCAGGACCGTGCGCGCCTCGTCCGACATGCGGCTCGGATCCCACGGCGGGTCCCAGACGACATTGACCTTGGCTTCCCGCACACCCGGAACGGCGGCAACTGCATTCTCCACTTGGCCTGGAAGCTCGGCGGCCGATGGGCAGTTCGGCGTGGTCAACGTCATGTCGACGGTGACCGCGTGATCGTCGTCGATATCGACCCTATAGATCAGCCCGAGCTCATAGATGTCGGCGGGAATCTCGGGATCGTAAACTGTCTTGAGCGCGCCGACGATCTCGTCGGTCAAACGCGACATCTCTTCGGCCGGTATCACCGCGGACCCCTCCGCCGTGCCAGCGGCGGCCGTTTGAGCCGGCGTAACAGGGCCCGCGCTCTCGGCCTCGGCCTGTTTTGCTTCGTCCATCATGTGAAGAATTCCTGCGCCTTGAGAAGGGCCTGCGCCAGTACATCGACCTCCTGGCGGGTATTATACATCGCAAACGAGGCCCGACAGGTGGCCGTCGCACCGAAACGGGCCAGGAGCGGCATCACGCAATGGGTGCCGGCCCGTACGGCCACCCCGGAGCGGTCGATCACGGTCGCGACATCGTGCGGATGAGCGCCGTTCATCGCGAACGAAACAATCGGGCCCTTGTCCTTCGCACTGCCAAAAATGCGCAGCGAATTGATTTCGCGCAGCCGATCGTGAGCGTAACGCATGAGTGCCTGCTCGTGGACGCGAATGCGCGGCTTGCCGATGGCGTTCACATAATCGATCGCAGCGCCGAGCCCGATCGCCTGCACGATCGCCGGCGTTCCGGCTTCAAACTTATATGGCGGCTCGCCGTAGATGATGCGATCCTCGAAGACCTCCCGGATCATCTCGCCTCCGCCGTTGAACGGCGGCATCGCCTCGAAATGCTCGTGCTTGCCGTAAAGCACGCCGATTCCCGTTGGGCCGTAGACCTTATGCCCGGTGAAAGCATAGAAATCGCAGTCGATATCCTGCACGTCGACGTCGAGATGCACCGCCGCCTGCGCGCCGTCGACCAGAACCGGAATGCCGCGCGCATGCGCGCGCCGGGTCACTTCCTTCACCGGCACCTCGGTGCCAAGCATGTTCGACATGTGGGTGATGGCGACGAGCTTGGTCCGCGGCCCCAGAAGCCTTTCGAACTCGTCGAGAAGGAAATTGCCGTCGTCGTCGACCGGCGCCCACTTGATGACGGCCCCTTGGCGCTCACGCAGAAAGTGCCAGGGCACGATGTTGGAATGGTGCTCCATGATCGAGAGCACGATTTCGTCGCCGGCCTTTATGCGCTCGCGGCCGAAGGTGTAAGCGACGAGGTTGATCGCCTCAGTGGCGTTGCGGGTAAAGATGATCTCTTCCTTGCGCCTGGCATGAAGGAAAGCGGCCACCTTCTCGCGCGCCACCTCGTAGGCCTCGGTCGCCTCATTGGCGAGATAGTGCAGCCCGCGATGCACATTGGCGTATTGCGTCGTGTAGGCCTCTTGCAGCCGGTCGAGCACTGCTCGCGGCTTCTGCGCCGAGGCCGCGTTGTCGAGATAGGCAAGCGGCTTGCCGTAAACCTGCGTGGCAAGGATCGGGAAATCCGCGCGAATACGGTCGACGTCATAGCTGTCGACGGTCGCTGCTTTGTTCATGACGCCCGCGCCTTGAGCCAGGCGGCAACCGAATCCATCAGCGCCTCGCGCAGGCCGGCATGCTCTATGCCTTCGATGGCTTCGCCCAGAAACGCCTGGATCAGGAGCGCATCGGCTTCCGCCGCCGGAATGCCGCGCGCCATGAGATAAAACTTCAGCTCTTCATCGAGCGCGCCCGCTGTGGCGCCGTGGCCGCATTGCACATCGTCGGCGAAGATCTCGAGCTCGGGCTTGTTATCGGCCTCCGCGCGCTCGGATAGCAGCAGCGCCTGCGTCATCATCTTGGCGTCGGTCTTCTGGGCGCCATGCCGCACGACGATACGGCCCTGGAATACGCCATGAGCCTCGCCATCAAGCACGGTCTTGAACACCTCGCGGCTCTGACAACCACGCGCGATGTGATTGGCGACCAGGGTGTTGTCGGCGTGCTGATGGTCCTTGATCAGAGTGGCGCCACGAATACCTGCGACGGTGTCCTCGCCATCGAAATTGAGGAACATCTGATTGCGCACCATGGCGCCGCCCGTGGTGAAGGTAAAGGCGCTGAAGCGGGCACGCGCCGCAACCGCCGCAGCCAGGGTCGAAACATGCAGCGCGTCCGCACCTTCAGCGACGATCTTGACGTGGTCGACGTGGGCGCGTTCTCCGACGAACAGTTCCAGTGCGGAATTGACCTGATAATCGCTGCCGGGTGCGCCCTCGTAGCTCTCGACCAGCATGGCGCGCGCGCCGGGCTGCACGACGACCAGCGAGCGGGCGAACATCGCCGTAGGGCTTTGCGAAGCGACAAAAACGAGGTGCAGCGGACGCTCGATGGTCGCGCCGGTATCAACGTGGATCACGGCGCCGTCGCCCATCAACGCGGTGTTGAGCGCGACCGCGACGTTGCCCGCCGGCGCGAGTTTGCCGAGGTGGCGCAGGGCGGCGGCATCGCCATCGGCGAGCGTATCCGCCAGCGAGCCGATCGAAAGGCCAGGCTCGAGAGCCGCGAGATCGGATAACTCCGGCACAAACGCCCCGTCGACAAACATAAGCCGGCGTGTCTCGACGTCACCAAGCAACGCACCGGCCGTTTTGGCTTCCGCCTTCGCCGCGGCGTCGGGCGGACTTGCGAGCGGCTTCGCCTCGCGCATGATCGCGCGCAGGTCGGTATATTTCCATTCCTCGAGGCGCCGATGCGGCAGCCCTTCCCGGACAAACAGATCGAAGGCCGCCGCGCGCTGGGCCGCGACCGCGCCGTTGCCAGGCAGCCGCGTGCGCACCGCGTCGAACGCGTGCGCCAGCGCCGTTTCGGCGGCCGTTTTGATGACCTTCACGTCAGCCATTGCATTCATTCGTCAAGCTTCGCTGCGGTGGTCGGCCGTTACGCCGCCGCCTCTTCCTCATATTCGGCATAGCCGCGCGCTTCGAGTTCAAGCGCCAGTTCCTTGCCCCCGGTTTTGACGATGCGGCCTTTCGACAGCACGTGGACCACGTCGGGCACGATGTAATTGAGGAGCCGCTGATAATGCGTAATCACGATGAACGAGCGGCCGGGGCCGCGCAGCCGATTGACGCCATCGGCGACGATCTTGAGCGCGTCGATATCGAGTCCGGAATCGGTCTCGTCGAGCACCGCGAGCTTCGGCTCCAACAGCGCCATCTGCAAAATCTCATTGCGCTTCTTTTCGCCGCCGGAAAATCCGACATTGAGCGCCCGGCGCAGCATCTCCTGATCGATGCTGAGCTTGCCGGCGGTCTCGCGCACCTTCTTGATGAATTCCGGAGTCGAAAGCTCGCCGTCGCCGCGTTTTTTGCGCTGCGCGTTCAGGGCCGTGCGCAGGAACGTCATGGTGGCGACGCCGGGAATTTCCAACGGATATTGGAAGGCGAGGAACAGCCCGGCCGCAGCCCGCTCGTCCGGCTGCATCTCGAAAATATCCTTGCCGTTAAAGCGCACTTCGCCGGCCGTCGGCTCGTAGCCCGCTTTGCCGGCCAGCACATAGGCCAGCGTCGATTTTCCCGAGCCGTTCGGCCCCATGATCGCATGCACCTCGCCGGCATTCACGGTGAGGTCGAGACCGCGGAGAATTTCCTTGCCGCCGATCCCGACATGCAAATTCGTAGTTTCCAGCAACGCCATCAAAAAAACTCCAAGCTTCCTGTTCACCCGCTAGCGGTCACCCCACCGCCACCGGAATCCGCCCGCAGTCTTACGGCGGGCGACAACGAATAATGTTGCCAGGGCGAGCAGGTCGAAGGCGATAAGGACCGCCAACGTCCAATCATGCCGCTCGTTCAGGCGGAGATAGAGAGACACCGCCACCACCGCGGCCACGGTGCCGAGCGTGAACGCCCAGCCCTGCCAGGTGACTGGAGTGGCGCCGTAGCCGTATCGCTTGGGTCTGAACCAGTAGGTCGTCATGACACGTGCTGCTTCTCAGCCGACGCTGCCTTCCAGTGAGACCGAAATCAGCTTCTGCGCCTCGACCGCGAATTCCATCGGCAATTGCTGCAGCACGTCCTTGACGAAGCCATTGACCACAAGCGCGGTCGCCTCTTCGGCCGATAGTCCGCGTT
>JBOHIU010000193.1:0-5150 GCA_050725855.1 Xanthobacteraceae bacterium | reverse complement strand
GGCTTGGGATGAGGAGTTTGGCGAAGCCATCGGGCGAAGAGCCCGTCCCGCTTGTCGTCTTCGACCATCCGTGCCTGTTCCGACAGACGGCGCTGCAGGCGCTGGAGGGCAAGGGCCGGCGGTGGCGACTATCGCTCACCACTCCGAGCCTGCCTGGCGTGTGGGCGGCGCTCCGCTCAGGATACGGAATTTCGGTACGGCCGGCATATCCGGTACCGAGTGGTCTTCGTGATGTAGGCGCAGAGCTTGGTCTCCCGAAATTGCCCGCGATCGAGCTGCGAATGATCGCAGGAACAGAGCTGTCGCCAGCGTCCTCCGATCTGCGAGACGTCGTTGCGGAGGTTGTTCGCAAACGGCGGGCTGCACGGAAGCCAACCACGCGCCGGTAGTTGGCGGACAAGCAATCTCATGGAAAGATTGCTATTGACATTTATATAGCTGCAGCCGGCGACACCTCAAACCAAACTGACCAAAAAGCGCAGGCACACCACCATCAGAAAGAGGGCGAACGCGATTTCCAGTGTTCGTCGTGACAATCGATGCGCGAACCGCGCGCCGTAGGGTGCTGCCAGACTGGAGACCGGCGCCATCAGCGCCACGCCAATCAAGGACACGAAGCCAAGTGACAGCGGCGGCAGCAGCGCTTGGTGAGGCAGCCCAGCCAATATATAGCCAATGGTGCCCGCGATTGTGATCGGTACGCCGAGCCCAGCCGAAGTCGCAACCGCCTGATGCATCGACTTGCCGTAGAGCGTGAGCACAGCATTCGACAGCGACCCGCCGCTGATGCCCATCAGCGACCCGGCCAGCCCGATGCCAAAGCCGTAGCCGGTCATCGGCAATGCGCCCGGCAAGTCATCGGCGATATTCCAGCGTTCACCGGCGAACAGAGACTTGGCAACAATGAAGCTCGCAATTACCACGAAGGCGATCTTGAAGAACGCTGGCGGCGCGAACGCTGCAATCGTCGCGCCGCAGCCGACGCCGAGGATAGCGGGGATCGCCCACAGGCGGATAACGCCCGGCACAACCAGGGCTTTGGCGCGGTGCGCGAGATATGAGCGGATCGCAGTCGGCACGATTATAGCGAGCGAGGTGCCGAGACAAAGCTGCATCCGGACGTCCTCGGGCACGCCGAGCATGCGAAACACTTCATAGAGTACTGGCACGATTACCACTCCGCCGCCAATGCCGAATAGCCCGACGAGGAGACCGGTGATCAGATCCGCGGCGACGATAGCCACCGCAAGCCAGAGAAGTTCGTGAAGGATAGCGCCAACTAACATTCTTGTTTGTTGCTCCTTATCGAGCGTAATACCCCACCGCGTATAGGCGGCGGCTTCGGGCTATGGCCTAAATCGGTTGGTCCACCTATAGGCGTTGGGTTTGCTGATTTCTTATCGGGGGTTCCCATAACGGCCCGGAACCAGCGCGGCAACGCTCGATGCCTTGTCCTCGTTTAGCTTGTGAGCCGCGGGACTGCCAGCCGTATGCATACTATGGCAGCCGAACCTTCTGTTTCGCCGGCGTAGAGGGCGTGCGTCTGAGGCCAATAATAATCCGATTTTGGCTCAATGTGTCTGACCCGGTGGGGCCGATTGTATTGGGCTCGCGCTCTTCGGCAGACATGGTATCAAGAGCAGCGCTAGCAAGGCGAGAAGGCCAGCGATCAGATAAACGTCGTGGAGCGCCTCGGCCACGGCCGCACTTAGCCGGGCGATCTCGAGCGGCGGAATAGCTTGGCGCAGCGTCGGGTCCATCAGCCGGCTGACCGCCTGCTCACCGCCTGGCAAGTCACGAAACAAGTCAAAATTCAACACCGCGCCAAACAGGGCCGTGCCCACGGCCTGGCCGACATTGCGCATGAAAATGTTCGAGGAGGTGGCCGCGCCGCGTGCGCCGAAGCCGACGCTCGTCTGGACGGCGACCAGAAAGGTGGTGTTGCAGAAGCCCATGCCGGCACCGATGAGCAGTGCTCCACCACTGGCCCAAAGGGCGCCACGGGGCGGCAGCAGCAGAACCAGCAGGACGCTGCCCGCGACTAGACCGCATGCGCCGATCGCCGCAGTCAACCGATAGGTGGTGTGCACCATGAGCCGCCCTGAGGCGATACTGGCGAAAGTCCAGGTCACCGACATGGCCGTAAGTACAAATCCAGCTACCATTGGTGTGCGGCCGAGCACGCCCTGCACGTAGGTCGGCAGAAAAGCGGTGACCCCCATGATCAGGGCGCCGATGACGAATCCGCCGCAATTGCTGACGGCGATGATCCGATGCCTCCACAGATCGAGCGGCAACATCGGCTCGTCCGCCCGCCGTTCATGGACCAAGAGCGCGACCAATGCGACGATGGCGAAACCGACGAGCCAGGCGATTGCGGCGGGGGCGAGATTCTCTCCTTGCACGAGCACGAGCATCAACGCGCCCGCGCCAATCATGAGAAGAATTGAGCCGAGATAATCGATTTTATGCTGGCGCGGCTCGGGCCGCTGGTGCAGGAACAGAGCGATCAGGGTAATCGCCACCGCGCCGATCGGCAGATTGATCCAGAACACAACCCGCCAGCTCACCTGTTGTACCAGGAACGCGCCGAGCACGGGGCCGATGACAGACGATATGCCCCATACGCTTGAGAGATAGCCCTGGATACGGGCGCGCTCGGCAGGCGTGTAAATGTCGCCAACGATGGTCGTGGCAATCGGCAGAATGGCGCCAGCGCCCAGACCTTGCAACGCTCGGAATGCCACGAGCATCACCATGCTGGGGGCAAAGCCCGAGAGCGTCGAGCCGATCAGAAACACGCCCGCCCCCACAAAGAAGACGCCCTTTCTGCCGTAGAGATCCGCGAGGCGGCCGTAGATCGGAATCGTCACGGCCTGGGTCAACAGGTAAGCTGCAAATACCCAACTGAACAGGCGGAAGCCACCGAGCTCCCCGACAATCGTCGGCATCGCGGTCGCGACAATCGTTCCTTCGACCGCCGCCATGAATATTGCCGACATACTCGCAGCCAGCACCAGCCGACGCTGCACGACAAACTCTGCGCCGGACTTCTCCTGCAACGTGATCTGATCCGGCACGCCTAGACTCATATCAGCTGGGCCAAGACCCCCTTTCCAAGAGAATCAACGACCGCAAGAACGTCGGCAAAGCCTCGCAATGGTGGATATCGTGGCAATGGTGGATATCGTGCGATAGCACTCAGCGTCCAAACTCGGCGAATGCATTTTCGCTTTTCCCCCCAATCACGACCATCGGCTTATGTGCAAACCTGCCCCCTAAAACGAACGGATCGATCTCAGAGATTCCTGCTCAATATGATGAAGCGGGGGTTCAATCACCACTACTTTTTTGCATCCAGAAGTTCGGAGCGCCAAGGAGTCGGCCCTTGACAGGTTCTTCATCGGCGGTCACTGGCAAAATGCCGCTTCGAGTGCTTGAGAAGATATGCATCAAGAAGAGTTCATGATGTCCCGCGACTCCCGCGTCAACCTGCTGATTGGCAGCGGGCATTTCTTCTCGCATTTCTACCGGCTCTGTCTACCGCCGCTGTTCCTCGTTTGGCAGCGCCAGTTCGGCGTCGGCTTCGCTGAGCTCGGTCTGTCGGTTGTGGCGATGAGCGTTATGGCCGCGGCGTTGCAGACCCCCTGCGGCTTCATTGTCGTCCGCTACGGTGCTCGCCGCGTGCTGGTAGGAGGAATTATCCTGATGTCCGCGGCGGTCGCGCTGATGTCAGTCGTCACCGGCTTCTGGCAGATTCTGCTTCTCTCGCTAGTGTCGGGAGCCGGCAACGCCGTCTTTCATCCGGCCGATTATTCGATCCTCGCCGGCTCGATTCGCAAGGATCGCATGGGACGCTCGTTCGCCTTCCATACTTTCACCGGCAATGTCGGTTTCGCCGCCGCGCCGCCGGTGGTCGCCGGCCTGCTCGGCGTCATGGGATGGCGCGAAGCGCTCCTCATCCTGGGATTGGCAGGCGTCGCAGTCGCCGCAGCTGTCCTATGGCAAGGCGGTATTCTCGACGCAGAGCGCATCGGCGACGGAAATCGCAGCCGGCTATCGGTCCGTGATCTGGTCTTCGGCCGCACAATGGTGCTGTTCTTTGTATTCTATCTCCTGGGATCCATGGCCAAAAACGGCATTTCGGCCTGGCTTATTACGATCCTGCATCGGATGGATGGGATCGATCTGACTTGGTCGTCCTGGGCGCTCACCGCGTTTCTTGCCGGGATCAGTGGCGGCGCCCTCATAGGCGGCTGGCTATCGGATCGATTCAAGCAACAGCTCACATTATTCGTAGTCGTCGGCACGGCAGGCTCGGCCGCGGCAATCCTCGTCGTCGGCCTGTTTCCGTTAGGCAGCGGGCTTGCGCTTACTCTCATGTTTGTCGCCGGCTTGGCATTTGGCGGCAGCCGCACTCCGCGCGACATCATGCTGAAGGATGCCGCACCGCCGGGCGAGGTCGCGAAGGTTTTCGCCTATGTCAGTGCGGCTCTCCCGCTCGGCGGCGCGATCACCCCGGTCCCTTTCGGCTTCCTCATCGATCGGGGCAACGCGAGCCTCGTCCTTGTCATTTCGGCTGGCCTGCTGCTCGCTAGCCTGCTGTTCATGGAAGGGGCTAAAGCGCCTGATCGCCACAAAGCCTGGCCCCGGCCAGCGGAATAACAAAGCCGGTTCTGATGCGCTCACTCGCAGCTGGCAGCTGCCTGTGAAGGCTGCCCGCTAATCGGAGTACCGGGCACTATTGCGCGATCGCATCTGGCGACCCCGCAGCCGTCATTGACACTCGTTGATGACTTGGAGCGAATAATGATTTACCGGTCATCGACGAACGATCAAGGCCTTTTGTGTCGACCGAGGATAAAGGTCTAGCTTTTGAGCGGCGGGTAGTTCCGCGAGAAGACCGGTTGCTGCAAGTACCATTTCGAATCGTAGGTCCAGAACTGGCTGACATCGTGATAGGTCTTAATGGTCTTGTTGGCGAACAACCGAACGCACCGCGCTGACGAACCGATCGGGGTCGTTGACCTTGCCTGCGGTCTTGGCCAAAGCCGCTTCCAGGATCTGACCATTGGCGTAAAAGACAGCGGCATAATGCCCGATGCGCACGTCGGCGCCGAAGTACTTGTGCATCGATGACAGAAAGCGTT
>JBOHIU010000192.1:0-10457 GCA_050725855.1 Xanthobacteraceae bacterium | reverse complement strand
CCGGTCAGGTCGGTGACATAGAACACGTCGACCGCGCGTTCGCCGAACGTCGCCACGTGGGCGGAGGCGATGTTCAGGTTGAGTTTCGACAGCGTCGTTGTCAGTTCGTACAGGAGTCCTGGACGATCGAGCCCGGTTACTTCGATCACGGTGTAGCGCGCGGACCATTGATTGTTGATGCTCACCTCGGGTGCGAGGGCAAAGGCTCTGAGCCGCCCTTTCGGCGGCGCACGCTTTGGCACGGCGTCCGGCAGTTCGATCTCGCCGCGCAGCGTTTTTTCTATCAGTTCGCCGATGCGGTCGGCGCGGCGGCCTTCGTCCTCGTCGCGTTCGAACTCGCGCGAGAGCGAGATGGTATCGAGAGCGAGACCGTCGGTCGTAGTGTAGATCTGGGCATCGACGATATTGGCGCCAGCCAGCGCGCAGGCGCCGGCGATGATCGAGAGCAGCCACGGATGATCGGGCGCCAAAACTGTCAGCTCGGTCACGCCGCGCGCCGCATCGAAGCCGATGCTGGTCGCAAGCCTCTTGTCGGCCGCTTCGGTCGCGCGCACGAACCGCGCCTGCGCAACTTTGTGCGGCAGATCGAGCTTTAGCCAATAGGCCTGATAGTGACGCGCGATATAGGACTCGCGCTCTGCTTCCGACCAATCGCCGAGCTCGGCGCGGAATTCGGCCTGCGCCACCGCCACGCGTTGCGCTCTGTTGACTTCGGAGAAGCCTCCGGTGAGGACTGGCTCGGTCTCGTAATAGAGCGTGCGAAGGAGCTGCGCTTTCCAGCCGTTCCAGACGCCCGGACCGACCGCGCGAATGTCCGCGGTGGTCAGGATGGCGAGAAGCTTCATCCGCTCCAACGACTGGACGATGGCGGCGAAGTTCTCGACCGTCTTGCGGTCCGAAAGATCGCGCGACTGTGCGAGCGTCGACATCACGAGGTGCACCTCGATCAGCCAAGAGATGAGTTCGGTATCGGCGGCATTGAAACCCAGCCGCGGACAGAGACGGCGGGCGACGCGCGCACCGACGATCGAATGGTCCTCGATACGTCCCTTGGCGATGTCGTGGAGAAAGACCGCGACGTACAGCAAAGACCGGTGCTGCGGCGCAATCGTGCGCATCAATTCGCTGGCCAGCGCGACCGCGGGGTTTTCGCCGCGTTCGATGAGCGCAAGCTCGCCGATGCAGCGGATCAAGTGCTCGTCGACCGTGTAATGATGATACATGTTGAACTGCATCATCGCCACGATGCGGCCGAAAGCCCGCACGAACTCGCCGAGTACGCCGGCCTCGTTCATGCGGCGCAGCACGGTCTCGGCGTCGTTCTTCGACGTCAGAATCTCGATAAACAGTCGGTTCGCTTCCTTGTCCTTGCGCACGTTATTGTCGATCAGCTTGAGCGACCGGGCGGCAACCCGCATGGCCTCGGGATGAAGCGCCAGATTGTGTTTCTGCGCGAGGTGGAATAGCCGGATCAGATTGACCGGATCGTCCGCGAATACGTCCGGCCGGGCGATGTTGATGCGGGCATTGTCGACGACGAAGTCATCGGATTCGTCGAGCGTGCGTCGGCTCTTCGCCGGACGAAGCCGGGCGATGAAGCGGCTCAAGACGGGCGCCGGCTTGGCCTGCCGTTCCTCCAGGCCAGCGCAGAGAATCGCGGTCAGGTCGCCGACGTGCTTGGCGGTCAGAAAATAGTGCTTCATGAACCGCTCGACGTCGCGCAAGCCCGGATGCTCGGTGTAGCCGAGGCGAACGGCGATCTCGCGCTGGATGTCGAACGACAGCCGCTCCTCGGCACGACCGGCAACAAAGTGCATGTTGCAGCGGACCGACCATAGGAAGTCCTCGCAGCGGCGGAACAGCCGATATTCCTCGGCCGCAAACACGCCGCGCTTCACAAGCTCCTCGGGTTCGCGCACGCGGTAGACGTATTTGGCGATCCAGAACAGCGTATGCAGATCGCGCAAGCCGCCCTTGCCGTCCTTGACGTTCGGCTCGACTAGATAGCGCGATTGACCGGCGCGGCGGTGACGCTCCTCGCGCTCAGCGAGTTTGGCGGCGACGAAATCCGGTGCCGATCCCTGTACCACGTCCTTGTCGAAGCGTGTGGCGAGTTCGTCGAACAGCCCGCGGTCGCCCAACAGATAGCGCGCTTCTAGCTGCGCGGTGCGGATGGTCATGTCGGCTTTGGCCTGGCGGATGCATTCGGACACCGAGCGGGTCGCGTGCCCGACCTTTAGGCCCATATCCCACAGGCAATAGAGCAGCGCCTCCGCCACCGACTCGCCCCACGCGGTTTGTTTGTATGGCAGGAGAAAGAGCAGATCGATGTCCGAGCCCGGCGCCAACAGCCCACGGCCGTAGCCCCCGGTCGCCACCACCGCCATGCGTTCGGCTTCCGACGGGACCTGGGGCGGATAGAGTTTGCGGCCGACGAACTCGAAGAGGATGCGGATGATTTCGTCGTGCATTTCGCAGAGCCGCTCGGCGCAGCGCCGGCCGTGACGGTCCTTGAGCAGAAGCTGCTCGGCTTGGCCGCGGGCCTGGTTCAAGGCCGCTTTCAGCCGCTGCGCGGCCGCGGTACGTAATTCGCGCTCGCGGCCGGCGTGCGTTTCGACAAGCTTTTCCAGCTCGGCGGCAATCGTCGCACTGTCGATCAGCTCGGCGCCCGCGCGCGCGGAACGTTGAATGTCGAGCATCATGGCACCGCCATAGCGGAGCGGCTGCACTGTGTCATCGTGCGCGGCGGCCGCACGGCGCAAACCGAATCTGCCGCAGTTTGAGCCGTCGACAAGATCATTCCAATGAATTGGCAATCAATAGTTTTAATTTCCAATTGACGCGCTAATCCGGCTCTTTTAAAGAATGAACGTAGCGCCGATTTGAGCGAGCAGCTTGCGGGCGCTGTATAAATGCAGCTAAAGCGCGGGGCCTGTCCCCGTCGCCTCGCTGATGGCGGGCACGCATTCCCGCCTCCCAATCTGGGATCGTTTCGGACCAAGGCCGACGCGATCTCGAAACAACGGAGGTTGTCATGCTTTCACGTCGTGGTTTGCTCGGTGGCGCGGTCGGCGCAAGCCTCATGCCGCTGCGCTTCGCTCGCGCCGCCGGCAAGCCGAGCACCATCAATATCGATTGGGCCACTTACAATCCCGTGTCGATGTATCTCAAGGACCGTGGCCTGATGGAAAAGGAATTCGCCAAGGACGGCATCGGCATCCGCTGGGTGCAGACCTTGGGTTCCAACAAGGCGCTGGAATTCTTGAATGCGGGCTCGATCGATTTCGGCTCGAGCGCGGGCGCCGCCGCGCTGGTCAGCAAAATCAACGGCAATCCGATCAAGTCGATCTACGTGTATTCCAAGCCGGAATGGACCGCGCTCGTGACGCGCAAGGACGCGTCGATCTACAAAATCACCGATCTCAGAGGCAAGCGCGTGGCGGTGACGCGCGGCACCGACCCGCACATCTTCCTGGTCCGGGCGCTGCTCTCGGTCGGCATGACCGAGCGCGATATCCAGGAGGTGCTGCTCCAGCATCCGGACGGCAAGATCGCGCTCATCCGCGGCGACGTCGACGCCTGGGCCGGGCTCGATCCGATGATGGCGCAGGCTCAGATCGAGGACGGCGCGCGGCTGTTCTATCGCAACAAAGACGCCAATACCTATGGCATCCTGTCAACGCGGATCGAATTTTTGCACGATCATCTCGACCTGGTGAAGCGCGTGCTCGCGGTGTACGAAACCGCGCGCAAACATTGCCTCGCGCATCCCGCCGACATGGAGGCGAGCTTCATCGCGGCGACCAAGCTGCCGAAGGCGGTAGTGGAGCTGCAGCTCAACGAGCGGACCGACATCATCAACGGCCACATCGGCGCGCCGCAGCGCGAGTCGATCCTGCAGGCGGGCTTTGCCTTGCAGAAGGCCGGCGTGATCTCGACCGCTGTCGACGTGAACAAGACGCTCGATGATCTGATCGATAACCGTTACGTCTGAGCGGTCATGATGCGGCTTGCCGCGCCCCCGTGCGCAGGGGTGAACGGGCAGTGTGGCGGTTCAGAAGTCACACTAGATCAATAACTTGCTGGTGGCCCTTCGATTCCGAAGTTCGCAAACGAGAGGGCCGCACAATGATGCGAACTCGGAATCGGGACACCAGATTGCTTTTGCGGCGGCGAGCATGTCTGTTGTCGGCGTGACGATTGCAAGAGACGCCACCGCCATGCCTGTGCGGCGTCCGGCCGGTCGCTGGGCGCGCTTGGCACGGCCGGCGCTCGGCATCATCGTCCCGGTGGTGCTTGCGGCGGGGTGGGAATTCATCGTCCGCATGGGTTGGGCGAGCGGCCGCCTGGCGCCGCCGCCGTCGGTGATCTTTCAAGAATTTGTCGATCTTGCTCGCAGCGGCGATCTGCAACGCAACACGCTGGTGACACTGGCACGCGTGGCGGCCGGCTTTGGCTGCGGCGTCGCCGTCGCCACGATTCTGGGAGCAGCGGCCGGCTACTCGCCGCTGGTGCGACGGCTCCTTGATCCGAGCCTGCAGGCGCTGCGCGCCATCCCATCGATCGCGTGGGTACCGCTGTTCGTGCTCTGGCTCGGCATTTTCGAAGCGTCGAAGATAACGTTGATTGCGGTCGGCGTGTTCTTTCCGGTTTATCTGGGGGTGATGGGCGCGATCCAATCGGTCGACCGCAAGCTCGTGGAAGTGGGCCGAGCCTTCAGGCTATCCGACATAGAGATGGTGCGCCGCATCCTGCTGCCGGCGGTGCTGCCCGCATACGTGATTGCCTTGCGCTCCGGTCTCGGGCTTGGCTGGATGTTCGTGGCGGCGGCCGAACTTCTGGGCGCGTCCCAGGGCCTCGGCTATTTGTTGCTGGACGGCCAGGAACTCGGCAAACCGGCGGAAATCGTCGCGGCGATCGTCGCGTTTGCCATCGTCGGCAAGGCAACCGATTGGCTCATCGTGCTGGTCGCCACGCCGTTCCTGCGTTGGGAAGACGTGGCGCGAGCGGACTGAGACGTTATGGTTGCTTCTCAGATGGACCCCCTCCTTGATCCTCCCGCTTCCAGGGGGAGGAAACGGATTGCGGTGTGCTCCCTCCCCCTGAAAGGGGGAGGGTCGGGGTGGGGGTCATAGCCGATGCTTTCTCTGGATCGCGTCGGCAAAATCTATCCTAACGGCGTGCATGCGCTCGGCGGCGTGTCCGTGGACGTCGCGCCGGGCGAGATTGTTGCCGTGATCGGCGGTTCGGGCTGCGGAAAGTCGACGCTTTTGCGCGCCATCGGCGGCCTCGATCCGGCGAGCGAAGGCAGGATCGTGCTCGACGGCGAAGCCATCACGTCCCCGCACGAAAAGATCGGCATCATTTTTCAGGAGCCGCGGCTTCTGCCGTGGCTCAAAGTGGCGGACAACGTCGGCTTCGGCATCGTCGATCGTCCGAAGCCCGAGCGGGCGGAGCGCATCGGCGCCGCGCTCAAACGCGTTGGGCTCGCCGACAAGGCCAAGGTCTGGCCGCGCGAACTGTCCGGCGGGCAGGCGCAACGGGTCGCGATCGCGCGGGCGCTGGTGCCGCGCCCGGAAGTCCTGTTGCTCGACGAACCATTCTCGGCGCTTGACGCCTTCACCCGCGCCGACCTGCAGGACCACCTGCTCGATCTCTGGGCCGACGCCAGGCCGACCTTGATTCTGGTCACCCACGACGTCGACGAGGCCATCGTGCTCGCCGATCGCGTCATGGTGATGTGCCCGCGGCCGGGCCGCATCTTCGACCGAATCGAAGTCGAACTGCCGCGGCCGCGCGACCGTCAGGCCGCCGCGTTCGATTTCGTCAAGCGCCGCGTGCTCACCGCGCTCGACCGTTCGCTCAACCGCGCCGCGACCATTGCCGAGGGCGAGACCAAGACCGAAGCCGGCGCGGCGTTGTGGTGGTAGTCACGCTCTGTCATCGCTTGCCGAATAGACACGATCCGCGCCGGCGTATACTGAGTCGCCCGCCTTCCGCATATGCGCTCAGCGCTTCGGCGGACTCAAACCCGCCGTGGCTCGCAGCGAGCAAAGGCGGGCCGTGGCCAATGACGGTGAGGAGAAGACCATGGACGCCGCCTCCCTGCGCGCCCTGCAGGCGCCGATCAAGGAGCGCTACAAGAGCGATCCCCAAGCCGCCTTCATCACGCTTCGCGCCAAGGCCGCGCTGGATGACGCCAATATCGCCTGCAAGGTCGAGACCGGTCGCGCGCTGGCGGTCGCCGGATTGCATCCCGCGACAGGGGGCTCGGGTCTCGAATTGTGCTCGGGCGACATGCTGCTCGAAGCTCTGGTGGCCTGTGCCGGCGTCACCGTGAAGGCGGTCGCGACCGCAATCGATATCCCGCTCAAGTCCGGCACGGTCTCGGCCGAGGGCGATCTCGATTTCCGCGGCACGCTCGGCGTCGCCAAGGATGCGCCGGTGGGCTTCGCGCAGATCAGGCTTCGCTTCGACCTCGACACCGACGCACCGCAGGACAAGCTCGATCAACTGCTCAAGCTCACCGAGCGTTATTGCGTCGTCTATCAGACAATCAAAAACGGGCCGCCGGTCGCGCTGACGATGCAGCGGATGCAACCCCCATGAGCGAGGTCGTCGCGCTCGATCACCTGCAACTGGCAATGCCGGGCGGACGCGAGGCCGAAGCGCGCGCGTTCTACAGCGGCATTCTGGGCTTGCGTGAGATCGCGAAGCCCGCCAATCTGGCGGCGCGCGGCGGCGTGTGGTTTGAATTGGGAACCCAGCAATTGCATCTCGGCATCGAAGGCGACTTTCGTCCGGCCAAGAAGGCGCACCCGGCATTCCTGGTGCGCGATCTTGCCGGCTTGCGCACGCGCCTCGATCGGCACGGCTATAAGCCCTACGAGGACGAGCCGCTCTCCGGCTACGAGCGCTGCTACGTCGCCGACCCGTTCGGCAATCGGCTTGAGCTGATGGAGCCCGTAACGCGATCGAAGTGACGCGTTATCCTGACTCTCTGATCTGCGCTCATTCCGTCCTTTGCCGAAGAAAACACCATGTCTCCCGATCTGACGTTCTTGCTCGATCTTGCGCTGAAAATGGCGCTGACGGCGTTCATCGTCGTCGTCATTTCGGTCGTGGTCGAACGCTCCGGGCCGTTTATCGGCGCGCTGATCGCCGCGCTGCCGACCGCCGCCGGCGCGGCCTACATCATTCTGGCCTTCGAGCATCCGCCGGATTTCATTGCCGCGAGCGCCGTCGGCAGCGCGGCTGCGACCGCGGCGGTGTCGGTCTTCGCGCTCGTCTATACCGTGCTGGCGCAGCGGCACGGCGTGGTCCTGAGCGTCAGTGTCGCCATCGTCGTCTGGTTCGCGGCTGCCGCCGCCTTGCGCGCCATCGCCTGGACACCGGCGACCGCTGCTCTGCTCGATATTGTCGTATTCGGAATAACCGTGCCGCTAAGCTGGCGCTACCGCACCTCCGGCCCGCCGGCGAAATTCATGCGCACGGCCTGGGACATTCCGGTGCGGGCATTGTCCGCCGCCATCGTGGTCGTCGTCGTCACCACGATCAGCACCAGCATCGGCTTGTTCGCGTCCGGCATGTTCGCCGTGTTTCCGATCGTGATGGCCTGCACGGCGGTCATTCTGCATCTGCGCGTCGGCGGCGTCGCCTCGGCCAGCATGTTTGCTCACGCCCAGATCGCGCTCAACGGGCTGTGGCTCGGGTTTCTCGCCATGCACTATCTGGTCGCGCCGGTCGGAGTGTGGCCGGCCTATGGTCTCGGCTTGTTGGTGTGCATCGCCTGGAGCGGCGTGCTGTGGGCGGTGCGCAGAGGCAGGCGCGGTAGTCCGGCTTGAGCGAAGCGAAAGCCGGGGGCGCGGCTTATCAGCTCCAATGTTGATCTCCGCTTTTGCAAGGACGGACATCGGGGTGGTGTCGCCTAATGACCCAAACCTGACTCAACCGCCTTTATATGTCGCCTAAGGCTTTGAGGCGGCTTTGGTTAATGGCAAAGCAGTGGCCGGAACGGAAGAAGCCATCGCCGCGACCCGCTTTGTGTAATCTAGCTTGACGGCTACGAGCGCCTTCAAAAGCGGATCGAAGCCATCAAAGTTGACAGGGGCTCCGCCCTTTTTGACGATATGAACCGCAAATTCGTTCTTGAAATAATACTTCGACGGATCCTTATCTCCCGTTAGATCGAGATGTTTGCCGTTCAAGACAGCGCTTAGCAGCTTCTTCTCGAAGAGCATTTCAATCGGGGTGTCCGCGCCGCCAACCTTTGGCACTGGAACCACATAAAGGTTCTCGTAAATGTAGTAGTACTGCTTTGACCCATCCACGGGGCCAGCTTTCTTGTCCAAATTGTGGATATGGGCGAATAAGGGTTTCGCACCCGAGTCGTTGTCCACGACGATAATCACAGGCTGAGCCGCGCCACTCTTAAACGCTTTTGTACGATTACGATAATGGCTGAGCAGATTATTTAGCTCGCCAGCCCCGCCCGACAAATCTTGTAGAGCTGCTGTGGTATCATTGTATTTGAAGAATCGTGGACGAATTCGCGCGACGCCCCCTTTTGTTTCGATCAGATCAGGGAAATGAGATGCCCGAGACCTAATCGCGGCTTTGAGATAGATGTTGTCGGTTTTACCCTCACAAATGATCGTTGGTTCATCAATGCCGTAGAACAAGATGTAGTCCAGGAATTGCCTGTATAGTGTGTGATAACTGGGAGGCTTATCCTTCGCCTTATCGAAGGTGGACCCTATCCGCTCATTTTCGCTGAATTTTATAAAATAGACAAAATTCAGCATGCCCCTCAGTTGATCTAGCGACACTTCGACCTTTTTGCCTGCTAAGGTCACGAAGGGCTTATTGCCCGTGACCAACTGGCGCGTCATCGCACGAACATATTTGTAATAATGCTGCCTTACATTGATCTTCCTGTTGACGACGAGTCCCGTCACTTCCTGCCTTGAGTCGCAGTATTGCATCCGGGTCTTTTGAGGGTTCAGCTTGAACCCGCTCGACTTTAGCACTTTCGAGAAGCCCGACCCCGGCAACCACTCGTGAAAGTTGTTGTCCTGCCGTTTAGCGATGGCGCGAGGAAAGTACTTCTCGTTGGTCGAAAACGTCAAATCGTCCGCGTATCTGGTATAGGTGCAATTATGCCTGGAAGCCAAATCATTGAGATGGACGTCAAGGATATGAGCGATGATATTTGAGATCACGGGAGAGCACGGGCTTCCCTGTGGAAGCTTGTTTTCGTGACAGGCTATCTGAGCAATGATGGTGGCGACCGGCTTGCTCAGAGCGAAATGCTTGTTCTTTTGGAAAAACCCATAAACGCGTCCGAAGTTTATCGTCGAGAAGAAATCTTCAATATCAGCATTAAATACCCAGCGCCTGTTCCGGTGCTTATGCGCGTTAGTTGATATTGAGAGTCGGGGCTTAAAGCCGTGGGCAAGGGTGCACTCATCCGTCACTCCTATTGAGATTTCGATTTCGGATTGGCACCTCAAAAGAAGGTCCGCCAACCTCCTCTGGACCAGCTTGAGGCGCGGCTCTGGCGCCATGATCTTTCGAACGCCGCCACTCTTCTTTTGAATATCGAACGATTTGTATTTCTGAGCGGGCGGCAGCTTGTAAAGGATATAGGCGAGGGCAGCCGGCTTCATGCCAAGGAGCATGGCAAAGCTATTGAGTCCTTGAACGAGCTTAAGACCGGCTAATGACGACATCGATTCGAAGGGTAGCTTGCGGACACTCTTTAGCGCAAGTCAAGTCATAGAACGTCCATTGAACCGTAGGGGCAATCCCTGCGGCCATTGCGTCACCTATCACGAAGCATGATAGAAAGATCTGTCCGCAAGCCAACTACAAGTAACCACTTTTGAAACATAGATGGCAAGTACAAGATGGTGGATCGGAGCGTCGCAACAAGAGAAACATGAATCGTTCTGAGCAATCCTGATAAATTAGCCGGGCCGGCCGCGGGGACTGTGAAATTTGACGTCCAGTTTTCCCACGAAGCGGACATGAAACGAGGTTTCCTGTATGTCGGCTGTGGTAGGGAAACAGACATTCCAGAGCTGAAGGCGGTCCTGGCTATGGCCGTGTCTTCCCGACCTTCGCCTTAAGCGCATAGAGCGCTTCCAGCGCCTCGCGCGGCGTCATCTCGTCGGGATGGAGCGCGGCAAGCGCCTCGACCACGGCGGCCGATGCAGAGTCGCGCGGCGGCTCCGTAGCGGATCGTGCCGCGGCGAACAGCGGCAGATCGTCGATCAGCGTCTGCGCCGGCGAGGCGCGATCCTGCGCCTCGAGCTGCGCCAGAACGAGTTTGGCCCGCTCGATCACGCTCGGCGGTAATCCGGCCAGCTTCGCCACCTGAATGCCGTAGGAGCGGTCGGCAGCGCCGGGCACGACTTCGTGCAGGAACACGACCTCGCCCTGCCATTCCTTCACCC
>JBOHIU010000191.1:0-28959 GCA_050725855.1 Xanthobacteraceae bacterium | reverse complement strand
CGGCAAGGCCCCTCTGTTTCAAGAAGTCCAAGCCAATCAGAAAAGCCTCGATCGTTACGTCGCCGATCTCGCGGCCGCATGTAAGATGAAGGGTGCCGAATTTCGCTTCGGCACCGACGTGGCTGCTGCGCCGGAGCTGTTGTCGCCGTTCGACCGTGTCGTGGTCGCGACCGGCGCGCGGTATCGCTTCGGACTCGGCGTGTTGGTGGTCTGGGCCCTCGATCATGGCGCGGCGTGCTGGCCCAGTGTGTCGGGGCTGCTGTCGTCGCCCAAACTGCGCGACTGGTTCTATTATCGCGGCCGATCCGGCACCGCCGAACGCTTCAAGGGCCTGACGCGGCCGGGACAGATCGTCACCATCATCGGCGACGCGGCACGCGCCGGCAAGAGCAAGCAGGCCATCGCCAGCGCGTTCGAAGCGGCGCTGCTCGGCAAGTAACAGATGGCAGACCGCGCTCCGCGGAACCGTGACGGCATCGACAGCATAATAGGTAGCGGCCCGGCGCACGACCGCCGGCCGCCGATCATGCGGAGGACAGATGCCCAGAATCGAGCACGTCGTGGTCCTCATGCTCGAAAACCGATCCTTCGATAACGTGTTGGGCCGGCTTTATCCGAAAAGCGACAGGTTCGACGGGCTCGACCTCACGGAAAGCAATCCGTGGCATAGACCGGACGGAAGTATCGAGACCATCGCGGCCTGGAGCAGCGATGGGCCGGCAGCGCTGTGTCTTCCGGAGCAGGATCCGGGCGAGGCATTCGACGACTTCAATATGCAGATCTTCGGGCTTGGCGGCGCAGTCGGTGGTCAGCCGAGCATGAACGGATTCGTCGATGACTACACGCGGCAAAAGCAAACCGACCGTCGGTGGGACCCCCGTTCCGTCATGCACCACTTTCTCCCGGATCAGGTGCCGGTGATCAGCGCGCTTGCGAAGGCATTTGCGGTTTCGGATCGATGGTTTGCATCCGCGCCCTGCGAGACATGGCCCAATCGCTACTTCACACATGCCGGCACGGCAGGCGGTTATGTGAACAACGAACGCTCGCGCTTTCCCTATCGCTGGCCGCGTTTTCTGCCGACGATATTTCGTCGCCTCGAAGCGCGCGGCCATTCCTGGAGGGTCTATTTTCACGATCTGCCGCAGGCGGCGACACTCGTCGATCTATGGCCGCGAATACCGACGCGGTTCTGTCTGTTCGATGCGGAATTCGAACGCCATGCCCGAAGCGGTCGGCTGGCCGCATACAGCTTCATTGAGCCGCGCTACTATGCCAACCGGTTCTCGCTACAATTGCCCAACGACCAGCATCCTCCCCACGAAATCGCTTACGGCGAACAACTCATTGCCCGCGTCTATAACGCCGTACGCGAAGCGCCGACCTGGGAGCGGACGCTTCTTCTGATCATTTACGACGAGCACGGCGGCTGCTTCGATCACGTGCCGCCGCCACGCGCCGTTTCGCCGGGGCCAAGATGATACCGGAGGACTGGATGCCTCTTTAGGGATGCACAATCTCGGCACGAGCTCTGCGACAAGGCCAGCTTGTGAACGCTTGCTGGCTTGGCGCGGGGCGACCTTCGCTCAGCCCAGAAATGGCGCTATGCTAGTGAGGACTCGCGGAAGGAAAGAACCATGTCCGAACCCATCTGGAACCAGTTTCTCACCGAGCGCGACAGGGCGGTGTTCGACACCTCCGGCTACGGCACGCGCGGCGGCTTCGGCAAGCGGCCGGCGCTGCTCATCATCGACGTGAACTGGGCGTTCTGCGGCGACCGGCCGGAGCCGATCCTGGACTCGATCAAACGCTGGCGCAATTCCTGCGGCGAGGACGCCTGGACCGCCCTGCCCTATATCCGCTCGCTGATCGATAAGTGCCACGGCAAGGGCGTGCCGGTGCTCTACACCACCGGGGTGCGGCGCGAGGACAATTGGGACACCGGGTCCTGGGCCTGGAAGAATTCGCGCAACGAGGAAGATCGCGAGACCATCGTCACCAACCTTGACGGCAACGAGATCGTGACGCCGATCGCACCATCGCCGCAGGATATCGTGGTGCTCAAGCAGAAACCGTCCGGCTTTTTCGGCACCAACATGGCGAGCTATCTCACCCTGCTCGGCTGCGACAGCCTGATCGTCACCGGAACCACCACGTCGGGCTGCGTGCGCGCCACCGTGCTCGATGCGTTTTCGCTGAATTATCGCATCGCGCTCGCCGAGGAAGGCTGCTTCGACCGCTCGCAGGCGAGCCATGCCATTAACCTGTGCGACATGAACGCCAAATATGCCGACGTGGTGAAGACCTCCGAGGTGCTGGCGTTCCTCGATACGCTGCCGAACGGCATGTTCGACCTGCCGAAGGGCAAGCCGGCGGTGCCGCGGGAGCAGAAACGCGCCGCGAATTATTGAGTGCCAATGCGAGAGCCGACCGGCCGGCCGCAGAACGAAGCAAGCGCGTCGATCGGTCAGGTCGCTGGTGCGCATTTCGAGCGGACATTGCAGGTATGCGTTGCGAGACGCAGTACGCGCGCCTATTCCGGGCCCGATCGCTTTCGGCGGGACGGTCCACGTGGCGCTTCGTACCCGACCAACATTCCGTGACCGTGCATTTAGGCGAGCAGAAGCTCGTGTATTTCACCGCGGAGAACCCGAGCAACCAATCGATCGTCGGCCTCGCCACTTTCAATGTCACGCCGCTGCGCAGCGGCATCTATTTCAACAAGATTCAGTGCTTTTACTTCACCAATGAGCGGCTCGGCCCCGCATGAAAAGGTCAACATGCCGGTGGTTTTTTATGTCGATCCGGCATTCGGCACCGATGCCGACATGCGCGACATCGCGCAGCTCACGCTCGGCTACACGTTTTTCCGCTCCGTCGATCCGCAGAATGCGAAAGACCTTTCCCGCTATCTGGCCAACAATCCGCCGGACCCCGCTTACGGTCGCGAGCTTTTCAACGAGCAATGCATCGCCTGCCACGGCCGCGGCCGGCTCGGGCTCGTGATAAGCAGGGCTCGACGGCCCCGCTCATCATCATCCGGGCCCGCGAGGGAGGATAAACTACGTCCGCCCCGTGAACTTCTGCGCTGCCTGTAAGTGGCCATAGCTCTGCACTGGCGCGCACATCAGAAAGCGGTAGCCTTCCTTGATAATTCGCTCGGCGTTACCCTGCTCGACATGCGGGTGGCCGACCACGACATTGTGATTCTTGCAGGTGTCGACGATGCGCTTCATCCATTCGAGCACGACCTTGTGCTCATATTGGCGCGGATAGCCGAGCTCCTGGGAAAGATCACCTTCGCCGATCAGGATGCAGCCGATGCCCGGCACTTCCTTAAGAATATGGTCGAGGTTGTCCACGCCGCGCGTGTCCTCGATCTGCAGAATACAGAAAATCTCGCCCCGCGGATTAAGCGGCCACACGTCGGCCTTCTGATAATAGTCCTGCTGCGCGAGACCCCAATAGCGCGCCGCGGCAGTCGGGCCGTCGCCGCGAATGCCGGCCGGCTCGTAGTTCGCCGCGCTCTTGAGACGCGGATAGCGGCAGGCACCGACCGCGTTGGCCGCTTCCTGGACCGTCGAAATGTGTGGAAACACGATCCCGTAGCAGCCGATATCGAGCGCCTGCTTGGCCTGCCATTGCGCCATTTCGACGCCGTTTACCGGAATGCGGACCATCGGCGTCACTGTGGGCACCACGGAAGCGGCCTTGGCGATCTGGGCGCGGTTGAGCATGTATTGCAGGCAGTCGCGCAACAGCCGCCCGTCCCAGGGATTGTGCTCCATCTCAAACACGCAGCCGTCGAATTTCGATGTGCTCATGGCGATGGCGCTGTTGATCTCGGCGGGCGCGAAGCAGGTCAGTGCGTGCTGCCCCGCTTCGAGCGCGCGAATGACGCCGTTGAGCCTCGGTAATTCAGCCATTTCCTTAGTCTCCTAATCGATAATTTCCACCCTACCAGATTATCGGTCCGGTTTGACAATGCCGCGCCGGGCCGTAGCATCCCGGCCGAACCGAAACCACCCAGCGAATGGTGCCATGATCATCGACTGCCACGGCCATTACACCACCGAACCCAAGGACCTGCACCGCTTCCGCAAGGAGCAGACCGCGGCGGCGAATGCGGCGGAAAAAACCGCGATGCCCTCGCGCATCACGCTCAAAATGTCCGATGACGAAATCCGCGAGAGCCTCGAGCAGAATCAGCTGAGACTGCAGCGCGAGCGCGGCACCGATCTCACCATCTTCTCGCCGCGCGCCTCCGGCATGGGCCATCACATCGGTGACGAGAGTGTCAGCATCGAGTGGTCGCAGATCTGCAACGACCTGATCGCACGGGTGGTGTCGCTGTTTCCTCGGAATTTCATCGGCGTATGCCAGTTGCCGCAGTCGCCCGGCGCCGCTCCGAAGAACTGCGCCGCGGAGCTGGAGCGTTGCGTGAACATGGGCTTTGTCGGATGCAACCTCAATCCCGATCCGTCCGGCGGCTATTTCAATTCACCGCCGATGACCGACAAGTCGTGGTTTCCGCTCTACGAGAAGATGATCGAACTGGACGTGCCGTGCATGATTCATGTGTCCGGATGCTGCAACCCGGCGATGCACACCACCGGATCGTATTATCTTAATGCCGACACGATGGTGTTCATGCAGGTGATCCTGTCGGATCTGTTCAAGACTTTCCCGAAACTCAAGTTCATCATTCCGCACGGTGGCGGCGCGGTACCGTTCCATTGGGGCCGCTTCCGCGGCATCGCGCTCAATAACGGCAAGCCGGAGCTTGCCGAGATCATGGGTAACAACATTTTCTTCGACACCTGCGTCTATCACCAGCCGGGTATCGATTTGCTCACCAAGATCGTGCCGATCGACAACATTCTGTTCGCTTCCGAAATGGTCGGCGCGGTGAAAGGCAACGATCCGAGAACCGGATTCGGTTTCGACGACACCAAGCGCTACGTCGACAAGGCGCCGCTCAGCGATGCCGACCGCAGGAAGATTTTTGAAGACAATGCCCGGCGCGTCTATCCGCGTTTGAAAACGAAGGCGGCGTAACCGGTCTTTACCGCCTTAAAGGACGAAAATTGGCGAAAGCGAGGAAAAAGGCGCCGCGGCGGGTGCGCCGATCCCACGTGGTGCACATCGGTCTGCGCGAGATCGAGACCCGCGGTCTCGCGCCGGCGTTCTGGACCGACCTTTACCACCGTTCCATGACGGTGTACTGGCCGGTATTTTTTGGCAGCGCGGCGGCCATCTTTGTCATTCTCAACGCCCTGTTCGCGTTTCTGTACTGGCTTGGCGACGCGCCGATCGCCAATGTCAGTTCCACAATTCCGCTGCCGTTGAACCTGTTCTATTTTTCAATCGAGACGCTGGCGACGGTCGGCTATGGCGACATGCACCCGCAGACCAATTACGGGCATTTGGTCGCGACCGTCGAGATCTTCACCGGGATGTGCTTTCTCGCGGTGATGACCGGGCTGACTTTCGCCCGTTTCTCGCGACCCAAAGCGCGCTTCGTGTTCGCCCGGCATCCGGTCGTCGGCTTGCACCAGGGGCAGTCCACATTAATGATCCGCGTCGCCAACGCGCGGCACAACACGATTTCGCAAGCGACCGCCCGGCTGTGGCTGTTCCGGCTGGAGAACACCAAGGAACGCGAACAATTCCGCCGCCTTCACGAGCTGAAACTCGAACGGCGCGAGCATCCGATGTTTTCGCTGAGCTGGACGCTGCTCCACGTCATCGACAAAGCAAGCGCGTTCTACGGCATGACCGCCGACGATTTTGCCGATGCCGAAGGTGCGCTTATTCTCAGCCTCGACGGCGTCGACGACAGCTCGGCGCAGCGGCTTTATGCCCGTCAGATTTATTCGCGGCACGACATCCGCTGGCACCACCGTTATGCCGACATCACCAGCATTTCGGAGAAAGGCCGCCTTCTTCTCGATTACAACCGGTTTCACGATGTAACGCCGGAGGAGGCGTGATCCGCATTCACGCGACGCTGATTACGATCTTGCCGAAATGCTGATTGGCGCGCATGACCGCCAGCGCCTCGGCGATATCGGCAAGCTTGTAGGTCCTGTAAATCGGCAAGCTCAGCTTGCCGCTCTCGACCGCCGGCCACAGATCGGCGCGGAGCGCACGCACGATCTCACGCACTTCCTCCGGCGTGCGGGTCCGGAAGGTCACGCCGATATAGTCGACGCGCTTGAGCGCATGCTTGTCGAAGTCGAACTCGCCCCTGGTGCCGCCGAGCCGCCCGACGTTGACGATCCGGCCCAGAATTCTCGCCGCTTCGAGATTGCCGTTGGCGACCGGCGCCGAGACCATATCGACGATCAGGTCGACGCCCTTGCCGTCCGTGGCCTTTTTGACATCCTCCGGCCAATCCGGCTTGCCGGTATCGATGGCGACGTCGCAGCCGCATTCATGCAGGCGCGCGCGGCGCGCCGCGTTGGTCGATGAGCCCAACACCAGCGAGGCGCCCATCAGCTTGCCGATCTGCATGCCCATCAAGCCGACGCCGGAGCTCGCTCCCTGAATGAGCAGCGTCTCGCCGCGCTTGATCCGGCCGGCCGTCACCACGGCGTTGTGCATGGTCTGCAGCGCCACCGGAAAGCAGGCGGCCTGCTCGTATGTCATGTTATTGCCTGGAATACGATGCGCGCGGCCCGCATCGGTGACCGCGTATTCGGCAAACCCACCGGGCGCCGAGGCCATCACGCGATCCCCAACCTTGAAGTCCTTCACCTCGCCGCCGACGGCTTCAATTTCGCCGGAACATTCGAGACCGATGCGCGCGCCGACGCCGCCGACGCTGCCATGCTGAACGCCCGAAGCGACCAGGAGATCGGCGCGGTTCAGACTCGACGCGCGCACACGGATCAGCACCTCGTTGGGCTTCGCCGCCGGCTTCGGTATGTCGCGTATCTCGACGCCGTGCTCGCCCAGGACTACAGCTTTCATTGCGGCTCCTCGCATCGCGCAGGCTTCTCGCGCTTGCCCGCAAGATATACTTTATCGGCTTGAGCCGTCCACGGCTCGGTATGAATGTGGAACGGCATCGGCACTCCGGAGGACGCCTTGCACGCTCATCTTGTTGGCAGCATCGGCCTCGACACTGTGGATGAGGTCTTTCGCACGGTTGGGTCCCTGCTAGGCCGGCATCTGCGCCGCGTTCCTGACGGCGAAGTCGGCGGCCGCAAGCTATGGATCAGCTGGCAATATCCGCTGTTGCGCGCGAACGTCTTCCTCCGGCCCGATCCTTCGGGCGCGATCCGTCCGACCAATCGATTTCCGCTGCTCACGCTGGCGGAAGGCGTCGCGCCGGCCGACGTTCACTTCGGCGAGTTGGGCTATGCCCGCGAAGCGCGCGCGTCCTATCTCGACTTTATTGCCGCACGCGAGAACGGGGTCCTACCCAAAGGCATCCGGTTCCAGGTATGTCTGCCGACGCCGTTCGCCGTGGTGGGCTCGATTGTCGTGCCCGCCGCGCTGCCCGCCGTCGAGGCCGCCTACGAGCGCGCCATGATCGCCGAGGTCGCCGCCCTGTGCCGGCATATTCCGCATCGCGATCTGTGCATTCAGTGGGACGTGTGCAACGAAATGGTGCTCTGGGACGGACAGAAGACCGACGCCGTTCCCGGGGCGGAGATCCCGCGCGACGAGCTTATCGCGCGCATGACGCGGCTCGGCGCCGCGGTGCCCGACGATGTCGAGTTGGGCCTGCACCTTTGCTACGGCGACTTCGGCGCCAGACACTTTGTCGAGCCGAAGGACGCGGCGAGGATGGTCGACTTCGCCAATGCGCTATCGCGATCGATCGCCCACAAGCTCGCCTATATCCACATGCCGGTGCCAATCGGACGCAACGACGACGCATTCCACCGCCCGCTCGCAGAACTCAAACTAACGACCGGCACCGAGCTTTTTCTCGGCTTGGTGCACGCCAAGGATGGCATCGACGGCACGCGGGCGCAGATCGCGGCGGCGCGCCGTTATGCGCCGGAATTCGGCATTGCCACCGAATGCGGCATGGCGCGCGCCCGGTCCGAGGCGACGGTGCGCGAACTTCTGAAGATCCACGCCGAAATCTGCGGCGAGGGCTGAACGCCATGGCGCGTGACGTTTATCTCGTCGGCAGCATCCCGCTGGGCAGTGCCAGCGAAGTTTTCGAGACGGTGAGTGCCGCGCTCGGCTCACGCATCAAGCGGCTTTCCGATGGCGAGACCGGCCCACGCGGCGACTGGATCACCTGGCTTGAGCCGGTGTTCGCCGAACACCCGGCCTTTCAAAAATCGGGAGAATTTTTCCGGGTGCACGCCGGCGGCACCGGGCGCGAGCGCTATGCGCTCAAGCCTGGAATTCGCGCTGCCGACATCCGGTTCGATAATCTATTCTACGCCGATGTCGCCAAACAATCCTACGCCGATTTCAAACGGCTCAAGGCGGCGGGCAAGATTGCCGCCGGCACCAGGTTTCAGGTCGACCTGGTGCCGGCGCACTCGGTCATCTGGTTGTTCCTGGTCGATTCGCTGCACGCCGCTGTCGATCCGATCTATAACGACGCGCTCAAGCGCGAGATCGACAAGATCGCCGCCGCGATCCCGCATCGCGAATTGGCGATCCAGTTCGATGTCGCATCCGCCGTGTTCGCCCGAATCGAACGCAACGAAGCGTCAAGCTATGGGCACACCAAGGCGGAGATGCAGGAGAGATTCAGCGCTATTCTGGTCGACCTCGGCGATCGGGTGCCGGCCGACATCGAGCTCCTCTATCATCTTTGCTATGGCGATTCGAACCATCGTCATGTGGTCGAGCCGACCGACATGGGCGACATGGTCGAATTTGCCAACCGGGTGTGTCGCCAAATCAAGCGGCCGGTGCAGCTCATCCATATGCCGGTACCACGCGACCGCACCGACGATGCCTATTTCGCGCCGCTACAACGGTTGGCGCTACAATCCGAAACCGAGCTTTGCCTCGGGCTGGTGCATCACACGGACGGCGTCGAAGGCAGCAAACGACGGCTCGCCACCGCGAAGAAGTACGCGGATAGCTTCGCGATCGCGACCGAATGCGGCTTCGGCCGGCGCGATCCGCGTACCATCCCGGAGCTTTTGCGCATCCACTCCGCGATTGCGGAGCTGGAGTGAAGCCTGCTGAATTTCGAATCCGTCTCATGCCATTGCGAGCACGAGCGCCGTGAAGGGTATCCAGCGCGCATAGCGGTAGGTCGCGGATTGACTCCCTTCGGACCGCTACGTCAGGCCCGCGCAGCTGAAGCCATTGAGATAATGGTCTCGCTCCGCGTCGTGCTGGATCGGCATGTGTTCGGCGATCCAGGCCAGCGAAATATTGGGCTGCACGCGACAGAGCTCCCGTAACGCAGCCTTGGCGACGTCACCGCGCCCGGACATGCCCGCGGCGGCAGTCAGCACCCGATGAGCGCCCACGAAATCGGCGCGTTGCCGAATGGCTTCGCGCGCCAGCCGCATCGCCTCTTCGTAGTTGCGGCCGACGAACTGCGTATAGGAGGCAATGCCGCAATACACAGCCGACAGCGGGTCGTGTGGGCTGAGGCGGAGCGCTCGCCGCGCCGCCTGCTCGCCTTCCCGCCAGCGCCCGCAATACGACAGCGTTAACCCGTAATAGCCCTGCGCCAGCGAGAAGTTCGGATTAAGCCGTAGCGCGGCATCGAATTCGGCGAGCGAATCGTCGAAACGGCGCGCAAACAAATAAACACAGCCGAACGCGTAATGTGCCCAGGCATCCTCTCCATCGGCGAGAATCGCCGCCGACGCCGCACGTTCCGCGATTGGCGTTACCTTCGCCATGTCCGCCCAGCCCATGTGAGCGCTGAAGGTGTAGCTGGCGGCCAACAGCCCAAGCGCCTGGCCGTAATTCGGATCAAGCTCGGTCGCCTTTTCGAGCAGCGCCTGGGCGACAACGTTGTCCTGGCGCGTCACCCGCCAGTAATGCGACAGCGCACGCATCACCAGGTCCCACGCGTCCATGCTGTCGGGCGCCTTGCGCCGGGCGCGAAAGTTCTCGGCGGCATAAAGCTGCGGCTCGATCGCAGCGACGATGGCTTCGGTGATTTCGTCTTGCACCGCGAATACGTCCGCGAGGCGGCGATCATAACGCTCGGCCCAGATATGTCCGCCGCTGGCGACATCGTTGAGCTGCGGGGTGATGCGCAGGCGGTCGCCACCCTTGCGCACGCTGCCTTCAAGCACGTAGCGGACGCCGAGTTCGTCGGCGATCTGCTTCAGATGCACGGACCGGCCCTTGTAGATGAACGAGGAATTACGTGCGAGTACGAAAAACCAGCGCAACTTCGACAATGCCGTAATGATGTCTTCGGTGATGCCGTCGGAGAAATATTCCTGATCCAGGTCGCCCGTCATGTTCACGAAAGGCAGGACGGCGATGGCGGGACGGTCCGCTAGCGGCAACGCGGCGTGCGGCTGCTCCGGGGCGGCACCGGCCGACCGTGCAGCATCCGATAGCACCTGGACCGTGCCGATGAAGCGCAGCCCTTTGCGAGCCACAGTGCGGATCAGGCGCTGCTCGTCGCCATTGTCGCCGATCGCCTTGCGCGCCGCATTAATGCGGCTGGTCAAGGTCGAATCCGAAACGATGCGGCCGCCCCAGACCGAGGCGATCAGATCGTCCTTGCTGACGACTCGGTCGCGATTCTCGATCAGGTAAATCAGGAGATCGAATACCTGGGGCTCGACGGCGGTGGTTTCGCCATCCCGCCGCAATTCGCGTCGATCCCTGTCAAGGGTCTGCCCCGCAAAGACAAATTGCATCGCACCGCCCGTGCTTCAGGTCGCGGCAAGCCATTCTCAAGGGCGACTCAAGCGGATTTCAGGAACAAATCAAGGTCCCCGCAAAGTCTTTTCTTCGCGCGTGCAGGAGGCTGGTCGCCTGTCGATCGCGACTCCAGCGATTCGCGAAGCGGAGGATTACCATGACGTCGATTCACGCCATCGCAGACGCCCACCACAGCAGGGGCAATCTCTTTCTTCGAACCATCGCGTTCTTATACGGGCTGATCGCCTATGCGGTGTTCTTCGTCACTTTTCTCTACGCCATCGGCTTCGTCGAGAACCTCATGGTGCCGACGACCATTGACGCCGGGATGATTGCGCCGACCATGACAGCCGTCATCATCGACTTGGCGCTGATGTCGCTGTTCGCTCTTCAGCATAGCGTCATGGCGCGCAAGCAGTTCAAGCGATGGTGGACGCAATTCCTGCCGGCGTCGGTCGAGCGCACCACTTACGTTCTGCTGGCAAGCCTGGCGTTGGCGCTTTTGTTGTGGCAGTGGCGCCCGATCCCGGCGGCGGTATGGCACGTCGCCAACCCGCGCGCCGCCATGATCATTACAGTGCTGTCGTTTCTTGGCTGGCTGATCGTGCTGACCTCGACGTTCCTGATCAATCATTTCGAGCTGTTCGGCCTGCATCAGGTCGCCAATAATCTTAGCGGCCGGCCGATGCCGGCGCCGCGGTTCCGGGAGCCGATGTACTACCGTTTCGTGCGGCACCCGATCTACCTGGGATTCATCGTTGCTTTCTGGGCGGCGCCGACGATGACGGCCGGTCACTTGCTGTTCGCGGCCGTGACCACCGCCTATATTCTGGTCGGTATCCAGCTGGAAGAGCACGACCTGGTCGAGGCCTTCGGCGACCAATATCGCGCCTATAGGAGCCGCGTCTCGATGCTGGTGCCGTGGCGTAAATCCGCCTGACCGCTCGCCTCGACAAGACATTGACGCCGGCCGCCCGCCGGCGTCACTTCTTTTGTCGGCGAAGGGGCCCGGCCGCGCGACTTGCCGCGCTTCGCGTGCCGTGTGCTAATCGTGCCCGCATACGGGAGAAAAAACGCGATGGCATTCGGTCCATTGACCACCACCAGCGTCGGCAGCTTTCCAAGGCCGACCTGGCTCGCGCACACCAAGCGCAATCAGCTTACCTACCGGCTCGCCGGCGACGAACTCAAGGAAGCCATGGATGACGCCATGGCGCTGGTTATCCGCGAGCAGGAAGAACTTGGGCTCGATATTCTGACCGACGGCGAGATGCGGCGCACCACTTTCGTGTTCCATATCGCCGGGCGATGGGACGGCGTCGACATCGAGCGGCAGGTCAACAAGCAGATTTACCGCAACCGTGAAGCCAACCGCACGGTGCCGCGGATCGTCGGCAAGATCGCGCGCCAAACGCCAGCCGCTGTCGACGATCTGCGAACCGCTAAAATTCACACGCGCCGACCGATCAAGATGGCGGTACCCGGCCCGATGACGGTGATCGACAGCGCGGCCAACACGTTCTACCGCGATGAAGAAGAACTCGCCTTCGACGTGGCCGCTGCGCTCAACGCCGAGCTGCGCGACTTGCAACAGGCAGGCGCCGCCGTGCTGCAGATCGATGAGCCGGCGATGACGCGCTATCACGACAAGGTTCGCGCCTATGGGGCGAAGGCACTCGACCGCTGCCTGGACGGCATTACCGTGCCGACCATCGTTCACCTTTGCTACGGCTATCCGGGCGGCGGCAGCCTGCAGCACCAATATCATTACGAAGACGTGCTGCCGGCGCTGATGCAGACGCGCATCTCGGGTTTCCATGTCGAATTCGGCCGCAGCACGTTCGATCCCAAAGTGCTGCGGCTCTGCGGCGATCGCATCGTCATGTTCGGCTGCATCGACCCGGGCGATTCGCCGGCGCCCAAAGTCGACGCGGTCGAACGCCGCATCGGCGATCTGCTCGACGTTCTCGCGCCAACGCAAGTCTGGCTCGCGCCCGATTGCGGGCTGATGACCATCGGGCGGGACCTGGCGCGGCAAAAGCTCGCCGTCATGGTGGCGGCGGCAAAGCGGCTGCGCGCGACTATCTAATGGGATGACGACGGATTAGGCTTCGCCGGTCCGCTCCTCACTGCTAGTGTCCTCTCGATTCCGAAGTTCGCAATCGAGAGGGCCGCACAACGACGCGAACTTCGGAATCGGGACACTAGGATCGTGTCATGAACCAGACCGTCCGGCCGCGAATCCTCGCCTCGGCTTGCCCACACGACTGCCCTTCGACCTGCGCGCTCGAAGTCGAGGTGTTTGACGAGCACACCATGGGCCGGGTCCGCGGCGCGGCGGACAATGCCTACACGGCCGGCGTGGTCTGCGCCAAGGTGGCGCGCTACGCCGAGCGCGTGCATCATCCCGACCGTCTGCTCCATCCCTGGCGGCGCATCGGTGCG
This sequence comes from Xanthobacteraceae bacterium, assembly GCA_050725855.1. GTDB lineage: Bacteria > Pseudomonadota > Alphaproteobacteria > Rhizobiales > Xanthobacteraceae > BOG-931. Next base: position 15,684 of record JBOHIU010000191.1, on the reverse strand, counting down.
AAGGGCTCGGGCGAATTTGCGCCGATCTCCTGGGACGATGCGCTCGATCTGGTCGCCGAGGAATTTGTCCGCGCCGAGCAGACCCACGGGTCGGAAGCGGTGTGGCCGTACTACTACGCCGGCACCATGGGCCATCTGATGCGCGACGGCATCCAACGCCTGCGTCATGCCAAGAAATATTCCGGTTTCTTTTCCACCATCTGCGTCAATTCGGCCTGGACCGGCTTCATCGCCGGTACCGGAAAACTGGCCGGCGCCGATCCACGCGAAATGGCGAAGTCCGACCTGGTGGTGATCTGGGGCACTAACGCGGTCAACACCCAGGTCAACGTGATGACGCACGCGACGCGGGCCCGAAAAGAACGCGGCGCCAAAATCGTCGCCATCGACGTGTATATGAACGGCACCATGGAGGCGGCCGATCTGGCGGTGCTGATCCGGCCAGGCACGGACGGCGCGCTCGCCTGCGCGGTGATGCATTGCCTGTTCCGCGATGGCAAAGCAGACTGGGATTATCTCGACCGTTACGCCGATGCGCCGCGCGAACTGGAAGCGCATCTGCGCACGCGCGGTCCGGCCTGGGCGTCGAAGATCACCGGTTGTCCGATCGAAACCATCGAGGAATTTGCCCGGCTCGTCGGCAGCACCAAGCGCAGTTTTTTCCGCCTCGGCTATGGCTTCTCGCGCTCGCGCAACGGCTCCTTCAACATGCACGCGGCAAGCTGCATCGCCGCGGTCAGCGGCGCCTGGCGCTACGAAGGCGGCGGCGCCTTCCACCACAGCAACGGCATTTTCCACCTCGACAAGCGCCTGATCGAGGGCGAGGACATGCGCGATCCGAAAATCCGCATGCTCGACCAGTCGCGCATCGGGCCGATCCTCACCGGCGACGCCGAGGCGCTGCAGGACGGCGGCCCGGTCACCGCCCTGCTCATCCAGAACACCAATCCGGTGTCGGTGGCGCCCGAACAGGAGCTGGTCAAGCGCGGCTTTAACAGCGACGACCTTTTCGTCTGCGTGCACGAGCAGTTCATGACCGACACCGCCAAGGTCGCGGACGTGATTCTCCCCGCCACCATGTTCGTCGAGCACGACGATTTTTATACCGCCGGCGGCAGCCAGTACATTCTGCTCGGGCCCAAACTGATCGAACCGCCGGGCGAATGCCGCTCCAATCACGATGTGATCTGCGGTTTGGCGAAACGGTTGGGCGCCGAACATCCGGGCTTCGACATGACGCCGCGCGAGCTGATCGACGCGACGCTGCAGAACTCCGGCTGGGGGACGCTGGCGGATATCGAGAAGAACCGCTGGATCGATTGCCAGCCCGATTTTCGGAGCGCGCATTATCTCGACGGCTTCGCCCATACGGATAAAAAATTTCACTTCAAGCCGGACTGGACCAATGTGCCGTTCGGCCGCTGGCACCGCAATGTCCCCCGCCCCGCGCCGATTCCGGCATTGCCCGATCATTGGGAGGTGATCGAGGAGGCGAACGATGCCCATCCGTTCCGCCTCGCCACCTCGCCGTCGCGCGGCTTTCTCAATTCGACATTCACCGAGACGCCGACATCGCTTTCGCGCGAGCGGCGCCCGACGGTCATGATGCACCCGGACGATGCCGCCGGCCTCGACATCGCCGAGGACGACATAGTGACGCTCGGCAACCAACGCGGCCAGGTCCGCATCCATGCCCGATTGTTCGACGGCGTCCGCCGCGGCGTGCTGATCGCCGAATCGATCTGGCCCAACTCCGCCTACGCGGACGGCCGCGGCATCAACACGCTGACCGGCTCCGATGCCATTGCCCCGTTCGGCGGCGCTGCATTTCACGACAATCGGGTGTGGGTGAGAAAATTGGCATAATCCGTAGCCCGCATGAGCACATGCGACATGCGGGACCTGCCTCAAGACGTTTGCTCATCCGGGCTACAGGAACTCCAATGCCCTCAAGCTTCCGCCAGATCATCAACACGGCCGTCGCCGAAAGGCGGTTCCTGGTCGTACCCGGCGCCCATGATGCGCTAAGCGCCCGGCTTATTCAGCAGATTGGCTTCGAGACCTATTTCATCGGCGGTTTTCCGGCGGTCGGGGCGCGCTACGGCGTGCCCGATGTCGGGCTGAAAGGGTTTGGCGAAATCGCAGCCGCTGTGCGCGACATCATGGCGGCTTGCGATTTGCCGGTCTTCGTCGACGGCGACGACGGCTATGGCGACGTCAAGAACGTCGTGCACACGGTACAAAGCTACGAGCGTATGGGTGTGAGCGCCATCCTGATCGAAGACCAGCAATGGCCCAAGCGCTGCGGCCACATGGTCGGCAAGAAGGTCGTCCCCACGGAATTGGCCGTGGCCAAGATCAAGGCGGCCTGTTCAGAGCGGCTCAATCCGGAAACCTGGATACTGGCGCGCACCGACGCGCGCGCGGTCTACGATCTCGACGAGGCCATGCGCCGCGCCGAACAGTTCGTCCGCGCCGGCGCCGACGGCATTTTCATCGAGGCGCCGCGCTCGATCGAGGAGCTAAAGCGCATCGGCAAGGCGTTCGACGTGCCGCAGATCTGCAATCCGCTGATGGGCGGCCATACGCCGATCCTGTCGATGGAAGAGCTGGGCGATCTCGGCTTTCATTGCGCCGTGCTCGGCCTCGACACGCTGATGCATGCCGCCAAGGCGATCGAGGCCGTGCTCCTCGACATGAAATCCGGCAAATTCGCCCGCCGCAACGACGGCATGGATTTCGAGAGCTACAAGAAGCTCGTCGGCTACGGCAAATGGGAAACGATCGACGAGCGCTTTGCGCCGAAGCAATAGCGCACCGTTTCCCGGATGGGCTGCGCCGGGAAGCGATTAGCTTACGCCAGCGCCGGTTCGCGCTTGGCTGGCTGCGCCTTAACCGGGTCTGTCAGTCCAAGAATCCGCCGCGCGTTGTCGTAAAACAGCTTCTGCTTGTCGGCGGCCGAAAGCGGGACGTCGTCAATCAGCTTCAGGCACGGCGCCGGATCCCAACACGGATAGTCGGTGCCGTACATGACGTGATCAATGCCGTAATAGCCGATGGCGAATTCGATGCCGGCGGAGTGCGGCGATACCGTGTCGGTGTACATGCGCTTCATATAGTCGCTCACCGGCCGCGGCAGCTTGGCGGCTTTGGAATTCTTGTCCATGCGGCCGGCCTGATAGGGCAGCGCGCCGCCGGTATGCGACATCACGATTTTCAGCTTCGGATGCCGCTCCATCATGCCGGACAGGATAAGCCGCATGGCGGCGACGCTGACCTCGATGACGCGGCCGAGGCTTAAATGCAGCGCGCCGTCATAACCATCCGAGAGCATGTCCTGGAAGATCACGTCGGTCGGATGCAGGAACAGCGGCAGGCCGAGCTTCTCGCAATGGGCGTAGAACGGCTCCAGCCGCTCGGCGTCGATGCGTGCGTTCTCGCCGACGCTGCCGGGCAGATTGACGCCCATGAGCCCGAGGCGGTTGACCGCGTCGTCGACGATTTCGATCGCCGTCCGCGTGTCCTGCAGCGGCACCGCGGCGCTGGCCCACAGCCGGCCCGCATATTTCCTCTGCGCCGACGCCATCTCCTCGTTCCACATCAGCGCGTAGTCGCGTCCTTCCGAGAGCGGCAAATCGGAGAAGAACACCGAGAACGGACCGATCGAGCAGACCACGTCGATATCATGGCCCATGCTCGCCATGTATTCGAACGACTTGTCGAGATCGAACCACTCGGCCCAGGAATTGAGATGACAGCCACTGCCTTGACGGCGGAAATAGCTGTAGCCGCCTTTGTCGTTGACGTCCGCCCTTGGAAAATTCTTGCGCTGGCACAGCTTGTCGAACAACGCTCTGGGCCACCAGTGAAAATGCGAGTCGATGATGTGCACGAGGGCCTCCTGGAATGCGCCGAACAGTCGGAGATTCAACGATTTTAGTGAGGGGGCCGTTCCAGGTCAACGCGACCGCGCAGCCGACTCTCGCGCGGCTGGGTCCTGGCGGACGCGCCCGCGCACGTGTTGTCAGTGCCGGCAAACTGGTTCACGATCGTCACGGAGCCGTAATAGCCGCATTATTCAACGAAACCGCGGCGGAAAGCCTCGGGGGAGGATCATGGACGACGCCGGCGTCGATCGCTTTCGCATCGCAGCGCGCCTCGAGCGGCTGCCTTTGTCACCCTGGCACAACAAGCTGAGGCTGATTGTCGGCAGCGCTAATTTCTCCGACGCATTCGATGCGCTGACTGTCGCCTATGTGCTGCCGGCACTCATCCCGCTTTGGCATCTGCACCCGGCCGACATCGGTTTGCTCATCTCGATCGGCTATGCCGGGCAGGTCATCGGCGGCATCGTCTCCGGCTGGCTCGCGGAGCGTTACGGCCGCGTGCCGCTCATGGTAGCCAATATCGTGGTGTTCTCGCTGATGAGCTTTGCCTGCATCTTTGCCGGCAGCTACGCGGCGCTGCTCACGTTGCGCTTTCTGCAAGGAATCGGGCTCGGCGGCGAGGTGCCGATCGTCAACACCTACATCAGCGAATTCGCCCTATCGGCCAAGCGCGGGCGTTTTGTGCTCATCCAACAGCTCATGTTTCCGATCGGCCTGACCGCGGTGGCGCTCATCGGCACGTTCGTCGTGCCGCTCCTGGGTTGGCAATGGATGTTCTTCTTCGGCGCGATTCCGGTCCTGCTGGCGCTGCCGATGATCCGGCTGCTGCCGGAATCGCCGCGCTGGCTGGCGAGCCGCGGCCGCGAACAGGAGGCCGATCGCGTGCTCAGCCGCGTCGAGGCGCTGGTCTCGCGCCAAGGCGCCGTGCCGTTGCCGCCGATTTCCGCCAATGTTACGCCGGCTGTGCCGTCGGTCTCGCGTTTCGCCGATCTGTTCCGCGGCCTCTATCGCCGGCGCACGCTGTCGCTCTGGGTGCTGTGGTTCTGCGCCTATCTGTTGACGTACTCGATTACCGGCTGGCTGCCGAGCATCATGCGCGCGGTCTATCACCTGCCGGTCGGCCAATCGAATCTCTACGGTTTCGTCGTCAACATCGTCGGCCTGCTAGTGCTGCTGCTTGCCGCCTTCAGCATCGACCGGATAGGACGCAAGCGCGCCTTCAGCGTCGGCTTCCTCTTGGCCGCCGTGCCGCTGTTTGCGGCGGCCTTCATGCCCAACGTCGGAGCGCTCATGCTTGTCGTCCTGGCAACGCTTGCGTTCGCGTGCATGAGCATGATTCCGGGCGCGCTCGGCATGTATACGGCGGAGAATTATCCCAATCACCTGCGCGCCATCGGCAGCGGCGCATCGAGCATTTCACAGCGGCTGTCGTCGGTGGCGGGCCCGCTTCTGGTCGGTATTATCCTGCCACACTACGGCGTCGGCGGCGTGTTCGGCATGTTCGCGGTGTTTGCGGTGATTGGCGGCATCACCTGCGCGCTGTTCTCCGAGGAAACCGCCGGCAAAACACTCGAACAATTGTCACCGACCAACATCGCCAACGCTGCCTGAGCCCTTCCAGTCTCTTCCCACCAACGCCCACAGAGTCCGACATGATCATCGATTTTCATACTCACGTGCAGACGCCGGAACAACTGGCCGCCCCGTTCTGGCAGGGCCGCTGCCCGATGACCATCGAGAACGTCCTCGAAGCGCAGCAGGAAGCCGGCGTCGACGCCACGCTGGTGAGCCAGCCGATCCACGAGCTGCGCAACATGGACCGCGATCAGCAACTCGACACCGTCAAGAAGGTGAACCGCTACATCGCCTCGCTGCAGAACAAATATCCGACGATCTACGGCATGGCGACGACCATACCGCACGGTGGCGATGACTTCCTGCGCGAATGGGAGCGCGCCATCAAGGAAGACGGCCTCAAGGGGGCCTGGATTCTGTCGAGCCTGCCCGGCCATTATCCCGACGACGACGAGTGCCTGCCGTTTTTCCAACTGGCGACCGCGCTCGACGTGCCGGTGGTCATTCATCCGCCTTCGGTCGGCTTCGGCGAGGAACGGCTGAAGGAGTACCGGCTTGCCTCCAGCGTCGGCCGGCCGATGGACAACGCGCTGGCGCTGGCCCGGCTCATCGTGCGCGGTATCTTCGAAAAATTTCCTACCCTTAAACTCGTCGGCACGCATCTGGGCGGCGGCATCTGCGAAATGATCGGGCGCATGGATTATGCCTATAACCTGCAGGACGAGGCGTATTTCCTCGGCTCCTACGAGCCGATGCTGATCAAGCACGCGCCGAGCCATTATCTGAAAATGATGTATCTGGAATCGACCTGCTATCACCCACCGGCGGCGCGCTGCGCCTTCGAAACCGTCGGCGCCGATCATTTCATCTTCGGCACCGACGCGCCGCCGCTTAAGGTGCTCAAGAAGCAGGGCGTCGAGGTTATAAAGAAGATCGGGCTGTCGCCCGTCGACGAGGCCAAGGTCTATTCCGGCAACGCCAAGCGGCTGTTGAGGATTTGAGCATTGGCATTCCTGAGGACGTCACGGGCCGGCGATGACGAACGGAGAGTTTAACATTCTTCGCTGCAGCATGTCCGGCGCCAATGCAGTCGTGTCGAACACCCGCCATATTTTTCCGCGCCACACGCACGAGCAATTTGGCATCGGCGTCATTGAGTGGGGCGCGCAAAAATCATGGAGCGGCCGCGGGCTGGTGGAGGCGAGCGCCGGCGACGCGATCACAGTCAATCCGGGCGAAGTGCATGACGGCGCGCCCATTGGCGGAGCCGGCCGCGCCTGGCCGATGCTTTATTTCGACCCTCCGCTGGTCGCTCAAGCCATGCACGATATGAGCGAGGGTAAGGCGCGCAGCTACGAGTTCTATGACCCGGTCATCAAGGATGCGCGCGTCTCCGCCTGCTTCCAGCGACTGTTCACCGCCTGCACGAGCGCTGGCGAACGGCAGGTCTTGCGGCGCGACGAGTTGCTGCTTGCGCTGCTGCCCAAGGTAGCGACCCAACAAAACTTGCCCCTGGTCGAGCGATTCTTTCCAAAAGCCATCTCGCTCGCCAAGTCCCTGATTGATGATCGGCCCGCGTCAGCGGTTACGCTGTCGGATCTGGCGCGCGCGAGCGGCTTGAGTAAATTTCAGCTGTTGCGCGGGTTCGTCAGGGCAACCGGGCTGACGCCCCATACCTATGTGATGCAACGCCGGATCGAGCTTGCCCGGCGCCTGATTGCGCGTCGGGTCGGATTGGCGGAAGCGGCCCTCTCCAGCGGCTTCGCCGATCAAAGCCACATGACCCGGATATTTGTCCGCAATTACGGCATTTCGCCGGGTGCCTATGCCCGGGTGATGAACTGATCCCAAATCTGCAGCCTGCAATTCCGTTCAAGACCAACCGTGTCCTCAGAGTGTAGATGCAGCGCCGGACGCGCGATCGGCTCCTGAAGGGTCCTCCGTCGATGGCAATTGTATCATGAGCAACATCCGCCCGTGCCGCGACGACGAACGCCCGACAATCCTTGCGATCGTCAATGCCGCGGCGGAGGCTTACCGCGGCGTCATTCCCGATGACCGCTGGCATGATCCATACATGCCAGTTGAAGAGCTGTTACGTGACATCGAAGCCGGAGTGACACTTTGGGGGTACGAGAAGGAGGGAGCACTGCTGGGCGTCATGGGCTTGCAGCGGGTTCGTGATGTTGATCTCATCCGCCACGCCTATGTCCTGCCGGGCAGCCAGCGCGGCGGCATCGGCGGCATGTTGCTCGAACATCTGCAGCGCCTGAGCACACGGCGGTTGTTGGTGGGAACTTGGGCAGCGGCGGCCTGGGCGGTCCAGTTCTACGTTCGCAATGGCTTCGTGGCGGTCTCGCCCGCGCGCAAAACCGCGCTGCTCAAGATTTATTGGACGGTGCCTGACCGGCAGATCGAGACGTCCGTCGTGCTGGCCAAGCCGGCGTTCGAGGACGCGTGAGACGGCTGTAGGCTTCGACGGGAGCAAATCATGCATTTCTGCCATGCGGAGGACATCTGGCGGGACTTTCCCGAACTAGTCGCCGGCGCACTTCTGTCCACCGGAATCCGGCAGGACGTCTCGGCCGCTGCCCGGATCGATCATTTTATCGCAATTGCACAGAAACGACTCGCCGCCAGTTCGGAGGGACAGCTGCCTGAAATCCAGGCTTGGCGGCGGGCGTTTTCCACAATGGGCTTAAAGCGGACGCAATACCGGTGCGCCTCCGAATCGCTGCTGCGCCGCTTGCGCATCGAAAAGTCGCTGCCGCGGATTCATCCGCTCGTCGATCTTTGCAATGCAATCTCGGCCGCGTTCGCGATTCCGGTCGCAGTGTTCGACGTCTCCAAGATCGCGAACTATCTTGAAGTCCGCTATGCAAGCGGCACCGAAACATACTTCGCCTTTTCAGGCGAAGTCGAGCAGCCCAATGCACGCGAAGTGATTTTCGCCGACAACGCTGGCAGAGCGCATGCCCGCCGCTGGACAAACCGGCAGAGCGCCTACTCGGCCGCCCGCGGCGATACCCACACGGTCTTGATCGTCGCCGAAGCGATGCATGATACCGCCGCGGTGGATATTCCCAGACTTGTAACGGCGATCGCCGAGGAATTCGATCTGGTGTGCTCCGTCGCGGCAAATACTGCGATCTTGAAGGAGGCGTCGTCCCGCTTCGAGTTCTGAGCGGCGGCCTCTCGCTCACGGAAGACTGTTGAAGATTTACCGCCCGTGCCGGCCGCAATCCGGCATACGTGCCGCATGGAACCCAGAGGCGTTTTCTGCGATCATTCGGGAAACGCCCGGGCACCCGGGGTCATGTCCGCTGGAGGAAACGATGAAACCACTGTCGCGCCGGAGCTTGGTGGCGGCCCTGACCTGCGGCGCAGCGCTGCCACTTGCGGCAAGGCTGGCGCCCGCGCACGCGGCGCAAAAACTGCGCGTGGCCAAGGTGGTGCCGTTCGCCTGGACCTTCACCCCGCTCGACATCGGCATGCAGGAGGGAATCTTTGCCAAGCACGGCCTCGACATCGAGGAATCGTCCTCGGCCGGAGACGCCAGACTGCAGCAACTCCTGGCTTCCAGCAGCGTCGATATCGGCATCGGCTCCGGCCCCGGCATGGCGTTCTCGGCCAAGGGTGCGCCGCAAAAGGCGGTGGCCGAAATGTACGGGGCACCGCGCAACATGGCGGTGATGGTCGGCTATGATTCGCCGATCAAGACCGTCGCCGATCTCAAGGGCAAGAAGCTCGGCTGCACCACGGTCGGCTCGCTGACCGCCTGGATCGGTCACCGCATCAACGAAAAAGAAGGCTGGGACGGTCATGGAATCGATGTCGTGCCGATCGGCGGCATGCCGCCCGCACGGGCCGCGATCAGGACTCATCAGATCGACGGCTACATCGGCGCTCTCGAAGTCGGCTATAAGCTCGAAGAGGCCAAGGAGTGGCGCGTGATCACCACCGCGACGCCGTTCGTCCAGCATTTCATCACCCACGTCATCTTCGCGACCGATGAGTTGATCAAAAAGCAGCCGGACACAGTGCGCGCCTTCCTCCAGGGCTGGTTCGAAACCATCGCGTATATGAAGACCCACAAAGCCAAGACCGTGGCGATATCCGCCAAGGTAATCAACGTCAGTCCCGCCGTCGCGGCGCGCGCCTACGACGAGCAGATGCCCGGCTTCTCGACCGACGGCACGTTCGATCCGGCCGCCGTCGCGACCCTGAAAAAGTCCTTCATTCAGATGGGCCTGCTGAAAACAGCTCCGCCCAGCAACGTCCTGTTCACGACGGAATTTGTGCCGGTGAAGGTCGGCGCGTGATAGCCGATCCGATCGTTTCTACAGGAGGAACTTGACGCTCACAAAAAAAATGCGCCGCGAAATAGGTGCACACAGGGAGGAGAACAGAAATGCGCAACTTCAGATTCCTGGCCAGAGGCCTGACGCTGTCGGCGCTGCTGGTGCTATCCGTGCTGGTCCTGCCGAACGCGGCGAAGGCGGTCGAACCGATCAAGGTCGGCATGACCATGGCGCTGACCGGCGGTGTGGCGCCGATCGGTAAGCAGGTACTCGCTGCGCTGCAAATCTGGCGCGACGACGTGAACGCCAAGGGCGGCCTGCTCGGACGCCCGGTCAAGCTCGTCTATTACGACGATCAGAGTAATCCGGCCAACGTTCCGGGGCTGTACACCAAGCTGATCGATGTCGACAAAGTGGACCTGTTGATCGGACCCTATGCGACCAACATGGTGGCGCCGGTCATTCCGATCCTGATGCAGATGAAGAAAACGACGATCGGCATCCTGGCCAACGCCGCCAACAGCCAGTTCCACTACAACCAGTATTTCTCGATGCTGCCGACCGGGCCCGAGCCGCAAAAGTCATTCGCATACGGGTTCTTCGAGCTGGCGGCCCATGCCAAGCCGCGGCCTAAGACGGTGGCGATCGTCGCCGCCGACGCCGAATTCGCACAGAACGCCGCGGACGGCGCCCGGCAGACGATCAAAGAATTGGGCGGCTTTCAGCTCGTCGCGGATGAGAAATATCCGCCAGGTACGACCGATTTCGCGCCGATTATGCACTCAATGCAGGCGCTTAATCCCGACATCCTCTACGTCGCGGCCTACCCGCCGGACTCTGTCGGTATTGTCCGCGCCGCCAACGAAATCGGGCTCACCCCCAAAATGTTCGGCGGCACGCTCATCGGCCTCCTGGTCACGCCGATCAAAATGCAGCTCGGACCGCTGATGAACGGCATCGTCAACAATGAGGTGTTTCTGCCGGCGCCGGCCTTCACCTTCCCCGGCACGCAGGAGGTGCTCGCCAAATACCGGCCGATCGCGCAGCGCGAGCACATTGACCCGCTTGGCTGGGCTTTCGTGCCGCTGGGTTATGCTGCCGGACAAGTGCTGGGAGAAGCCGTCGAAGGCGCCAAGACCCTGGATCAGGTCAAACTCGCCGCCTACATGCACAGCCATTCCTTCTCGACCGTCGTCGGCAATATCAGCTTCGGCCCCGATGGCGAATGGACCAAATCGCGGGTCGTCTTCACCCAGTTCCAGCACGTCACCGGCCATTCGCTCGACGAGTTCAAGGACACCACGCACGAGGTTATCGTCTGGCCTGACAAATACAGTTCAGGCAAGATGATTTACCCGTACGCCGAAGCAAAGAAGCCATAAGATCAGCCGGCGATACTTGCCGGCGTTACTTGCCGGCGATACTTGCCGGCGATACTTGCCGGCGTTACTTGCCGGCGGTACTTGCCGACAATGCTTGCCGAACATACGTGGCGCTCCGCGTGGAGCGGCGGCTTTTGTAGCGTAGCTGCATTGTCGTGCCGCTCCGGGCTACAATCGGTCTTCTGCCGGTCTGGCCGGCGGAACCGGGCGGCTGCGGCCGTCCACATCCGGCAGAAGCCAGAACGGGGCGACCAGCGTGAGCGTAGATTGGGATACCCAGCGGATTGCCCGCACGGCGCTGGTCATCGCGGTAGTGCTGGTCAGCGTCTGGATGCTGTGGCGGTTCTTGCCGGCTCTGGCCTGGGCCTGCGTGCTGGCGATCGCAACTTGGCCGCTGCGCCAGGCGCTTGTCCGCCAGGGCATGGGCAAGAGCGCCATCGCCGGCCTGCTGACGTTCGTTCTCGCTGTCGTCCTCGTGCTGCCGTTGATCGGTCTCGGGATCGAGGCCGCGCAAGAAAGCGGCGCGCTCATGCATTGGATCGCCGACGTCCGTCAGAACGGTCTCGGCACGCCGCAATGGCTGACGCGCCTCCCTCTTATCGGCAACAGCATTACGGCGTGGTGGCAGGACAACCTTGCCGCGCCAGGCGCGGCTCACGCGCTGTTCGGCCGCGCCGAAACCAGCGGACTTTTCAGCTTCACGCGCACGCTCGGCATCGCGGTGGCGAACCGCGTGACCATCCTGGTATTCACGCTGCTGACGCTGTTGTTTCTCTATCGAGACGGCCAAAGCGTAGTGGACCAAGCGCACGCGGTCGCGCGACGACTGTTTGGACCGGCGGGCGTGGAACTCGGCAAGAATGCCGTGGCGGCGGTGCGCGGCACCGTCAACGGGCTCGTTCTGGTCGGTTTGGCCGAGGGCGTGCTGCTTGGCATCGCCTATGCGGCGACCGGAGTGTCGCACGCCGTCCTGTTCGGATTGATCACAGCGGTTCTAGCCACTGTTCCATTCGGCGCGCCGCTGGTCTTTATCGCCTGCGCCGGCTATCTATTCGTCCAGTCACATACCAGCGCTGCCGTCGGACTGCTGATATTCGGCACCATCGTCGCATTCACCGCCGATCATTTCGTTCGGCCCATCCTGATCGGCAGTTCGACGCGGCTGCCTTTCCTTTGGGTGCTGCTCGGCATCTTTGCCGGACTGGAAAGCTTTGGTCTGGTCGGTCTGTTTCTCGGCCCGGCGATCATCGCGGTTCTGCTGGCGATTTGGCGCGAAGGGGCAGCCTAGCACCGCCCCGCTAAGCTGAATTCGCGACGCCGTAATGGACGGCAACCATCTCAAGCGCTGCCCCAGACTACGCGCGCGGTCTCGACCACGAGTTCGAGCTTCTTGATCTCGTCTTCGATCGTCATGGCGTTTCCGCCGATCCCGGACGAGAAACCGCATTGCGGCGAAAGCGCAAGCTGCTCGAGAGGCGCGTAGCGGCTTGCCTCCTCGATGCGCCGCTTCAACTCGTCCTTTTTCTCCATGTGCGAGCTCTTTGTGGTGACGAGCCCAAGCACCGCGATTTTGCCGCCGGGCAAATAGCGCAGCGGCGCGAACGAGCCGGCGCGCGGCGAATCGAATTCGAGAAAATAACCGTCAACGCCTATTTCATTAAATAGCAAATCAGCGATCGGCTCGTAGCCTCCCTCGGCGATCCAGGCGCCGGCGAAGTTACCGCGGCACAGATGCATGCAGACGACCATGTCCGCCGGACGTTCGGCAATAGCCGCATTGAGAAGCTTCGCGTAGGTCTTTGGCAAAGTCCCCGGATTTTCGCCGATGTTGACAACCTGCCGGCGCAGCTCGGGATCGCAAAGATAGGCCAGATTGACCTCGTCGATCTGCAAATAGCGGCAGCCGGCAGCGGCCAGGTCGCGGATTTCGGCGCGATAGACGGCCGCCAGATCATTGTAGAATGCATCCATTTCCGGATAGGCGCGCGCATCGATCGCCTCGCGGCCGCCGCGGAAATGCACGATGGTCGGAGACGGAATGGTGACCTTTGCCGTTATTCCGTCCGGCGTCACCGATTTCAAAAATTTGAAATCGTCGACGAAAATGCCCTGCGGACGATTGAGCTTGCCGACGACTTGCAACGACGGCGGGGTGTGGTCGCGCGTGCCGGCGGCGGAATGAAATCGCACAGTCAGTCTCGACGCCATCGACTTGACGTTGCCGATCTTGAGCAGAAAATCGCGCTGCCACGAATGCCGGTTGTACTCGCCATCGGTGACGAGCTTGACGCCGATATCCTCCTGCAGGCGCACCACATCGCGAATCGCGTCGTGCTGGATGCGCATAAGCTCGGTCTGGCTGATCGTGCCGCTCTCGGCTTCTTCGCGCGCCCTGAGCAGAGCATCGGGACGAATGAGACTGCCGACGTGATCGGCGCGGAAAGGCGGTTTGCTGCGCTCCGGCATCGTTCCTATGTTCCCGTCGACTGTTCCACCCGTCATGCCATCGGTGTAAAGGAATGGCAAATAACGCGTGAGGTTTGAAAATGGCGGCGCAAGCTTCGGCCCCGCAGGCGTTGGGCTATATCGGCGTTCACGCCAAGGATTTGGGCGATTGGGCGAGCTACGGCTCGGGCCTTCTTGGTCTGCAGCGTGTTGACAGATCGCGATCGAGTCTCGCGTTCCGCATGGACGACCGCAAGCAGCGCATCATCGTCGATGCGGACGGCAGCGAGGGTATCTCATTCTTCGGCTGGGAAGTCGCCGACGCGGCGGCCCTCGATACGCTGGGAGCGCACCTGGAAAAAAGCGGCATCGATGTCGCGCACGGCAGCCGTGCGCTCGCCGATGAGCGTCGCGTCGCGGATCTGATCGTGCTTGTCGATCCGGTCGGCAATCGCCTGGAAATTTTTCACGGCGCGGAGACTGTGGCCGAGCCGTTCAAGCCCGGCCGCTCGATCTCCGGCTTTCGCACCGGACCGCTTGGTCTGGGGCACGCCGTGCTGAACGTCGATAGCCGCGAGACCATCGACAAGCTGATGGCGTTCTATCGCGACACACTCGGCTTCCGGCTCACCGACTTTTACGACCATCCTTTCGTTGCCCGTTTTCTCCACCTCAACCCGCGCCACCACAGCCTCGCCTTCATTCAGACCGGCAAGAATGCCGTGCACCACATCATGATGGAGCTATTTTCCTTCGACGATGTCGGTCAAGCCTACGACATTGCCCTCGGCGAGGAGGGCCGCGTCGGCGTCACCCTCGGCCGGCACACCAGCGATTTTATCACCTCGTTCTACAGCTTCACGCCGTCCGGCTTCATGGTCGAATACGGCTGGGGCGCGCGCTCGATCGATGTCGGCGCCTGGCAGGCGTCCGAACGCAAGGAAGGCCCGAGCATGTGGGGCCATGACCGGGTCTGGTTGTCGAAGGAAGACAACGCCAAGGCACGCGCGCTACGCCTGAAAAACGCGGCGGACGGCTATCGCCGCCCGGTCCAGGTGATGGACGGTAATTACCATGTCATGGCCGGCATCTGCCCGTGGTGGGATGCCGTCAAAGCAAAGACGGCGGCGCGGTAGATCGATCGACTATGGCCGAGCACGCCAGCGCCGACAACATTCATACGGGCGCGATCGCCGAATTTGTTTCCCGGCTGACCTACGAGCAGATTCCCGCCGAGGTGCGCGAGCGCATCAAGTTGCTCATTCTCGATTCGCTCGGCTGCGCGATTTATGGCGCCGATCTCGAATGGTGCCGAATCCTGCGTGAAACGCTGCAACGGCTCGATGCCACGCGGACCACTTCGATTTGGGGCACGAATGGCCGGCTCTCCTCGGACCATGCGGCACTGGTCAACGGCACACAGGTCCAGAGCTTCGAGCTTGACGACGTGCACCGCAAGGCCGTGCTGCACGTCGGCGCAGTGACCCTGCCGGCGCTGATCGCGGTGGCGGAAAGCCACGTACAGCTCTCCGGCCGCGACTTTCTCACCGCCGCCGTTGCCGGCTACGAGATCGGACCGCGCGTCGGGCTGTGCATGGGTCAGGAGCACATTGGCCAGGGCTGGCACTCAGGCGCGACCGTCGGGGGTATTTTCGGCCGCCACGGGGGCCGCGCGGGCGCTGTCGCTCGACGCCGAAAAAACCGTGCACGCGCTCGGCATCGCCGGCACGCAATCCGCCGGACTGATGGCGGCGCAATACGGCGCCATGGTCAAGCGCATGCACGCCGGCCGCGCCGCGCAAAGTGGGTTTTATGCGGCGCTTTTGGCGAGCCGAAACTTTACCGGCATCGTCGATGTGTTCGAAGCGCCCTATGGCGGCTTCTGCACGACGTTCTCGCGCTCGAACGACCACTTCAATCTCGACGAGTTGTCGTGGCAGCTCGGCCGGCAGTGGGAGACGATGCGCATTTCGCTGAAATTTTATTCCTGCGTCGGCAGCAACCACACCACGCTCGACGCCATCCGCGACATGCAGGCCGAGCGGCCGTTCGGCGCTAAGGACGTGAAGAAGATCGTGGTGCGCGGCTCGCAAG
>JBOHIU010000190.1:0-19509 GCA_050725855.1 Xanthobacteraceae bacterium | reverse complement strand
AGCCGCAAACGGAGCGCCGCGCGGCCGAAGAGGCATCCTGGTAGCAATGGCCTCAACGGTCGTCAACGGCTAAGATCGGGTCATGCCGGGCCACAACGGGAAACCTAAAACGGCCGGAAAATCTGTGTAACTTGCTGTGGAACCGGCGGGAAAGCCAAGTTTTTTCAATGACTCGGAGCGGAGCGTCGCTTCGCTCCTCGCAATGACGATTTGGCCATCTCGCCCGCGGCCTCAAGATGCCGGCTTCGCAAACGGCCAATCCGGCGTCGCGCCGGCCTGGCCGCGCTGGCGCAGAAAATGGTCGGCGATCACGCACGCCATCATGGCCTCGCCGATCGGCACCGCACGGATGCCGACGCACGGATCATGACGGCCCTTGGTCGAGATTTCGGTGTTGCCGCCGTGGCGGTCCACGGTGCGCCGCGGCGTGAGGATCGACGAGGTCGGCTTGACGGCAAAGCGCGCGACGATCGGCTGCCCGGTGGAGATGCCGCCGAGGATGCCGCCGGCGTTATTGGAGAGAAAGGCGAGATTGCCGTCGTTGCCCATCTGCATTTCGTCGGCATTCTCTTCGCCCGAAAGTTCGGCGGCGGCAAAACCGGCGCCGATCTCCACGCCCTTGACCGCGTTGATGCCCATCAGCGCCGCGGCGAGATCGCCGTCAAGCTTGCCGTAGATCGGCGCGCCGAGACCCGGCGGCACGCCTTCTGCTACGATCTCGATAACCGCGCCGATCGACGAGCCGTTTTTGCGCACGCCATCGAGATAGCCCTCGAGCATGGCGGCAAGCTTCGCATCGGGACAGAAAAACGGATTGCGCGCGACCTCGCTCCAGTCCCAGCGCCCGCGATCGACCCGGTGCCTGCCCATCTGCACGAGCGTGCCGCGCACATTCAATCCGGGCACTATTTTGCGCGCGACGGCGCCGGCGGCTACCCGCATCGCGGTCTCGCGCGCCGACTGCCGGCCGCCGCCGCGGTCATCGCGCAATCCATATTTGATGTCGTATGTGTAATCGGCGTGACCGGGGCGGTATTTGTCTTTGATATCCGAATAATCTTTGGAACGCTGATCGACGTTGTCGATGATGAGCGCGATTGGCGTCCCGGTGGTCACCTGTTTGCCGCTCGTCTCATCAACAAATACGCCGGAGAGAATTCTAACCGAGTCCGGCTCCTGGCGCTGCGAGGTGAAGCGCGATTGGCCGGGCCGCCGCTTATCCAGATAGGGCTGTATGTCGGCTTCGGTCAGTGGAATGCGCGGCGGGCAGCCGTCGATCACGCAGCCGATTGCCGGCCCATGGCTCTCGCCGAAGGTCGTGACCCGGAACATGTGCCCGAACGTATTGTACGACATGGTCGAACGCTTTTTCGCGAAACAATGCCGACGGCGCGGAACGGCTCGTCCTCAAGGACATCGGGCTTGGTAGCCCGCCGAATCCAGCGGGTCAAATGCCCGCGCCAGCTACGCATATCGCGCCATCGTCCCGCCAGCGAACACGTAGACCACGCCGTGAACGATGTCGGCGTGAGCGGCTTCCTCCTGCGGCAGGATGTTGAAATGAGCGATGAGTCCGCGGGCGACGCCGCCATGGGCCGCGACCACGGTGTCGCGGGTGAGCGTCCTGTACCAGGCACCCATCCGCGCGGTGACGTCGCGATAACTCTCGCCGCCGGGCGGGGTGAACCCCCACTTGTCGCGCTCGCGTTCGACAAGGGGCTCCGGGCTGCGCGCCTCGATCTCCGCAAGCGTCAATCCTTCCCATTCGCCGAATGATATCTCGATCAGCCTTTCGTCGAGCGCGTAAGCGCGCGGGTCGAGGCCGAGCGCGGCGCGCACAAGCTCCATGGTCTCGCGCGCCCGGCTGAGCGGGCTTGACGCGTAGGCGCAGTCGGCTGGCGTGCGCTGCTCGCGGGCGAACAAATCGTGCAAGATCGCGCCACAATGGGAAGCCTGTGCGCGGCCGCGTGGATTGAGCACGGTGTCGCGATGGCCCTGCAGGCGTCGTTCCACATTGAAATCGGTTTCGCCGTGGCGGATGAAGTAGAGGACCGGCATTCAATTATCCGTCATCCTGTGAGGTGCTCGGCGCGTAGCGCCGAGCCTCGAAGGGTGATGGGCAATGGTCACTCTTTGCCGACGGCGATATCCGGCGCCTCGGGGTGTTTGATGCCGACGACATGATAACCGGCGTCGACATGATGCACTTCGCCGGTGACGCTGCGCGACATATCCGACAGAAGATACGCGGCAGCCTCGCCCACGTCCTCGATGGTGACGTTGCGGCGCAGCGGCGCGTTGTGCTCGTTCCACTTGAGGATGTAACGGAAGTCGCCAACGGCCGAAGCGGCGAGCGTCTTGATCGGTCCGGACGATATGGCGTTGACGCGGATGTTTTTCACGCCGAGGTCGGCGGCCAGATAGCGTACACTCGCCTCGAGCGCGGCCTTGGCCACGCCCATGACGTTGTAATGCGGCATCCACTTTTCGGCGCCGTAATAGGTCAGCGTGAGTAGCGAGCCGCCATTCGGCATCATCTTCTCGGCGCGCTGCGCGATCGCCGTGAACGAATAGCAGCTGATCAGCATGGTCTTGGCGAAATTATCGGGCGTGGTGTCGACATAACGGCCGTCGAGCTGGTCGCGGTCGGAAAAGGCGATCGCGTGCACCAGGAAGTCGATGCCGCCCCAGGCGTCACGCAACTGCGCGAAGGCGGCGTCGATACTTGCCGGCTCGGCCACATCGCAATCGCCGACCACGATACCGCAGACTTCCGCGGCCAGCGGCTCGACGCGTTTCTTGAGCGCATCGCCCTGGTAAGTGAAAGCAAGTTCGGCGCCGTGCGCGCGACAGGCCTTGGCAATGCCCCAGGCGAGCGAGCGCTGGTTGGCAACGCCCATGACCAGACCGCGCTTGCCGCGCATCAGGCCCGAGACGGCCGGCATTATGCTGACTCTGCTGGGGCTATCCAACTCGAGGCACTCCCTCCCGCCATCTCCCTATGGCATAGCCTCGCCCGGCCCAGCAAGCGCGGGCGTTAAGCCTTTGCGTGGCGGGAACTTTAAGGAATAAGTCGGCAGCGATTGGTGTTTTTGAGCGCGGGACAGCCCGAAAATCATGTGATGCGGCGTCCGGCGTCGGATCGTGCCGCAACGGCGGAGCGCGTGGTTGGAAAAGTTCCGGGATCAGATCGAGACGGCCATTCCGGCATTGCGGCGCTACGCCCGTGCGCTCACGCGCGACGCCGAAACGGCCGACGACATCGTGCAGGACACGCTGGTTCGGGCGCTGCATTCCGAGCAGCTGTTCCAGGGTGGCGATCTGCGCGCCTGGCTTTACACGATCCTGACCAATCTAAATCGCAACCGGTTGCGCACGCTGGCGCGGCGGCCGCTGCTGGCGCCGATCAAGGACAGCGATGCTGCGATCGGCGCACCGGAATCCGGCAGCCGCGACATCGGTCGGGCGCTCGACGAATTGGCCGACGAGCCGCGCGCGGCGCTCCTTCTGGTGGTGCTCGAAGGCCTCACTTATCGCGAAGTGGCCGAGGTGCAGGGTGTGCCGATCGGCACGGTGATGTCGCGGCTTGCCCGCGCCCGCGCGCAGATACGGTCCTATCTGGACGGCGAACGTCCGACATTGCGCCGCGTAAAATGACTTAAGAGAGAAGACGATGACTGACCGAGACTCCCTTGTGATCGAAGACGAACTCCACGCTTATGTGGATGGCCAATTGCCGGTCGGTCGCCGCGGCGCGGTCGAAGTTTGGCTGATTGCGCATCCCGAGGACGCGGCCCGCGTCGCTGCGTGGCGCGGTCAGGCCGAGTTTATTCGCGCGCGCTACGGTGCGGTCGCCGACGAGAAGGTGCCGCAGCGGCTCGATCTGACTCGTCTGACGCGACGCCGGCGAAGCCGCATCGCGGCAATTGCCGCCGCGGCAGCCTTGGCGATTTTTGTTGCCGGCGGCGCGGCCGGCTGGTTCGCGCGCGGCGCCGAGGCGCGTTCGCCGTCGGACCTCAGGCGCTTTACCGCCGACGCGCTCGATGCCTATCGGCTTTATGTCGTCGAGGTTCGCCACCCGGTTGAGGTTCCCGGCAACGAGCGGCCGCATCTGGTGCAGTGGCTATCGAAGCGCGTGGGCGCACCGGTGCGCGTTCCCGAACTGGACAAGATGGGGCTCAAGCTCGTCGGCGGCCGGCTCTTGCCCGGTCCGACCGGGGCCACGGCGTTCTTCATGTACGAGGCGCCGTCGGGCGAGCGCTTCACGCTCTATTGCGGGCACACAACGGATCAGGCGACCGCCTTGCGCTACATCGCTGCTGACCGCAACGCCGCCTATTACTGGGTCGACGGCGATCTTTTCTACGTGCTCAGCGGGCCGGCCGAGCGGAATAAGCTGCATGCCATCGCGCAGGCCGCCTACGACCAGATCGACACCCGCACGCCACAGCGAGGCGGGTGAGCTTGATGTGCGTTTGATCGCGATGATTTGGTTCGCCGCCCCGACGCTTGACGACACGCAACTCGCGGCGCTCGCCGCGCCTACATATCCTTCCTTGGATCGTAGGATCTTTCGGCCTTCCACTTCTTCATCAGTGCGTCGAGCTCGGCGTCGACTTTTTCGGGTAATACGATTCGCACGGTGGCGAGAAGATCGCCCTTGCCGGATTTGGCCGGAAAGCCCTTGCCGCGCAGGCGAAACGTGCGCCCGCTCGAGGTCCACGCCGGGATCGTCAGCTCGACATGACCGTCCAACGTCGGCACGCGTACCTTGCCGCCAAGCACGGCCTCATACAGCGTCGCCGGCAGATCGAGCTTCAGGTCGGCGCCGTCGAGCGTGAAAAGATGATGCGGCGCGACCGACACGGTGATGAGGACGTCGCCGGCTCTGCCCCGGCCAGGCATGCCTTGGCCGCGCAGGCGAACATTCTGGCCGCTGGTGATGCCGGCCGGGATTTTCACGTCGACTTCCTTGCCGGTAGGCAGTCGTAAGCGCCGGGTGACGCCCTTGGCCGCTTCCGCGAGCGTCACCGTGACTTCGGCCTGTACGTCGGCGCCGGTGCCAAGGTCCTCTGTGTCGGGGCGATGGCGGGCTCCCGCCGCGCCGCCGCCCATAAAAGCATCGCGCAAAATGTCCTCGAAACCGGTGAAGCCGCCGCCGCTCGCGCCGGCTCGTCCGCGTCGCGTGGTGCGGGTGAAGCCCTCGGGTCCGAAGTTGAAGCCTTCGAAATGCGTGCCGCCGCCGAACCCGCCGCCCGGCTGCGCGCCGGCGCCGAAGCCCTCGAAACCCTGAAACTTCGGCTTTCCTTCGGCGTCGATCTCGCCGCGGTCATAGGCCTTGCGCTTATCTTCGTCGCCGATGATCTCGTGGGCGGCATTCAGCTCGGCAAAGCGCGACGCCGCCTTGGGATCGTTCTTATTGGCGTCGGGGTGCAGCTTCTTGGCAAGGCGCCGATAGGCGCTCTTGACCTCGGCCGCACCCGCTTTGCGATTGACGCCTAGAACCTCATAGGGATCACGCATCCCCGCGACTCCAATTTCAATGTCTTGGGCCGGTCCCCACCACGCCCGCGTGACTTACACGTGTGTCAAACACTTGTGTCAAATGTGGGCGTAATGCGGCCGAGTCGCAATGCGGCGCCGTGTTTGCGATGGAATTGTCCGTTCCTTCAGCCCGACTTGAGCGGCTTGAGGCTCTTGACCTGCCATTCGCCGCTGGCGGTGCGGCAGGCCGATCCTTGCAGCCAAGCCTGCGAATCGGCGCCCATACCCGCGCCCATGGCGCTGGCAAGGAAATCGCGGCAGGGCAGGCCGTCTTGATCGTAAGAGGCCGCGAGCGGGGTGATGTTGCCGCCGACGCCGGTCTGCGGATTCTGCCACGGCACGCTGTTGACCTTGCCGTGGTGCGCCAGAGCGTCAGCCGCCGCCGCGCGCGCATAAGCGAGGTCCGATTCGGATACCTGGGCAGTCCGGTTGGAATGAGCCGCCCCATGGCGCCCAATTGATCCGGTTACCGTCGCGTCGTTATCGGATTTGGAGAACATCGTGCCGAGCTGATAGGAGCAGCCGGCGCAGGCGACAGCCGCGACCAAAGCGGCGCCGGCCGCGATCCGCCGGAGCGGCCCGCATAGGCGCAAGACAGCTGTTCCCCTATATAGGGATCGGCCACGCGCCTGCCGATCGTCCCACGCGCGCAACTTGAGACTCCAGGCAAATGACGGATACCGGCCCTATTGAGCACCCGAGCCGGTTAACAGGCGGTGACTTCACCGAGGTCGAAGAGCCTTTTCGCCTGTTCGCGGACTGGTTCGCTGAAGCCAAGCACGCCGAGCCGGTCAATCCGGACGCCATGGCAATCGCGACCGTGGACGCCGATGGCCTTCCCAACGTACGAATGGTGCTGCTCAAGGGCGTCGATGAGCGCGGGTTTGTGTTCTACACCAACCTGGGCAGCGTGAAGGCCCACGAACTTGATGGCGCGCCCAAGGCCGCGCTGACGTTTTATTGGAAAACGCTGCAACGCCAGGTGCGTGCACGCGGGGCGGTAGAATTGGTATCGGCTGAGGAAGCCGACGCCTATTTCGCTACCCGTTCGCGCATGGCGCAGATCGGAGCCTGGGCATCGAAGCAGTCGGCGGCGCTGGAGAGCCGCATGGCGTTTGAAAAAGCCGTCGCCCGTTGTGCGGCAAAATTCGCCATCGGCACCGTGCCGCGGCCGCCGTTCTGGTCGGGCTACCGCGTGGTGCCGTCCGAAATCGAATTCTGGCAGGAGCGGCTTTATCGCCTCCACGACCGCATTGTCTTTAAGCGCACGGGCGTGGCGGGGCTTTGGACCAAGACGCGGCTTTACCCGTGAAGTGGTTTCCCGGATGCGGCGCAGCGCGCAGCGAAGCGTAGCGGTGCGCGGCTGATCCGGGATCGTACCAAGCTCGGCATTTGCAACGATCCCGGGTCTGCGTCGCATCATTCCGCCTTGCTCCATGCTGCGTCGCGCCCGGGAAACGTGATAGGTTTGCGATAATAGGAATTAACAACATGCCCACGCCCAACCAGCCGCGCCGCACCCTGCTTCTCACCGGAGCCAGCCGCGGCATCGGCCACGCCACGGTGAAGCGGTTTTCCGCGGCCGGCTGGCGCGTCATCACCTGCTCGCGCCATCCGTTTCCCGAGAACTGCCCGTGGGAGGCGGGACCGGAGGATCACATTCAGGTCGACCTGTCGAGCCCCGAAAGTACCGAGGAGGCCATTGCCGAAACCAAGCGCCGGCTCCACGGCGAACTGCAGGCGCTGGTCAACAATGCCGCGATCTCGCCCAAAGCCGAGGGCGGCAAGCGGCTGAGTTCCATCGACACCTCGCGCGAGGATTGGCACCACGTCTTTCAGGTCAATTTCTTCGCACCGATCATGCTGGCGCGCGGCCTGCTCGACGAACTTCAGGCGGCGAAAGGGTCCGTTGTCAACGTCACTTCGATCGCGGGCTCCCGCGTGCATCCGTTTGCCGGCGCGGCTTACGCGACCTCGAAGGCGGCGCTCGCGGCGCTCACGCGCGAAATGGCGGCCGACTTTGGCGCGCGCGGCGTCCGCGTCAATGCCATCGCGCCCGGCGAGATCGACACCGCGATGCTTTCGCCCGGCACGGAAAAGATCGTCGAGCATATCCCGATGCACCGCCTCGGCACGCCCGACGAGATCGCGAAGATCATTTACGTGCTGTGTACGGACACCTCGTCCTACGTCAACGGCGCCGAAATCCACATCAACGGCGGCCAGCACGTCTAAAGAATAATGCTGTCGAGGATGCGGTCGCTCGCGCCGATGCGTGCCGAGGCATTCTTTGCAAGCTCCACCCGCGCCGCCGCGAGGTCTTCCGCCGTGCGCACCGCTTGCTCGTCCAGCATCCACTGATACGAAAACGTATAGACGAAAGCGCAACGCGCGTAGCGCGCCTGCGAGTAGCGTAGGAGTCGCGCTTCGAACGGCGCATTGTCGGCCAATGTCTCGCGTGCCAGAACGTAACCGTCCTCCGCCGCCATCGCCGCGCCTTGCGTCAGATGCGGCGGAAAAGTATGCGCGGCGTCGCCGCCGATGACGACCCGGCCGCGAAACCACGGCCAGGGCATAAGGAGCGGCTCGATCGGGCTGTAAACAATATCGGATTTGTCGTCGAGGGAGGCGGCCACCTCGGCGACGTAGCCATCGTACGGCGCAAGTCTTTGTTTGAATAGCTCCGCGTAATCGCGGCGCTCGAACACCGCGCCAGGACGCTCCGGCCGGATGTGGAAAATATACATGAGATCGTCGGCGAGCGGCATGGCGCCGGTCTTGCTGCCGATGCCTTGGAGAAATTCCATGCCGCGCACGTCGTCGCACCGGGGCACCTGCACTCGCCAGCCGCCGTATCCCGAAGGTCTCGGCGCGAATGCCGTTCCGACCAGATGCAGCCGCGTCGTCGAGCGGATGCCGTCAAAGCCGGCAAGGAGGTCGAAGGCGGCGCTGCGGCCATCTGAAAACGTGACTGCGACGCGGTCCTTCTCGTCGTGAATGTCATTCACGGCCAGTCCGGTGCGCACCTGCACGCCGGCGCGCCGCGCCGCCGCCAGCAGGATCTCGTGCAATCGGCGCCGCGACAGCGCGCATACCGCCGGCACCCGTTCGTCGCCGAGCAGGAATTTGTGCTCGACGATCGGCACGCGATTCTGATCGAAGATCCACATCCGGTCGTAGGCGAAACCGCTCGCCAAAATCTCCGGCAAAACCCCAAGCGCGTCGTACACGCGTAGCGCATTGGCCGGCTGACCGAGGCCGACGCCGGGGACGTCGAACGCCGGCCGCCGTTCGATCAGCAAAACCTCGACGCCGCGCCGCGCGAACGAAACGGCCGCCGTCAAGCCGCCGACGCCACCGCCCACCACCAGCACGCGCCGAATGTCGTTCATTGCTGCCGGGCCGCGAGCGAAAGGCGCCGCCAAGCGCCGTCAGTTCTCGGAGACGTGCGAGAACAAGTGTTGGTTAGCGAGCGCGACGGCCCGGTCCCTGGTGAGATAGCCGTTGCGTTCCATGGTCGCGATCACGTGACGGTAGCGTGCCATCGCAAAATCTCCGGAAGGGTCCGCGCCGAAGCGGGTCGGATCGTTCGGCAGGCCGGCCATGTAGATGCATTGCGCATTGCTCACCTGCGCCAGCGGCATGTGGAAATACGCCTCCGCTGCCGCCGCCACGCCCGTCGCCCTTCGTCCGAGATAAACCCCGTTCAGATACAGCTCCAGGATTTTTTCCTTGCTGAAGTCGTGCTCGACGATGAGCGCGCCGCGCAACACGCGGAGCTGGCTTGTCAGTTCGGCGATTGCCGAGGGCTGGCGGCGCGGAACGTGAAGGATCATCCGCGCCAGTTGCAGCGTGATCGTGCTGCCGCCGTGATCGACGCGGTCGTTCTGCGCATCCTCGATCAAGGCGCGCGACGCCGCGACCGGATCGACACCGCCGTGCAGCAGAAAGCGCTTGTCCTCGACCGAAATCACCGCCTCGGTCAGGCATGCCGGCAGGGTCGAATAATCCACATAGCTCCCGTGGTGTTTGGCCGCCTGCTGGCGCAGCCAATGCGGATACTTCGCGATGGTCGCGCCGTCGGCGGAAAAAGCAAAAGCGCCTCCTAGTCCGCGATCGATCGGCGGAAAGGACAACAATGCGGCGAGTGCGGCAACCATCCCGACGATGAGGACCGCGGTCCGGAGATGCCGCTGCAGCCAGCTTAATTCCTTCATGATTCTAGTGTCCCGATTCCGAAGTTCGCATCATAGTGCGGCACCCTCGTTGGCGAACTTCGGAATCGAAAGGACACTAGCAAGTTATTGATCTAGTGTGGCTTTGGTTCGGAAGTCCGCATAGCGAGGCCCGCCGTAAGGATGATGCGGACTTCTGAACCGCCCACTGGTGGTCCAAATCTAACATTCGCATCCCGCTTCGGCACGTTCTCGTGCGAATGTTAGAATCAAAGAACCACTAGAAAATATAGGTGGTCGTGGAGCTTTGGATTTGACATTCGCTTCACGCGTTCTCGGCTCGGTGGGTA
Organism: Xanthobacteraceae bacterium; assembly: GCA_050725855.1. Taxonomy (GTDB): domain Bacteria; phylum Pseudomonadota; class Alphaproteobacteria; order Rhizobiales; family Xanthobacteraceae; genus BOG-931. Next base: position 9,440 of record JBOHIU010000190.1, on the reverse strand, counting down.
GCGAATGTCAAATCCGCGACACTCTATGGCACACGCTCAAATCGCCGCGAAATTGCGCCGCGTCGCCGCAGCCGTGGTTCGCGCTCCAGGTTCGATCATTGCGAGAGCACTACGGCGCAGCCCCGCTCAGGCACGAAGAAAATCGAGCACGGCCGTCTCGGCGAGCACCGCTTCGGGAATCGAGTGCCGCGCCGAGCGCGCGCGTTCCTCGGCGCTTTGGCTGGCCTGCAGATAGGCTCCCAGGTGACGCGCGCGCTCGATGATCTTCCTGCCGACCGGCAATCGTTCGGCCTCGAACTGGCGTAGCGCGCTCTCGACATCCTCGCCATCGAGGGCATGCGCCAGTGTCGCCGCGTCGTCGGCCGCCTTGGACACCCCGGCGGCGACATGCGGCCGCGCCACGAAGGCGGCATCGCCGACGATGGCGACGCGGCCGAAGGCGAGACGTGGACTTTCGAGATCGTAGATCGGCTGCAAGATCGGCTCGTCGATACGGGCGACGATGGCGCGAAACTGCGGCGGCAGCAAGCGCTGCGCCGCCGCACGCATGGCCGCGGTCGCCTCGCGGCGGATCAGCGGCGGCGGGATCGAGATCGAATGGATTACGCCGCTCTCATCGGTCAGCAACCACGGCAGCTCGCACGTTTCGTCAGCCGGCCGGTACCACACGACGTTGCAGCGCCGATGCCCGGCGCGCAGATCGTCGTTCGGTCCGGCGACCGGATAGAGCAGGCATTGCTCGCCGGGGGGCAGGCAGAATGCCATCGACTCGAATAGCTCCCGGTGGATCTCGGGTGGAATCGCGCTCTCGGGCAGGAGCGCCCGCCAGGCGCAATAGCCCGCATAAAGCGGCGCGACTTCGGGTATGCATTGGCCGCGTATTGTGGACCGCAGGCCGTCGGCGCCGATCAGGACGTCGGCTTCGGCCGTGCCGCCGTCGCCGAAACGCGCGAGCACGCTGGACCCGGTCTGCTCGAAAGCGACCAAGGCGCGGCCGCGATGATAATGCGCCGGCGGGAATGCGTCGCGCAGAACACGATAGACGCGCTCCCAGGCGGTGAGCACTTGCGGGCATTCGACGGTCAGTGAAACGCGGCCGTCGGCCTCCAGGAGCTTGCGAGTCCTGGCAAGGACGCCGAGATCGCGGGTATCGAGCCCCAGCGCTTCCAGCCGAGCGATCAGCTCGCCTTGCGCCACGATGCCGGCGCCGCGGCCCGAAAGCTCGCTCTCCACCCGTTCGAACACGTCGACGATCCAGCCCCGTCGCTGCAGCATGATCGCGGCGAGAAGCCCGCTCATCGAGCCGCCGATCACTAGCGCGCGCCGCTTTCCAGTCGATTCCCCGTCATCCGCGCATGAGCGCGAATCCCGCGGGGTCTCGATCGCCTTGTCGGCCCCCGCATTCGCGGAGACGGGCGGAGGGTGTCCTGGCATGTCCTTAAGGAAACTGCGTGTGTGGCGGACTATTTCAAAAGCCGAGCGGTGTTTCTATATTGTGCCTGGAATTCTTGGAGGAACGCTATGGCATTGACAATGCTGGACAAGACCACCGACCGCGCCGACAAATCGGCTTGGCCGCCCGCCACTGCCGCTGAATTCGAGCGCGAAAAGGCGAACCACAACGGCTGCGTCGGTTCGAGTTTGCTGTCGGAGAACGAGCGCGTGCGGGTATGGATCATCCGGCTCGCGCCCGGCGAGCGGATCGGTTTCCATCGCCACGTGCTCGATTATTTCTGGACGGCGGTTTCCGGCGGCAAGGGACGGCAGCACCTGATGGATGGCAGCACGGTCGAATACACCTATCAGCCCGGCGAGACCCGGCACGAAACTTACGGGCTTGGCCAGTACAAGGTTCACGACCTGGAAAACCTCGGCGACAAGGAAATGGTCTTCATGACCATCGAATTCCTCAATAGCGCCAACAAGCCGCTCGCCGTTCCTGACAAGGTGCGCGCCGCCGCCTGAAGTCGCAATCATCTCGATGGCTGGCCGTCTACCGCGGCCCTAAAATAGTCGCGTCGCGAGACCGAACGCATAGCCTAACGCGGCTCCGGCAGCGGGACCGATGATCCAACCGCTCAGGATGCCGACGATGACCTTCTTGTCGATTGTCTCGCGTCCGCGCGCAAAGCCGGTACCGGCCATCGCGCCGATCAGCGCCTGATTCATCGACGTGAAGTAGCCGAAGAACACGGCGATCAGCACGACGAGCGCCTGGACGAACTGGGCTGCGGTCGCCATCACCAGATCGACCCTGACAACATCGAATGCGACGCGGTCCAGCAGCGGCCGTCCCCAGGTCAGGACACCCACGGCAAGGCCGACGCCGCCGACCACGCCGGCGAGGAGCGGGCCGGAGAGCCCCGTGGTGAGGAACACCGCGGTCGCGTTCGACACGTCGTTGGCTCCCATCGCCAGCGATGCCGCGCCCCCGACCAGGACCAGCGTGCGGCCGATGATGGCGGCGAAGTTGCCGGTTGCGATCCCCGGCACCCGGTCGAGCAGCTTGGTGAAGACATAGCCAAGCGCAAAGGCAATGAACGGCGCGAGAACCCACAATACGGCAAGCCGGATCACCGTGTCCCAGCGAACGGCAAGATTGAGCGCCGCGCCGGTTCCGATGACGCAGAACACAAGGATTTGGATCGTCGATGTCGGGATCCGTCGCTGCGTGAAGAGCGTGGTCAGCAAAAATGCCGCGGCGATGATGGCTATCGCCGGTGCCGCGCCAAGTCGATCCGCGACAAGAATATTGTGCCCGACATTGACGAGCACGCGGCGGCTTAGGAATGCGGCACCGATCAGCGTAAGCGGTGCCATCGTCCACAGAGCGCCCGCCAAGCCGATGCTCCGGGTCGCATAGGGCATGCCCATGCAGGCGCCGGTGTAATGTGCTCCCATGCTCCAGGCGAATGCCAGGGCGACCAGGACCAGGACGATATCGATGCTCACTTTGGTTCCTTCCCCCTGGGTTTTCTGCCCTCAAGGAGCGCGACAAAGGACGGCGGTTTTCATATCATCATCTGATTCCAACGGACCGTATGTTCGGCCGGATGTTCCTTGCTGGCGGTATGCGGATTTGAGGTGGGCGCGGCATTGGAATTGTCTGCGAAGCGGTAAGAGGCCTGCGACGCCTTGCCGGTTGCTTGCGATGATTGGGCGGTCATAAGTGATGCTTGCCGCCGCCACGCCACAATGGGGGCGATTATAGTGGCTCTTTGGGACCGGAAAACTCGATGAAAAGCCTTCGTTGCATCTTGACCGGCGCCGCCGCGGGCGCCGCCCTGGCCCTTGTGGCAATCTCGCCTCCGGTGGCGCCCCTGATCGCCCGGGCAACCGCCTCGCCGTCGGCGGACAGCGGGTCGAGCTATCGTAACCTGGAACTGTTCGGCAAAGTGTTCGACATCGTGCGCCAGGACTATGTCGATAAGCCCGACTCCACCAAGCTGATCCGATCCGCCCTCGACGGCATGGTCGGGCACCTCGATCCGCATTCGAACTACATGGATCCCAAGGACTACAAGGAAATGCAGGTCGAGACGACCGGCGAGTTCGGCGGTCTCGGCATGGAGGTGACGACGGAAAATAGCGTCGTCAAGGTCGTGTCGCCGATCGACGACACCCCCGCGTCGAGGGCCGGCATCATGGCCGGCGACCTGATCATGGAGATCAATGGCAAGCCGATCAAAGGCGTTGCGCTCGACAGCGTCGTCGCCGAATTGCGCGGGCCGCCCGGCTCGAAAGTGACGCTCGGCATTCAACGTGGCAGCGCGCCGAAGCTCATCACGGTGACCTTGACGCGCCAGATCATCCAGACCCGTCCAGTCAGCTTCCGCGACGAGGGCGGCAATGTCGGCTACATCCGCATCAAGGAATTCAACGAGCTGACGACCGATGAGCTGAAGAGCGCGCTTGAGAATCTGTCGGCGAAAATTCCGGCCAATCAGATGAAGGGCTATATCCTAGACCTGCGAAACAATCCGGGCGGCTTGCTCGATCAGGCCGTGGGCGTGGTCAACGACTTCATGAGCCGCGGCGAGATCGTTTCGACGCGCGGCCGCGATTCAGACTCCGACGAGCGGTTTTTCGCCAAGCCGAACCCCGGCGATTTGAGCCACGGCAAGCCGCTCATCGTATTGATCAACGGCGGCTCGGCCTCGGCCTCCGAAATCGTTGCCGGCGCCCTGCAGGACCAAAAGCGCGCCACCATCCTGGGCACGCGATCCTTCGGCAAAGGGTCGGTTCAGACGATTATTCCGCTGGGTCCGGACAATGGAGCGCTCCGCCTGACCACCGCGCGTTATTACACCCCGTCGGGGCGATCGATTCAGGCAGAAGGGATCACGCCTGACATCCAGGTTATGGAGCAGGTGCCGAAGGCGCTGCAGGGGAGCCAAGTCGAAGTCAGCGAGGCGACGCTGCCAGGGCACTTCCACGCGCAAGGTAAGGAAGAAAAAGGCTCGCAGTCATACGTGCCTCCCAACTCGAAGGATGACGCCGCGCTGCAGAGTGCGCTGGCGCTCTTGCGCGGCACCGAAGTCAATGCCAACTTCCCGCCGCACGCCGAGCAGGCGCTGGCGCCTCAGGCGAAAAAAAGCAAACCTTGAGAAAGGAAGCGCCTCGGCGCTTCCCGTCATCGTCTCTGCATATCGCTCCTTCGCGCATGCGGGGGATAGGTCCGCCTACTTTTCCAGGCGGCCGACGATTTCGACATGCTCGGAATAGCGGAATTGATCGACCGGCGTGATCTCGGCGAGGCGATAGCCGGCGTCAACGAGGATGCGCATATCGCGGGCGAATGTGCCGTGATTGCATGACACCGCGATAATGCGGGGCACGCCGCTCGACGCCAGCGCGCGCGATTGTGCCTGCGCGCCCTGGCGCGGCGGATCGAACACCACGACATCGAGCCGGCGCAATTCCTCGGCCGACAGCGGATCCTTGAATAGATCGCGCGTTCGCGCCTCGACCGGCTTGAGGCCGCGCGTCGCCGCGGCGGCGCGGCCGAGCGCGGCGATGGCGGCCTCGTCGTCATCGGCGGCAACAACGCGCGCCCGCTCGGCAAGGCGCAGGGCGAAGGGACCCACGCCGCAAAACAGATCGGCGACGCGGCGGGCGCCCTCGCATGCGGCGAGGACGAGACGCGACAGCACGGCTTCACCTTCTTCCGTCGCCTGAAGAAATGCTCCCGGCGGCAAATGAATGGTCGCCGTGCCGACATGGATCGTCGGCGCACGGCGTTGCGCGACGAGTTCGCCGTGGCGTGTGAGCCGCGCCAGATTGTGCGCGGCGGCGGCGCTGGCGAGCGCCATCATCGCTTCCGGCTTGAGCGGGCCCGACCCGCGCACGTCGGCATCGAGACCCGTATCCGTCGCCGTCACCGCGATGTCGAGCGGCTTTTGGCTGGCGCCAGTCGCTTCGGCGATTGCCCAGGCCGCCGCCAGCGCACCATCGAGGCTCTTCGCCAGTACCGGACAGCGATCAATCGAGACCACGTTGTGCGCTCGCGCCGCCGAGAAGCCGACTTCCAGCACATCCAGAGCGCCGCGGCGGGCATGAAAGGTGGCGCGGCGGCGGCCTTCGCCGTGCGCATCGATCAGATCGCCGACCGGGGCATCGATCCCGGCCTGCCGCAGGGCCTCGGTCACGAGACCGCGTTTCCAGACACGGTAGGAATCGCTTTGCCAATGCTGCATGGCGCAGCCGCCGCAGACGCCGAAATGCGGGCAGACCGGGGCGATGCGCTTGGCGCTCGGGTTCTCGACTTTGAGCAATCGGCGGCGGTCGGGATGACTGGGCCAGTCTTCGACCTCGACCGTCTCGCCCGGCAGCGCGCCGGGAACGTAGATCGGTCCGGCCGGCCCGTCGGCGATGCCGTCGGCGCGATGGCCGATCCGGTCGATGGTCAGCCGCTCAACCACGTTCGGCCTCGATGAAAAACTCGCGATTGCCGTCGCCGCCGAGAAGAGGCGAGGGGACAATGCCGCCGACGCGCCAGCCGCGCCCGGCGAGGAACGCTTCGATGTCGGCGCAGATCGCGGCGTGGACCGATGCGTCGCGCACGATGCCTTTTTTCTGGTCGCGGCGGCCGGCCTCGAATTGCGGCTTGATCAGAGCGACCAGCCTCGCGTATCGTTGCAGCAGCTTCTCGACGGCGGGTAGCACCAGCTTGAGCGAAATGAAGCTGACATCCACGCTGGCAAAATCCGGCGAGGGTGAGAATCGCGACGGATCGAGCGTGCGGATGTCGGTCGCCTCGATCGAGACGATTTGGTCGCGGCCGCGCAGTTGCGGATGAAGCTGCTCGCGCCCGACATCGACCGCATAGACATAGCGCGCGCCGCGCGCGATCAGCACTTCGGTAAACCCGCCGGTCGAGGCGCCGGCGTCGAGGCAGACGCGGTCTTTCACATCGAGCGCAAAATGGTCGAGCGCGAACGCGAGCTTGACCCCGCCGCGAGAAACGTAAGGGTACGCGGGCTCTGCCTCGATCACCGCCGTGTCGGTGATTTCTTCCGACGCTTTTCGCACCGGTTGGCCGTCGGCGACGACGCGGCCGGCGGCAATTGCCGCCTGCGCTCGGGCGCGGCTCTCGAACAGGCCGCGCGCGACCAGAAGCCGATCGGCGCGCTGCTTGGGCATCAATTCCCCTCCCGCCATTCGCCTGGCGAATGGCGGGGACGGGTCAGGAGCGGGGGGATCCAGATTTTCCGAGCGCGTGGGTCATGCCCCCTATCCGGCGCATCGCCATCGCTTCGCATGGCGATGCGCCACCCTCCCCGCCACTCGCTTTGCTCGCGGGGGGAGGGGATGGAGTGCACGGCGCTATCTCAGATCACCTGGAAAGATTTTGCGATCTTGAAGGCTGTCACCAACGCCGACAGGTTATGACCGGACCAGCTTCATCGTTTCGCCGCGAACGTTCTGGCCGAGCGCCCCGAACACTTTGGCGACAATGCCCTTCGCATCGAGGCCTGCTTTAGCGTACATGGCGTTCGGCGAATCATGGTCGATGAACAGGTCCGGCAGGACCATCGCGCGGACCTTCAGGCCGCGGTCCAAAGCGCCGTGCTCGGCGAGCGCCTGCAGGACGAACGCGCCGAAGCCGCCGATCGCGCCCTCCTCGATTGTGAGCAGCACCTCGTGCTCGCGGGCAAGCCGTAGCAGCAAGTTGACATCGAGCGGCTTGGCGAAGCGCGCGTCAGCGACCGTCGTGGACAGTCCATAGGTTGCGAGCTCATCGGCGGCCTTGAGGCATTCGTGAAGCCGCGCGCCGTAAGAGAACAGCGCCACCTTGGTGCCTTCGCGCACGATGCGGCCTTTGCCGATCTCCAGCGGCTTGCCTTCTTCGGGCATCGGCACGCCGTAGCCTTCGCCGCGCGGATAGCGCAGAGCCGACGGTCGATCGTCGATCGCCACCGCGGTCGATACCATGTGCACCAACTCAGCCTCGTCCGACGGCGCCATCAAGACGAAGCCGGGCAGGCAACCCAAATAGGCAACATCGAACGAACCGGCATGGGTCGGACCGTCGGCGCCGACGAGGCCGGCACGGTCCATGGCGAAGCGTACCGGCAGACGCTGGATGGCGACATCGTGCACAACCTGGTCGTAAGCTCGCTGCAGGAAGGTCGAGTAGATGGTGGCGAAGGGCTTGAAGCCCTCGGTAGCGAGTCCAGCCGCGAAGGTGACGCCGTGCTGCTCGGCAATGCCGACATCGAAGGTGCGGTTCGCAAACTCCTTCTGGAACAGGTCGATGCCGGTACCCGACGGCATTGCCGCCGTAATGGCGACGATCTTGTCGTCCTTGCGCGCTTCCCTGATCAGGCTTTCGCCGAATACTTTCTGAAAGGCTGGCGCCGTCGGTTTCGACTTGACCTGCGCGCCGGTTGCGACGTCGAACCGGACCACGCCGTGGTATTTGTCGGCGGATTTCTCCGCCGGCGCATAACCCTTGCCCTTTTGCGTGACGACATGAACGAGGATCGGCCCGTTCTTGGTGTCGCGCACGTTCTGCAGCACCGGCAGGAGGTGATCGATGTTATGGCCGTCGATCGGTCCGACATAGAAAAAGCCAAGCTCGTCGAACAGCGTCCCGCCGGTCACCAGGCCGCGCGCGTATTCCTCCACGGCCATCGCCCGCTGCTGCAGCGTTTTGCCGGGAAAGCGCTTGGCGATCTGGCGGAAAAACTTGCGGACGCTGTGATAGCCCCGCCCGGAAACGCGGCGGGCGAGATAAGCCGACAGGGCGCCGACCGGCGGCGCGATGGACATGTCATTGTCGTTGAGGATGACGATCAGCCGCGAGTTCATCGCACCGGCATTGTTCATCGCCTCATAGGCCATGCCCGCCGACATCGCGCCATCGCCGATCACCGCGATGACGTTGTTCTGCTTCTGAGTGAGATCGCGGGCCACCGCCATGCCAAGCGCGGCGGAGATCGAGGTCGAAGAATGCGCGGCGCCAAATGGGTCGTATTCGCTCTCCGCGCGCTTGGTGAAGCCGGAAAGCCCGCCGCCCTGGCGCAGCGTGCGGATGCGGTCGCGGCGTCCCGTCAGAATCTTATGAGGGTAGGCTTGGTGCCCGACATCCCAGATGATCTTGTCGGTCGGCGCGTCGAACACATAATGAAGCGCGACCGTCAATTCGATGACGCCGAGGCCGGCGCCGAGATGACCTCCGGTCACCGCTACCGCATCAATGGTCTCCTGCCGCAGTTCGTCGGCGAGTTGACGCAAACGGATCGGGTCAAACTCCTTGAGATCGCGGGGGCTATGAACAGTGTCGAGGAGGGGGGTCTTGCTGGAAGGGGCCACACTTAACTCCGTTTATGGACATCGCTTATCGTTAGGTGTCCTGCCCCCGGCAGGAACAAAAGCAGCTACACAACCCGAAACCATTACACTATCCTGTAACCACAAGGCAATTTGGCGGTTCCCGCTGAGTCGGAACCCTCGTGTTGTGGTCGCGTTGCGTTCCCGTCAGTGTTGGGTCACCGTTCGGGGGTTATGTCATGGCATCGCGGACCAATTGGAAGGGTTATCTGAAATTATCATTAGTTTCCTGCGGAGTGGCCCTGTTCCCTGCGACCTCGACCAGCCCACGGACCCGGTTCAACATCGTTAACCGCAAAACCGGTAACCGGGTGCGGTACCAGCAGGTAGACTCGGAGACCGGTCAAGAGGTTCCCGAAGGGGATCGGGTTAAGGGTTATAAGGTGGCGGATGGCTCCTATGTCCTGGTGCAGGACAAGGAACTCGACGAAGTCGCCCTGGAACGGGCTCATACGATCGACATCGAGGCCTTTGTTCGGTCGGTCCAGGCGAAGCGCGAAACCGGCTCGACCAGGCGCGGCCAACGCGACGCGCCGCCGTCTGGCGCCAAGACGGCGAGGCGCCCGGCCGCCAAGGGCAAACGCCTTAAACGCGCGAGTTGATTG